>NZ_OZ007030.1:664719-997079 GCF_963931595.1 uncultured Subdoligranulum sp.
GGAAACTTCCGGGGAAAAGGCGCTGTAGGCGGCTGCCAGTAAGGCAGAAAGAAAGTAAGTACGGCTGACATTTGCTGCGGCGTAGGACAACCAGCTGTGGCAAGCTTTGTAAAGGTCCTCTTTGAGAAATCCATTGTGATGTTGTCTTTGGTAGAAAGGACGCAGAAGGAGTTCAACCGGCTGCAGAATGGGGTCAGTAAAGCCGGCTTGAGTCCACAACGCTATAGAATAATATTTTGGACCTAAAAGGCTGTGATTGGTGAAGCCCAGTAACTGATTGCTGTGTTGAAAGTCAGAGGGAACATTCAGAGGATACTTTGGATTGTAGGGAAAGAACAGACGTGTGCGGAAGGTTTCTACTCGTGCGCTGCTTTTCCAATACAATTTTTTGACATTTGTTTCCCAGCTTTCCAAGAAATAATCTGTGTTCATGTCACTGTCAGAGGACACTTGGCCGGGAAAAGATTGCTGCTTGCCCTTCTCAGAAGCAAGAAATTCTACCTGCTGATGAAGGGCGCAGGTCCACCAGTTGGCCACCGAAGGGTGGAGGGAAATGGTGATTTCACTGTCAAACAAAAAATCGAGGGGGGAAGCAATCTTCAGAGGTTTCCGCAGGAGTAAAAAGGAGGGGACTACTCCATACAAAAGATAGGCTTGGCGTATCAGGAGCGCGCGAAGATGCGCGATGGTGAGGTTTTGGGAGTGGAAATACTCTATGGCCTTTTTTAGGTCCTGCGACTGTAGAGAGGAAACATAATAGATGCAGAGAGGCTTGATCTTCATTTTAGGAAAAGCGTCAGGATCATCTGCGGGTGCTTCGACGCTACGAAAGACCTGATAAAGGTATATCCAGAGTTTGGTAGTATACCCGAACGGTTTATCCGCCGGGCGGAAGATGGCAATAGGGCAAAAGTGGATGGCCTCGAGAAGATTCTGCTGAGGCGAATGCCAAGGAATGTCGTGCGGATCCATACAGGAAGACAATACGGGATCACCGCCTTCGGCCCAGAAAATCCGCTCGGTGTATTTGGCAATTTTGTTGGCAGACTCTCCGACCAGGCAGGGAAGTGGAAAGGAACCTGCCGGTAGGTTGTGGGGCAAAGAGACATGCGGCGCCTTATCGGACTCCGGCAAGGCAGTAGCTTCAAAATGGCGCATCCGATATTCTGCAGCGTTCTCCTTCAGGTACTTTTGATACTTCGACAGAATCTTGCCAAATTCCATCTGGCTGTTCAACAACGGCTGTGGAATTATGGGGAACGGATTTTCTTTTTGTTGATTCATACTTGCTCCTTGTACAACCCCGAAATTTTATATTTTTTAAAATTCTTATCTAAAAGTATTATACAACCAACAAATAGCAGGCTTCAATAGGCACCCCGTCCCACCGATGTATAAATTTTTATTGCCCACACAACAATATACGCTCAAATATAATCGCATCTGCCTGATAAAAAAATATACGGCCGTAACAGCTACCAGTAATCGCAGTGACGATTGCCTCTGCAATCGAAAATACCGCAGGGAAGTTCTGCATATTATTGCTTAAAGAAAACCCTGCAACGCTGCGTACTGAAAAGGAGGTGCCAAGTATGGGCACACAATCTGTTACGGTCACATTCTCCACCGAATCAGGAAGTAGGACGCTGGCAGACTGCCTGGAGCAGCTGCTGAGCAATCTGAACCTGGAAGCAACGGAGGGAGATGACTTGTGAAAAAAAGTAGAATGCGGGAGTCTGTCCGTCAGCAGGAAGCGGCGATCTATTTGCGGCTCTCCTCGGCCGATGGCCCGGAAGCGGAATCGGACTCCATCCAGAACCAACGCTCCTTCTTGCGGGAGTGGGCAAAAAAACATGACATTGCTATTGTCCGGGAATTTGTGGACGATGGCCACACCGGAACGGACTTTGCGCGTCCCGGCTTTCAGGAACTGAATCAATGCCTGATGGATGGCAGCGTGAGCTGCGTCATCGTCAAGGACCTTTCCCGTCTAGGACGCAACTATGCCGAGACCGGGCGATATCTGGAAGAAATCTTCCCGCGTTTGGGAATCCGGTTCATCGCCGTCAACGATCAATACGACTCTGCCAGCAACACCGACAGTGTCCAGCAGATGGCCGTATTCAAAAATGTATTCAACGATTTATATGCCGCCGATGCCAGTGCCAAGGTGAGGACCTCGCTGGGCATCCTCAAGCGGCAGGGCAAATTCCTGGGGCGGCAGGCGCCCTATGGCTACCGCATCGACCCCGAGGACAGATATCATCTTCTGCCCGATGAGGAGACAGCTCCCACGGTGCGGCGCATCTTTGCGCTGTTTCTGGGCGGGGCCAGCCGTACCCGGATTGCTAAGGTCCTCAACCGGGAGGAAATTCCCTCACCGGCAGCCCAAAAGCAGATGACCGACAAGAGCCGTCGTTTTACGGGGCTGTGGAATGCGGAAACCATCCGGCGAATCCTGAGCCATCCGGTGTATCAGGGCGATATGGCCCAGCAGTTCACCCGCACGATCAACTATAAGGTACACAATCGCCGCCGGGTCGATCCCGAAGACTGGATTGTGGTGGAAAACACCCATACGCCGCTGGTCAGCCGGGAAGACTTCGCCCTGGCGCAGCAGATGCAGAAGGTCCGTACATACGAAACCACCGACCATCCCCATCTACTTACCGGCATTGCCTACTGTGCCGACTGCGGCAGCCCCCTCTATGCCAAAAAGAGGGGAAAGTACTGGTATCTGAATTGCTATGGGTACTATCGCGACCCCACAGCACATCACTGTACCTCGCACAGCATCCGGGAAGACGTGGTGGTGCAGGCGGTGGTGGATGCACTGCGTACATTGGCACAGAATCAGGTGGATTCCAAGGCAATGGCCCGCAAGCGTGCGCAAAAGCAGCAGGGACAGCAGGATCTGAAAAGCCGCCGCAGCAAGCTGGAGCAGCAGCTGGAATCGGCACGCAAAACCCGATTGGGTGCCTACAAGGATAAAGCCGCCGGGATCTTGCGTGAGGATGAGTTCGCCTATATCTCTCAGAACCTGCGCAAGGAGGAGGAACGCTGTCAAAAGGAACTGGAACAGCTGGCACACCTGGAAAACGATTTCGACCAGACGGATGCCATCGAAAAAAAGATCCGGGCGTTTCTGCAATTCGATCATCTGGAAAAAGGACAGCTGCAACAGCTGGTACGCCGTGTGGAGGTGGATGCCCACAAGCATATTACCATCACCTTTAACTTCATAGACCCTGACAAAGGGGCCGATTGAGCCAATCCGCAATTTTGCGGCGTGGTTCAGCCGGCCTTCTTTTTTACCTATTATGGCGTCCTTTTTGTCTGAAATTTTCTCTGTTTTTTCAGAGAAAATCTCTCTCAAAGCCTATATTTTCCGATAGAAAAGAGAATTTTTATGCTCGAAAACAGCCGGGATCGTTTTGCTATTCCTTCTTGTGGTTTATATCACAGAGAAGTAGGAATCCATACTTTTGAATTACTCTATTTTTTCTCAGAATCGAATCGATATGAGCGTATCGAAAGGGTGTGGCAGTTCCTGACCCGAAAATGCAGAAGATATAGCCATAATCATTATCAATTTACTCTTTGTCATGGCTTAAAAGCTGAAATCCTGAATAGCAGTATCGGGCAAAGCTTGAAAATGCTTGTGAACCCACGGGTCATGGTGCATGGCGAACTTGGGTATCTGGGAATCACAGACTGCAGAAGCGATATACTTACAGACTGTCGATTTATATTCAATGACTTTTGGGAGCGGAATGGTCTGTCCTTCATAAAGATGGAATATTGTCTGGCCAACCGCATTGATCTTTGTATGGGCATTGAATTTCTGGAGCCCTTCTCCATTCCGGATTATCTGGACCTGCTGAAAAGAACACCCCACAAAAATACATATCGTCTTTTGTCATTGCCCGATCAGGAAGATGAGCAACACAGTTTCAAAATTGCCAACAAAAGGCGTGGCTTGGTGGTCTATGACAAGGTATATGAGCAAAAACGTTTTTCAAAGAACTCTGTAGTGTCTGGGCTGAACCTGATGCGAATCGAATACCAGCTCTATCCGGCAGGGCTGCGAAATCTAAGCCAAAAGCGAGGAATTGCTGACCGATACGCTCTGTTCACATGGCTTATGAACAATGCGCCCGAAACCATCTGCCAGGGCATAAAACACTGCTTGGAGATTACGCCTTACCGGTCCATCGAGAGGGTCAGGGCAGAAATTGAAAAACAGACATCCTGGCATGAGAGTACCAGAGCGAAAATGATAAAGGTGCAGCAATACCTGTATCAGCAGGGCACCTATGACTCTCTGGTGGAAGAAATGCGCCTTCAGAAAAAAATGCCCGAACTGCAAAGCCTTCTGAAACGATACCGACAGCTGAAATTATCCCCAACAACGCTGCGCAAACGAAGTGGACGGATTTATATGCCCAGCTTATTTATGCTGGCTTTGTATGTGCTATGCAAGGAGTTTGAAGAAGAATAGGGTATACCTCAGACTGACCATCCCGGCGGAAGCTTTTCTGTAAAAGATAAGTCCAAATCCGCATTGTTTGACAGGATGTAACACAAGCCCCTCTTTTTACAAGGGAGCCATGCAAGGGCGGCTTATACCATACCGCAAAAAAAGAGGGCTCCTTCCCGGAACCCTGCCGGTGGCGGTGGACGGGGAAGGAGCGAGAACTCTTTGGTCAGGGGGTTGCGCGTTCTGAAAATTCTGCCAGAAGGCGGTCCAAGGTGGGACGGGAGATTCCCAGCAAGCGGGCCATCTCCTTTTTGCTGATCTCCCGGGTATGATAGCGGGCGTAGACAGCTTCAAAACGTTGGGAATCCAATCGGATGGGAGCGCGGCCCTTGTATCTGCCGTGTGCTTTGGCGATGGCTATGCCCTCCCTCTGCCGTTCCAGGATGTTCTGCCTCTCAAACTCGTTGATGGCACCAATCATCGTCAGCATCAGCTTTCCGGTCGGAGTGGAGGTATCGATATTCTCCTTATTACTGACCAGATGAATCTTCTTGCGCTGGAGCAGCTCCACGATTCTAAGCAGGTCAGAAGTGCTTCTGGCCAGGCGGCTGAAATCGTGGACGTAGATGGTATCTCCCTCACGGGCAAATTCCAGCATGGCTTGCAGCTGGGGGCGGTTGGTGTCCTTGCCGGAGACCTTCTCAGTAAACCAGCGCTCAATATTATGCTTGGCCAGGGCATCGATCTGACGCTGCTCATTCTGTTCGGCGGTGGATACACGGACATAGGCAATCCTCATAGCCAATCCCCTCGATAGACAGCATATTCATAATAAGACTCCTGCAGGGCCGCTCGGAACAATTCCGGGTCCTGCAAGAGTTCTTCTATTTCGTCCGGGCAATACCCGCATCCCTGTAAGATTATCACATCCTCCTCTTCAAAGCCCAGATTGCAGGCGGTATTCAAGAGATCCTCGGAAAGCGTTCTTTTGGAGTTTCTGGAAGACGGCCAGCCCCAGGAAGCACAGAAAAGGCTTTGCAGTCTGCGGGTATCAAAGGTACGGGTTTCGATTTGACCGTCTGCAAACAGGTGCAGAATCTCTCCCTCCTCCAGCCAGACCCGGGAGAAGGGCTGGGCCTGTAAAAAGTCCAGACGAGAAATGGCATTCTGTAGAATCTCCGAGGTGCTGGCATAGACAAATAATCCCGTACGGGGAAACTCCACCAGACAGAGGGGATTGTTGCCCCTCACAAAGTAGAGGTTGTCCTGCTTGTCCAGGATGGTCAGTGTGAAGGTCCCTTCCAACTGTTCAGCAATCCCGGCCAGAGACGCCAAATCCAGTGTTCCGGCGGATGCCAGCATCTGTACGGCAATGTAACTGTCTGTCTCGATCCGCGTCTTGGGAAGATGCAGCTGATGGCGCAGCAGCAGGTCGTTGTTCAGAACGCCGTTGTGGGCCAGGGCAAAGTCGGGACCACTACCGGGAAGGTGTCCATCCAGATCGCCAGGGAATGGATGATTGTTATAATTGGACTGGGCATTGCCTTGTGTGGTCATCCGCACATGACCCATGACTACATGTGTAGAGACAGACGGCAGAAGCAGTGTCTTGTTGGCTGCGTCCGGACGTTTGTAGATATGCAGCCGGTCATGGCTGTTGTAGGCAATGCCGGTAGCATCGGTACCGCGTACCATACTGCTCACCGACAGGACACGGAGAAGCTGACGGGCCTGGCGTTGGGTCAGGCTGTGGGACGGGTCACTGAATCCAAATAATCCGCACATGATTATACCTCCCATTCTGCCGTTACCGGCTCATTGATGTACAGACGGCGTTCTTTTAAGTACTGGATCAATTCCGGGGTACTTTCATTGGTCAGACGGAGCACAAACTCAGGCCAGCTCAGATCCTTGATCTCACTCTCGGACAAAGCAAGAGCCACCCGGCAGATGCGATCCACAAACTGCAGGGTGGCAATGAGGGTGTTGAGTTTAAGAGTGCCCCGAAAAGCCCGGAACTCGATGGTATCATGGTTGGTCAGGTTGACGCAGGCATAGCGACCGTTGCCTGAATCGTATTTGGCATGTTCCAGAATCTCCTTGGCGCTGTTCTTATAGCCGTATCGGGCAGCCCAATGATTCATCTGGCTTTCGGTCCTTCGGCTGAATCGTAAAATCTCCTGCCAGAACCGTTCGAACAGATAGAGAATCTTGGAAATCGTTTCATCCTGGGCTGCACTGTGTTCGCCCAGGGCGTCGCGATTTACATGGACATGCAAACCGCAGGTTCCGGCGTTGTGGCTGTTGTAGTGCATCTCCCGGAAGGCGGCTACCGTATCAGCCCAGGGAACCTTGGTGCGGTGCTCTTCCAGCGTGCAGGGATGAGTTACCAACTCCAGACCATCATCCAGGCTACCGTCGGTTTTCATGTAGGCGTATTCCTCCCGGCGGTTGATCACGTTCAGGACCGTGCGGGCATGGGAAGCGCTCTGCCCGGCACCGTCCACTTCCAGTTCCACGCCCAGATAGAGCGGGCCATCGCCATAGAAGATAGGGGAGGGCTTGTAGCTGTAGGGATGCAGAGCGTCGCCTACTTTCTCACGGTAGCAGGATTCACAGTAGGGCGGCGTGTCGTCGTCATCATCTGCATACCACGCTTCGCTGTTGGGTATCAGACGGCCGCACTCGCTGCAGGCCACAAAGTATTCCTCCCGGCAGGAGGGGCAAAGATCATACCGGTCGTCCCCCTGGTTGTCACTGTCCCAATGGCGGAAACCGCAGTTGTCACAGACGAAGGTTTCCTCATCGGCACAATCACGGCAAAGGGGCTGATCTCCTACAAAATAGGCTTCATCGCGGTGGACCTCGGCACCGCAGCATACACAGGTCAATGTTTCGTCCATAGGTCATTCCTTTCCTGGTCATCTCAGTTGTCTTCGTTCAGGCTGGTGATAATGGTAGTGACAACAGCCACCGTCAAAGCCACCAGCGCTTCGGCTACACTTTCGGAAATGCGAAAATCCTCAGCACAGGTTCATGGGGCATATCCTCCTTGCAAAATAAAATAGAGCCATACAGAAGGATTATCTTCTGTATGGCTCTATTCCTATAATATATGGGAAAACCCTATGAAGTTTTTGAAGCGATACCGGGGAATGAAACGGTTGTGGGGGGAGTTATTTTTACTCGGACTCGGATCGGTCCAATAAATGGAAAAGGTCATTGCGTTGAATACGCCAGGATTTTCCTACACGAAAAGCAGGCAAATCGCCCCGGCGGATCAGTTTGTAGACGGTATTTTTATGTATACATAATAACTCCGCAACTTCAGTTGGCTTCAGCATTGCGGGTAAATCAAGGCATTCATAGGGGTCAACAGCAAAATACACGGGTAAACAAACCTCCTTTCGTGTGCAAGATGGGATATGTAGTGACAGATAACGCGTTGACACTTTACGCACACGATTGTTATTCAAATGTTGTAATAGGCGCTAAAGAAAGAACCTCGATTCTATAGATTATGGCAATTATTGAAATAAAAGGGGGGCTATGTTATAATTGAAAAAATTATTTGAAATTTTGTTGGTGAATGTAAGACAATTATTCAAAAGTGTTGAAATGGATTCGAGAAGAAAAATATAGGGTTTGGTGTAACCCCCTGAAATAGAGGAATGATTTATGAATAAAGTGAAATACCGTGCTGCGCTACGGATAGTAAAATTGATTAACGTGGCAGGTATGACAGCCCTATTTGGCGTATGTTGGTATTGGTTTTATGCAGATCACATTATTTCTCCTTTTTATAATAAAGGTAACTGGGCAGTGATCGCAATTTTTGCCATTTTATATTTGGTATTTGGCCGGGTATATGATGCGTTTAAAGTCTCTTTGTACCGCATATCAGAAATGGTATATTCACAGGTACTGTCTGCATTGCTTTCAAATGTGGTAATGTATGTCGTAATTTGGCTTCTCAATAAGATTGTGCCGACAGTTTGGCCATTGATTCTTTGCACATTAGTACAAGTACTGTATGCTGTTGGTTGGTCTTATTGTGCACATCAATGGTATTTTAAACTGTTCCCACCTCGACGCACAGTAGTTGTATATGATCGGCGTCCTGGCATGGAAAAACTGATTCAGGAGTATGGACTGGATAAAAAATTCGCAGTGGAAAAGATTGCTCCTATTTCGGAGTGCTTGAATCACGATTTAGAAATGCTGGATGGAATGGAAGCGGTGTTCCTTTGCGGAATTCACAGTCATGAGCGCAATATTGTATTGAAATACTGTATTGCCCGTGATATTCAAGTGTACATGATGCCACGTATTGGCGATGTGCTCATGAGCAGTGCAAAGCCTTTGCACCTGTTCCATTTGCCCATGTTGCAAGTTACCCGTTATGAACCTGCGCCGGAATATCTTTTGATGAAGCGTCTGTTTGACGTTGTGGTGTCGGGAGTGGCGCTGTTGGTGCTTTCGCCCGTAATGTTGGGATTTGCTATCGCCATCAAGGTTTATGATGGTGGTCCGGTTTTTTATAAGCAGTGCCGTTTGACGAAAGACGGAAAAACCTTTATGGTGCATAAGTTTCGCAGTATGCGGGTGGATGCAGAAAAGGACGGCGTGGCGCGTCTTTCCACAGGAGATAAAGATGAACGGGTTACACCTGTTGGGCGTTTGATCCGTAAGGTGAGAATCGATGAACTTCCTCAGCTTCTGGATATTCTAAAAGGGAATATGTCCTTGGTAGGCCCACGCCCTGAACGGCCGGAAATTGCTGCCCAGTATGAGAAAGAACTGCCAGAGTTTGCCCTGCGCCTGCAGGCCAAGGCTGGTTTAACCGGTTATGCCCAAGTGTACGGTAAATATAATACTACTCCGTACGATAAGCTGCAGATGGATTTGATGTACATTGCTAATCCGAGTTTTATGGAGGATTTACGCATTATTTTTGCTACGATCAAGATTTTGTTTATCCCTGAAAGTACAGAAGGTGTGGCAGCAGGGCAGACAACAGCACAGGCAGAAGCCTGTGAAATGGAGGCTGCAAACCGATGAAAATACTTATGTTGGCCAATGACTCTACTTATGTTTATAATTTGCGCCAGGAGGTTATCTTGGCTATGCTAGCGCAGGGGTGGAAAGTGGCTGTGGCCTGTGAAAAAAAGCAACACTGGGAAGAGCTTTCCGAGATAGGCTGCCAGATGCTTTCACTCGAAGTAGCCCGCCACGGCAAAAACCCCTTGCGGGACCTGGCACTTCTGCGCAGCTACGGCCGTCTGCTGGACGCGGAGCGCCCTGACGTAGTGCTGACCTACAACATCAAGCCTAACGTTTACGGCGGTATGGCCTGCGCCAAACGGGACATCCCTTATTTGGTTAACGTCTGCGGTCTCGGCACCCCGGTGGAAAATCCTGGCCCAATGCAGGTATTGACGGTTGCGCTTTACAAGCGGGGGGTCAAAAAGGCGGCCTGCGTCTTTTTCCAGAACCAAGAGAATGAGGATTTTTTTAATGCGCGCCGTATGGCACCGGGCCATCACCATCTGCTGCCAGGGTCCGGCGTCAACACCGCGCGCTTTGCGTTGTTGCCCTATCCGAAGGGAAAGACAGTGGATTTCCTGTTTATCTCTCGAGTGATGAAGGAGAAGGGAATCGACCAGTATCTGGAGGCGGCTCGTGTAATTCATGCCCGTCACCCTGAAACTGTCTTTCATATCTTGGGTGGTTGCGACGACGAAAGCTACCGCAAGATTTTAGATAAAATGGAAGCAGCTGGAATCATCCAATACCACGGTCAACAGCCCAGCGTGCTGCCTTTTCAGAAAATTAATGCCTGTACGGTGCACCCCACCTATTACCCTGAGGGTATGAGCAATGTGCTGCTAGAAAGTGCAGCGTGTGGCCGACCTATCATAACTACCGATCGCAGTGGTTGCCGTGAGATTGTGGAAGAAGGAGTTAATGGTTTTGTCTGTCGCCAGAAGGACAGTGCGGACCTTATTGCTCAGATTAAGAAATTCCTAGGTCTTCCTTGGGAGCAGCGCCGGAAGATGGGTTTGGCCGCTCGCCGAAAAGTGGAAGATGAATTTGATCGTCAAATCGTGGTGGACGCTTATCTCACAGAAATAAAAGCGGTGATAAGGGAAATGACAGTATGAATAAATACGGCAAAGCTTTGTTTTGCGTGCCGCTGGCGTGGTTGAAATACGTGATACTCAAACTTAAACATGGTCGAGATTTTTCTGCTCGTGGGATGGCAATCGTATCACCTTTCACCGAAATCACCCAAGAGAAGGGGAGCTACTTGCACATTGGGTGTATGCTGAAAATGCATAATGGTGCTAAGCTGCGGGTACGCCATGGTGGAACTCTGAACATCGGAGACAGATTTGGTATGAGCAATGGCTGTGTGGTCACTGCGTATGAATGTATTACGATCGGCGACGATGTGATGCTAGGGCCCAATGTGCTGATCTACGACCAGGATCATGACTATCGTGTCCCCGATGGTGTGGCCGCCGGGAAGTATAAGACGACACCGATAGAGATTGGAAACAATGTTTGGATCGGGGCCAACAGTGTGATTCTACGAGGGACGATCCTTGGTGACAATTGTGTAGTCGGTGCAGGAACAATACTGAAAGGTAAATTCCCGCCGTATTCGCGGATCCTTCAAAAACGGGAGACTGAGGTCATTGAACGAAACACAGAAAATCGGTAAAACCATTATATACGTGGGTGGGTTTGAACTACCTGACAAAAACGCAGCCGCACATCGCGTTTTGGCTATGGCAAAGTTGTTGCGAGCGTGTGGGCATCGCGTCGTTTTGCTGGGAATTACCCGGGAACAGGAAAGTGTTCCAGTGTTGCAGACCCGAGTACTCTGCCAAGGCTTTGAATGCTATGCGATTCCTTACCCCAAAGGACTAAGAGAGTGGCCGATCTATTTGGCAGACATTGAACCGATCCGGCAGGTGATACAAGGTGTCGGTGGTGCTGATGCGGTGGTATGCTATAACTACCCGGCGGCGGCTTTTATCCGCCTGCGCAGGGATTGCCGTAGAAACCGGCGTAGGATTCTGGCAGATTGTACCGAATGGTATAATATGCTTGAAATTTCCCCGATGTTCAAACTTATAAAAGGGATGGATACTTGGCTACGGATGCGAGTGATCCAGAAACAGCTGGACGGTCTGATTGTGATCAGTCATTACTTGCAGCGATACTACAAAATGTGTCCCAATGTAGTGTGTATTCCGCCGCTGGTAGATACCGCGGATGATAAATGGAATTGCGAACCCAAACCGCGTGGGTCGGAGGTTACGTTTGTCTATGTGGGAAATCCCGGTCACAAGGACAAGCTGGCGCAGATTCTGGAAGCGGTTTCTGATACGGCACAAAAATATCCATGTCGCTTGTGGGTGATAGGGGCCACTTGGCAGGATTTTGTTCGGCTTAATCCGGAGTGGCACGGAAGGACACCGCCTCCCTGCACGGTTTTTCTGGGAAGACTTCCTCATGAAGAAAGCCTTGCCTATTTGAAGAGCGCGGATTGTTCCTTCATTATCCGGGATGATACCAGAACCAATAACGCCGGATTCCCTACAAAATTTGTGGAAGCGGTAACCCTTGGCACGGACGTGATTGCCAGTGATATCAGTGATCTTCATTTGTATGCGAATCAGGTGCCAGGGTTGTATTTGACATCAGATGTTCGTCAGACGATCCTACGATATACGGCAGAGCACGAAGGAAAAACCGGAAAGAAAAAACCACTGCCGCTGTTTGATTATCGGAATTGGCTGCAAACCATCCGAAAATTGGAGATTTGAGGAGATCTTTCATGAAGCTGAGAACCATCGTAAAAAAGATATACCTAAAAGCGTACCAGCGTATACGACCGGTTTCTTTTGCTAAAGCAGTTGGGGTTAACTTTGTGTCTGGCACATTGCACCTATACGGACACGTGGACTGGAACACGGAACCATGGCTGATTACGTTGGGACGCAATGTATACATTACAGATGGTGTGAAATTCCTTACCCATGATGGTGGGACCTTGCTGTATCGAGATCAAGTGCCGGACCTGGAAGTCACTAAGCCTATTACGGTGGGAGACAGTGTTTATATCGGAAACAATGTGCTGCTGCTGCCGGGTGTTACCGTGGGTAGCGATGTGGTAATTGGTGCTGGAGCGGTGGTGAGTCATGATATACCTGACCATTCGGTAGCTGTGGGGGTTCCGGCACGGGTTATAAAATCAACAGAAGAGTATTTTGCAAAATTGCAAAAAGAATCCTTGCATTTGGGACATCTACATGGGAGAGAAAAGGACCTGGCGTTACGGAAGTATTTTCATTATACAGGTGGCGCCATGCAATTGCACGAATGAGTAAACCGAAAAAGCAGGGAATAAGATGAAAGTATTATGGATGACCTATGCACCTCTTGGTACGGCATGTGAAGCACTAGGATTGGCTCGGGCACAAAGCGGAAGCTGGGTGGACGCTACCGCCAGGGCACTGGTCGGTACGGAGAAATCGCCAAAGCTAGCGGTTTCCGCACTGACTTCAGGTAGTGAGATGCGCATTACGGAAAAGGATGGGGTGACTTATTTTGCTGTCCCAGGTGGACATGCTCACCGGGGGATCCGTGCACCCCGTCAAAATGTTGCACTGTGGAGGCAGGTGATGAAATCATTTCGCCCGGATTTGATTCAAATCTGGGGCAGTGAGTTCACAGACGGACTGGACTTGCTGGAGGCCTCCCCCGGTGTTCCAGCGGTGCTGTACACCCAGGGGGTTATCACAGCCATTAACAAATACCCTAACGGTGGCTTGTCACTGAAAAAACTGTGGGCTACACAGCCTCTGTTATTTAAACCCGTCACACTTAAATATCACTGGGATGCAGCCAAGATACGGGCGCAGGTGCATTTTGAGCAGGAGCTAGCCCGACGAGTGGATTGCATCATCACTGACAATGATTGGTGCGCTGGTTTTTTCCACGGGATTGCCCCCGGGACGACAGTAGCCTATCACATGCTGCCAATGAACGAAGCGTTTCAGAAGGTACGATGGACGGCGGAGGGGTGCATACCTCACACCATCTTTTGCAACGCCGGTCGCACTCCCTACAAAGGGCTTCACATGGCGGTGCGGGCGTTGGCGCTCATCCGGGAAAAATATCCGGACGTGAAACTACGAATTCCCGGGACTATCAATTTTGAACAGTTGAACAATCCACGTACACCGCCTTATTTCAGGTATCTTTACAGCCTGGCAAAGGAACAAGGAGTGCTGGACTGCCTGGAATTTCCTGGGATGCTTACCTCGGAGCAGATGGCTGCTGAAATGCAGCGAGCCCATGTCTTTGTGATGCCGTCTGCCATCGAGAACCTTTCCACCACCCTACGGGAATCCATGCTGGTAGGAACACCTGCGGTTTCGGCTAATGTGGGGTGCGTGCAGGAATATCTGCACCATGGTAGAAACGGATATCTCTACCGTTATGAAGAGTACGAGCTAATGGCTTACTATGTGATGAAGTTGTTCGCTGACCCACAGAAGGCAGAAGCTTTTTCTAACGAAGCACGGCGGACCATCCGTGTTATGTATGTTCGGGACGATGCCGGTACCCGTCTGAAAGAAATCTACTGCAGAGTACTGGCACATCGGCAGAAAACTTAAATATACTGAACGTGAGCGAGGGGGGCAAGTCTTGAAAGTTACTTTTTTTTCTAACTTTATGAACCATCATCAGCTTCCTCTTTCGTTAGAACTGGCAGAGCATGCTGGGGTGGAATATACCTTTGTCAGTATGGAGGAGGTCCCCCAAAGCCGTCTTGCGCTAGGATATGAAGATATGGACAAAAAATATCCATTCGTGCTTCGGGCGTATGCTTCCTCCAAGGAACACCATCAAGCAAAAGTCCTTCTGGACGAAAGCGACGTGGTCATCCTTGGCTCGGCGCCGGTTTCCTTTCTGACACGGAGGTTACGACAGGGAAAATTGACCTTTCAGTATAGTGAGCGTTTTTTTAAACGCGCGGACGGCGGTTTGAAGCAACACATCAGGAATCGCGTGCGGGCCTGGAAACATTTTGTCCGGTTTCAGGGGCAACCGCTATATTTTTTGTGCAGTAGCGCTTATACCGCTGCAGATGTTTTACGCTATGCTGATTATACTGGTAAGATGTTTCGGTGGGGATATTTCCCCCAGACGGTGCGCTGGCCCAGCACTGAGTCGCTGATGGCGGTCAAGGAACCCGCCGTCCTGTTGTGGGTGGGTCGACTACTAGACTGGAAACATCCCGAACATGCGGTGGAAGTGGCTCGGCGATTGCAAATGGAAAAAATCCCTTTCCGATTGGAAATTATAGGCACAGGCCCGGAGCAGGAGACCCTACTGCGCCAAGTGGGCCAAGGGGGAGTAGGAAAACAGATCTGTTTTCGTGGAGCTATACCGGCGTCAGAGGTCCGTACACATATGAACAAGGCGGCGGTCTTTCTTTTTACCTCTGACCGACAAGAGGGATGGGGAGCTGTACTGAACGAAGCAATGAATAGTGGCTGTGCTGTGGTGGCTAACCACGAGGCAGGTGCTTCCCCTTACCTTATACGTGATGGAATCAATGGACTCCTTTACGAAAATCGAAATGTGGATGCTTTGTATCGGTCGGTAAAAGGTCTGCTGCTTGAGCCCGAAAGGGCCGTCCAGATGGGGCGAAAAGCGTACCTTACCATTACACAGACCTGGAATGCACAGGTTGCCGCACAAAGATTTGTGGCGTTGGCTCAGGCTCTGCAGGCGGGTGATCCGCCACCCTTCTACCAAGAGGGCCCCTGCAGCCCAGCCCCCATCCTGTCGGATAATTGGTACCCTGCAAAAATAAGTCCTGATAGTTGGACATGAATCAGGTAATAGCAATCCGGAAAGGCAGAATATACAATGCAAAAGCCACACTATTCTTATATTCATTTATTCTTGCATACAGCAAAAATCTTCAACCATGGGGCACAACATATGGTGGAGGAACTATCCCATGCCAGAAACCACCTGTTTGTATACGCGTGGGAAGAAAGTTTGCCTGTTCGCAGGACTGAACAGACCATCTTGGACAACAGCATTATGGGACTGGACGGGCTAAGAAAATATATGGAGATGGCGGACTATGTGGTTGTCCACCACCTAACATATTCGTATGAACAGCTTGCTGCCTTGACCGAGGAAGAAGCCAGCAAAATCATCTGGTTTGTATGGGGCAACGACCTGTATCGGATGCCAGCACGTCAGGATCGGCTGTATCTGCTGGTGCGCAAGATGTACCGTGTGCTAAGAGGAAAAGAAAAATACAAAGAGCAAGCTCGGCGCACTGTGTCACATTTTCATGCCATTAATGCCGGGTTTGTGGGGGATCGCGACTATCTGCGCCGAACATTCGGTGATAAGGTGCGGCTGTATGATGCTTCCTACCCGATGGGATATTTTGCAGAGGATCTGGAGCGGTGGGCAGATACCACGCCGCACCAGAAACTAGGTGTTCTGATCGGCCATTGTGCGGCCAAATACATCAAACATAAAAAGTATCTTCAAAAACTTTTGCCATATAAAGGAAAAATACACCTGTATGTGCCACTCTCCTACGGAGTAGACGCGTATTCCAAAAAGATTCGCGGCCTGCCGGCAGCTCTGTACGGGGAAGAAAACGTGACGGTGCCCTTAACGCGTATGTCGCCCGAGGAGTATGTTAAGATGCTCAGCCGGGTGGATGTAGCCATCTTTGACTACAAGCAGCAGGCTGGCTTGGGCAACATCTACCTGCTGATGTACCTGGGCAAGAAGATATTCCTCAATCCCCAGGGAACACTGTACAAAGGATTCCGTGAGATGGGTTGCGAGGTATACGATGTGAGGCAGATAGACTGGCTTTCACTGGAGGAATTGACTTGTAATACCCCTAGCGAAAAAAACCGGGAAGTAGCCCGAAAAGTATTTGATCACAACGAACTCCTGCGCACCTGGGCGCGGCTTTTTGGAGAGTAACCGTCTATGTTCAACACGTCAACCATCGTCAAAAGCCTGTTCTGGCGCTTTGCAGAGCGCTGCGGCGCCCAGCTGGTGACCTTTATCGTCTCCATCGTACTGGCGAGGTTGCTGTCCCCCGAAGATTACGGCACCATCGCGCTGGTAACGGTGTTTACAACGATCTTGCAGGTTTTTGTGGACAGTGGTCTGGGCACAGCATTGATCCAGAAAAAGGACGCTGATGACTTGGATTTTTCCTCTGTCTTTTATTTTAACTTTGGCGCTTGCCTGCTGTTGTATGGGGTAATTTGTCTAGCAGCACCAGCAATCGCCACCTTTTATAACGATTCCTCTCTGGTGCCTATTATCCGGGTTATCAGCCTAACCATTGTGATCTCCGGTGTTAAAAATATTCAACAGGCCTATGTATCTCGCCACATGCTTTTTAAAAAGTTTTTCTTTTCCACCTTGGGGGGAACTATCTTCTCGGCTGTGCTGGGTGTCGGTATGGCGTTGTCTGGCTTTGGGGTATGGGCGTTGGTTGTCCAGCAACTTTCCAATACTGCCATCGATACACTAGTGCTTTGGGTTACCGTGCGGTGGTATCCTAAAAAGAAATTCTCCTGGCAGCGGCTACGGGGGTTGCTGACCTACGGGTGGAAATTGCTGTTATCTTCGCTGCTTGATACAGGGTACAATAACTTGCGCAATCTAATCATCGGCAAGCTGTACACTTCTGCCGATCTGGCGTACTATAATCAGGGCGATAAATTTCCTAAATTGATTGTTAATAACATCAATACATCCATCGACAGTGTGTTGTTGCCTTCCATGTCGGCGGCACAGAATGATCCCCTGCGTGTCAAGGCGATGACCCGCCGCTCTATCAAGACCAGCGTCTACATCATGGCCCCTTTAATGTTCGGCCTCGCCTGTTGCGCCGATACAGTGGTTCGTTTACTGCTCACGGAAAAATGGCTGCCCTGTGTGTTCTATTTGCAGGTGTTCTGTGTCAGCTATTTGTTCTGGCCGATCCATACTGCCAACCTCAACGCCATTAAGGCCCTGGGGCGTAGCGACCTCTTTTTGCGCCTGGAAGTAATCAAAAAAGTCATTGGTTTGGTACTATTGTTCTCCACCATGCAGATCAGTGTAGAGGCTATGGCTTACAGCCTGTTGGCTAGCAGCATCATAAGCCAGGTGGTCAACGCTTGGCCCAATCGCAAACTGCTGGGGTACCCATATTTAGAACAGCTACGAGATATTCTGCCCAGTCTGCTACTGGCCTGCTGTATGGGCGGAGCGGTAAAGGCTATTTCACTGCTGGAGTGGCCAAATCTGCTTACCCTGGTCATTCAGGTTCTGCTGGGGGCCGCATTCTATCTTGGGGGCTCCCGGCTGTTCAGGATGGAAGAGTTTTTGTATCTTAAAAAGTTTGTAATGAAGTTTTTGCAAAACCGTCACATAGGAAAGGAGCATAATAAGGCATGACTAGTTTTTATACGTTGGAGGAGCTTCAGGCGCTGGGATTTGCATCCTTGGGCAAGAATGTTCTGCTGAGCCGAAAATGCAGTGTGTACGGGGCACAAAACATCTCCATCGGGGATGATACCCGCATAGATGATTTTTGTATTCTGAGTGGTAAGATTATAATTGGCAGCCATGTGCACATTGCCGCGTATGTAGGACTTTTCGGTGGTCACAGCGGCATTGTGCTGGAAGATTTTGTGGGAGTATCCTCTCGTGGGGTAATATATGCCGAAAGTGATGACTATTCAGGCGCTGTGCTAACCAACCCCACAGTGCCGGACGAATTCAAGCATATCGTCGGTGGACAGGTGAGGTTGGAACGACATGCCATCCTAGGTTCCGGCTGTACTGTGATGCCTGGCGTGACGGTGGGCGAAGGCACCGCCGTGGGAAGCATGTCCTTCGTGAACCGATCGTTGGAGCCGTGGTCCATGTATGTTGGCATTCCCTGCCGGAAAATTAAGGACCGCCGCCGTGATCTGCTTGCGATGGAGCAGCAGCTGCGGCGGGAAAAAACGGTATAACGAAGGAGAAAAACAATGGAAAATTCAATTCTGGTAACCCGATCTTCTATGCCATCTCTAGAGGAATACGTTGAAGAAATCCGTCCCATCTGGGGCAGCCATTGGCTGACTAATATGGGCCCTAAGCATAGGGAATTGCAGGAGAAACTCAAGGAGTACCTTGCTGTAGATAAAGTGGAACTTTTGACCAATGGCCATATGGCACTGGAACTGACGCTGCAGGCAATGAATCTGCAGGGGGAAGTCATTACCACACCGTTTACCTTCGCATCCACCACCCATGCTATCGTGCGCAACGGTCTGGAACCAGTCTTTTGCGATATCGACCCTGTGGATTATACTCTAGATACAACGAAGCTGGAATCCCTAATCACCGACCGGACCTGCGCCATTATGCCGGTGCATGTGTACGGCAACCTCTGCCATATCGAGGAGATCGAGCGGATCGCTCATAAGTACGAGCTGAAGGTCATCTACGACGCCGCCCACGCCTTTGGGGAAACTTACAATGGTCGTGGTGTCGGCAGTTTCGGTGATGCTTCTTGCTTCAGCTTCCATGCTACCAAGGTGTTCAACACCATTGAGGGCGGAGCAGTGTGCTTCCATGATGCGGAATTGGGGCCCCGTTTGTATGAGCTAAAGAACTTCGGAATTCATGGTCCGGAATCGGTGGAGGCCGTAGGTGCCAACGCCAAAATGAACGAGTTTTGTGCCGCTATGGGGTTGTGCAATCTGCGCCATCTAGGGACCGAGATCGCCAAGCGCAAAGCCGTGGTTGAACGGTACCGTGAACGCCTGCAAGGAGTGGACGGTATTCAGCTGAATGCCTTGCAGCCAGGAGTAAAGAGCAATTATGCCTATTTCCCGGTGGTGTTTGATGAGAAGAACTTTGGCTCTAGTCGTAACGAGGTGTTTGATGCTCTGGCAAAGAACGGTATTGGGGCGCGGAAGTATTTCTACCCATTGACAAATACCTTTGCATGTTTCCATAACAAATATGATGTTGACAAAACACCTGTTGCCCGCCATGTGGCAGAACGAGTACTTACCTTACCGTTGTATGCAGATTTGGCGTTACAAGATGTTGACCGCATTTGCGATATTATTTTGGGGCTAAAGCAACTTTGATTGAAAGGGAACAGCTAATCATATGATTTCGGTGCAGTATCTACTGAATTTTTGGAAAGCTGATCTTCCACAAGCAGTGTACCTTCTCATGGTTTTGGCGGGAATGGTATATTTGACATTTGTATGCAAAAACGAGAAAGCTCGGGATGTTTGGAAGCGAATAGTCCTGCCATCGATTGCAGTAGTACTGATTATGGTGGTTCCTTTTTTGCCGAAGATTTTAACACAAAAGATTGAAAGTAGTAGAATGTTCCGATTTCTATGGGTTATCCCAATAGGTGTTTTTCTTGCGTTAGGAATTACAATACTGCTGGAAAATTTTCCCTCCAGGCTATGGAAACAAATCGGCGCGGCCGGTGCAGTGATTATGATTTTGCTTGGCTGCAACAAATTCCACAAATTGCGCGAGAAAACTTGGGAAAATGAATGGGTCAATTGGTATAAGATTCCGCCTATTGTTATCGAGATGACGGACTATATCCTACAGGATAATACAAAAGCAGAAAAAACTGCAGTGTTTCCTATGCCGTTGAATATGTGGGTGAGACAGTATAATCCAGAAGTGAAAATCCCGTTCTCTTGGACGAAAGTAGAAAGCGCAAAACCTGAAAATGGAAAATTGTACGAAGCTTTAAGTCCTCAGGATCCAAATGGTGTTATCGATTTGGATGTGGCAGGGTATTGGGCTAAGCAGGGAGGGTATCAGTACTTTGTTCTAATGGAAGGAAAGTCCCCCAATGGCAACCCGTACACAGGAAGTCTGGAAAGCAGTGGTTACGAAAAGGTTTGGGAATACGATGCCAAACCAAATACAGACGAACGATGGTATAGCCAGAAATATCTATTGTATCGGTTGAAAGAGTAGGAGAACAAAATGATGTGGGCTTGGCAGTTGATAGTATTGCTGCTGGTACTGCTAGTCATTCCTTATGGTATGGGACAGGCACTAACGCCAGGTAATGGAAAAATTTATACATATTTTTCTGGCCTTTGTGCAAGTTGGTTGCTTTTTGAAGGGTTTTCTGTAGTATATCATATCGCTTGTGGTAGTTTGCGACAGATGTCTTGGTTATGGGTGGGAATCTGCGCCCTTCTAGCAATATACGGATATTGGAAAAAACGCGAATTGTCGCCTTTTCGTAAGGAGTGGCTGGCGGGATGGAACAGAACTGAAATTTTTTTTCTGATTTTGGTCACTGGGATTATTGTAATCATTGTGGGAAACACTGTTTTCAATACTTTTTATGGAAACTATGATGATGAAACCTACTGCGCTACTGCGGTGACTTCGTGGTACACCGATACTGTAAATCGGTATGCACCCAATTCAGGAGAATTTAAACCACCATTTTACCATGTACGTTATGTGCTGGCCAGTTGGCCAATTTATAGTTCTACGATTGCAGTATTGACAGGTATCCATCCGGCGATTGTTTTTCGCACGATTCTTCCAATTTTTGAGATCCCAGTCACATGTTTAGTGGACTACCTTTTGATTGCCAATTTTTTGCCTAAAAGGAAAAATGCATTGTTTGCAACGTTTCTATTGCTCTTACTGACATTACAGACTGCAGAATTGAGCGATATGACCAGTAGGGAATGGTGGTTCGTAGTTAATTGCTGGACGGGAAAAGCTGTTGCAGGAAATCTGATAATTCCACTAGTTTGGTGGTTGCTGTGTAGGCTGGAACAGGAAAAAGAAAGGTTACAATATCGTGCTTGTAAAGTAACACTATTTTTTGCTTGTAACGCATCCTGTATGATTTCATCTACTTTGACATACGTGGTACCATTTGAACTGATAGTTTTTGGTATGTTCTACCTCTTTCGCACAAAACGATGGAAGGAAATCTTCTTCTTCTTTGCATGGTGCGTGGCTCTGCCGGCGGTAATAGGTGTAGTTTCTTATGTAGTGTCAAATTTGCCGTATCTGAACCAGTGACACAGGATTTGATCGCGACGATTCTAAAAGTGCTATAAAAGGAGCATTCGATGTTATGTTCGGAAGATGCAAACAGTTACAATTGAATTGGCTGACATTAAGCATGACACTGACTACCGGAATCGTTTTTACGGGGATATCCTCTTTTTCCTGGAGGGGACTATTGGGATTTAGTCTGTGCAATGTGCTTGTATATTCCATTGTGGAAAGAATATTGTATCAAGTGGCTAATTTCCGTTTTAATATAAAGCACGCTCTATCGCTATTGCTTTTCGGCATTTTTTACGGTGTGGGGCTTAAGCTCCAGTACCAGCTTTTCTCATCCATGTTTGGAATGATTGGCTTGGGCTTGTATTTTGCACTGATTTGCATTTGGTCGGTGTCGGAGCGGATGTGGCCCTTGAATGCCGTGAAGATTTGTGGATTAGCACTGCTTTTTCTGGCACTTTGTACAGCAGTGATTCTATTCTGGAAAAATTTTGGCGTATTTTCATTGGACAGCTATTCGTACTACGAAATTGCAACCACGATTGGGAAAAAATTCGGCACAGTATCAACAATCCGACAATATGTTATTGACACAGAATATAATATTTCCTTCCCATATTTTTACCCGCTTTGTATATGGATAATGGATAAGTTAACTGGAATTGGTCACTACGCGGGAATTTTAGTGAACTACTATGTTGTGATACTGACGGCGGTCCTCTTGTTATATGTCAGTAAAATGTTTGTTAATCGATTGTGGTGCGGTGGTTTGGCCATTGTTTTATTGTGCACGACGTCATCTTATATGGAAGAGGTGGCGATGGCCCGTTCCATTCCGTTGGCAATCCTTTGTATGGTTATTCTTCTTTCGGTACTGGGGTATTGTTGTTTTCCCAATGAACAGAAGGTACATATTTTTTATTATTGGGCATTGGGGGTGGGAGCGGGTATTTTGGTAAGTACAAGGTTTGACGGAATGATTGCTGTAGCATACTTCGCAATTTTGATTTTGTTGGCTTCCAGAAACCGATTAATAAATGCAGGATTATACCTTGCAGGATGCTTGCTAACAGCGAGTCCATGGGTTATATATTCCATTGTAAGAGTAGGTAAAATTTGGGCCTCTGATAATAGCGGAACGGCATTTTTGGTGGAACCGTCTGTGCCATCCCGAGTTTACACTCCGAACGAGAGTGAGGCTCTTCTAACATTGTTTAATGCGCCGAAGCTCTGGTTCATTTCAAGAATTCAGAATTTTTTGAATAATCTACGTAGTTTGCTTTCCTGCAACTATATATCTACGGTTCTTCTATGTGTGTGCATTGCCTATTTGCTTTATCGCGTGGCTAGCAGGAAGATGGCACGGAATAACATTATTCTGTCTCTAGTTATCTTGTTATTCTATGCGGGAAAGTTTGCAATGTATGTAATTGTAGGATATTCGGATATCCGTTATCATGCTGAAGCAGCTATCGTTGGGGTTTTTGTAATTTTGATTGTATGTGCGCGAGAGCAACTAAAATTGGAAAAAGCTGTGATTGTAGCCTTGTTTATAAGCTTAGTTGGCGGGATGTATGCCCAGTTTGGAAATACTATTATTCCTCTCCGTAATTGGGCAATTTTGAGTTCCGTAGAGGTTGCACCACAGCGTGTGGTGGAATTAGAACAAGACTTGGAGGGGTACTTATCAAAGAGTACCCCGATCCTAATGTTAGACTTTTACGTCGACTTTTCAGGGTGGAGTAATAGAACTGTATATGTACCGCCGGCAGTCCCTTCCTGGGAAAATGTCCAATATATTTTGAAGCAAAAGAACATTCATTATGTGATTCTAGCAAAAGACACAAAATATCCAGAAATATTGTCAGAATTGCAAATGCGTGGAAACTGCTTGGAATTGTCGACTTTTTATTTATTTGCAGTGCCATAAAAAGAGAACGGATGATGAAAAAAATGAAAAGAGTTTTGATAACCGGCGTGGCCGGATTTATTGGTGCCAATTTGGCCAAACGTTTGCTGCGGGACGACCCGGAACAGCTAGTGGTAGGTTTGGACAATATGAACGATTACTATGATGTGCGCATCAAGGAGGCACGCCTTGGCGAACTAGGAAGGTTCTCTAACTTCGCTTTCGTTAAGGGTAATCTGGCTGACAAAGACCTGGTCACCGGCCTATTTGAACAGTACCGTCCCCAGGTAGTCGTTAATTTGGCGGCCCAGGCCGGCGTGCGATACTCCATCATCAACCCCGACGCCTACGTGGAGGCCAACATTATCGGCTTTTACAACATTCTGGAAAGCTGCCGCCATTACCCGGTGGAACATCTGGTTTACGCCAGTTCCTCCAGCGTCTACGGCTCCAACCAGAAAGTGCCTTACTCCACCGACGACAAGGTGGACCATCCCGTGAGCCTCTACGCCGCCACCAAGAAGTCCGACGAACTCATGGCCCACGCTTACGCCAAACTTTACAACATTCCCTGCACGGGGTTACGATTCTTTACCGTCTATGGTCCGGCGGGACGCCCAGATATGGCTTACTTTGGCTTTACCGACAAGCTTCGTGCTGGCAAGACCATCCAAATCTTCAACTATGGCCATTGCCAGCGGGACTTCACCTACATCGACGACATCGTCGAGGGTGTGGTCCGTGTCATGGGTAAGCCGCCGGAAAAGAAAAATGGTCCTGACGGTCTGCCGGTGCCACCCTATAAACTCTACAACATCGGCAACAACCATCCGGAAAATCTGCTGGATTTTGTCACCATTCTGCAAGAGGAACTGATTCGTGCAGGGGTTTTGCCCGCCGATTACGACTTTGATGCTCACAAGGAGCTGGTGCCCATGCAGCCTGGCGATGTTCCGGTGACCTACGCTGATACTACCCCATTGGAACGGGACTTCGGTTTCAAACCTGCCACTCCGTTGCGTACCGGCCTGCGCCGCTTTGCCGAGTGGTACAAAGCCTTTTATTGTGACAAAGGAGAATGAGCGATGAAAATTGCGGTTGCAGGTACCGGCTATGTGGGCCTTTCCATTGCGACGCTGCTGGCCCAGCACCATCATGTGACGGCGGTGGATATTCTGCCCGAAAAGGTCGAAAAGATCAATCGGAGGGAGTCTCCGATCCAGGACGAGTATATTGAAAAGTACCTGGCCGAAAAGCCGCTGGACCTAACCGCCACCCTGGACGGTGAGGTGGCCTATTCTGACGCAGAATTTGTCGTCATCGCAGCCCCCACCAACTACGACAGTAAGAAAAATTTCTTCGATACCTCGGCAGTTGAGGATGTTATCCAGCTGGTCATGAAAGTCAACCCCAACGCCATTATGGTCATCAAATCTACCATTCCCGTGGGCTACACCAAACACATCCGCCAGGTGACGGGAAGCAAGAACATCCTCTTCAGCCCGGAATTTCTGCGGGAGAGCAAGGCCCTCTACGACAACCTCTACCCCAGCCGCATCATTGTGGGCACCGACAAAAACGACCCGCGCCTGGTGGAGAAGGCCCACATCTTTGCGGGGCTTTTGCAGGAAGGGGCCCTCAAGGAGAACATCGACACGCTGTTCATGGGCTTCACCGAGGCGGAGGCCGTCAAGCTGTTTGCCAATACCTACCTGGCGCTGCGGGTGAGCTACTTCAACGAGCTGGACACCTACGCTGAATCCAAGGGCCTCAGTACCAGGGATATTATCGATGGTGTTTGTTTGGACCCGCGCATCGGTAACCACTATAATAATCCTAGTTTCGGCTATGGTGGCTACTGCTTGCCTAAGGACACCAAACAGCTGCTGGCCAACTACGCCGATGTGCCGGAAAATCTCATCGAGGCCATCGTTGCCTCCAATCGTACACGCAAGGATTTTATCGCAGACCGTGTGTTGGAGATCGCTGGTGCCTATGAGGCTAATAGCAACTTTGATCCTGCACGAGAGCACACTGTGGTGGTGGGCGTTTACCGTTTGACAATGAAGTCTAATTCCGACAACTTCCGCCAGTCCTCCATCCAGGGGGTCATGAAGCGGATCAAGGCCAAAGGGGCCGAGGTTATCATCTACGAGCCTACCCTGGAGGATGGTACCACCTTCTTCGGCAGTAAGGTAGTCAATGACCTGGACAGGTTCAAAGCTAATAGCAAGGCCATCATTGCCAATCGCTACGACAGCTGCCTGGACGATGTGAAAGAAAAAGTGTATACCCGGGATCTGTTCCGCCGCGACTGATTCCTCCTGCAAGAAAGTTGGTCCTGTATGGTTTCAATGCGGAGTCTTCTAGCCTATTTTTGGAGCGACAAACCGCGTGTGATCTATTTTGTGATATGTTGTACACTGGTGTTGGTTCTGGCGTGGAAACGCCGGGATGCTCTCTCTAGAGGGTTGCGACGTTATATCGTGTGGCCATCTGTGCTGCTACTAGTGCTACTGCTCAACCCAGTAGTGGCCCATCTGTTGGTTACTAAATATGAGGAGACCCGCTCCCTGCGGTTCTTCTGGATGGTGCCAGTTACATTACTACTGGCGGCGGTTACGGTGCTGTTGGTGTACTGGCTGCCCCATCGGCGTCAGAAAATCTTGGCCGCAGTGGCTGTCTCCCTTGTTCTGTTAACCTTTTCCGGCGGCTTTCCGAGGCTACGTGTGACTTGGCAAAACCGTTTTACCAACTGGTACAAGGTGCCTGAGGTGGTCATCCTGTTGGATGACTGGATTCTCAACGATGATGCCGGATTGGAAAAGACCGCAGTCTTTCCTACACCGGTGAATCTGTGGGTGCGCCAGTACCGCCCCGAGATCGAGTTGCCGTATGAATGGACTAAGGTGAACTGGCAGTCAGATGCTGCTGCTGAGTTGTACTGGGCCATCGAGGAGGCGGAGGACGCTGTGGACCTGGACGTGGTCAACGCCTGGGCTGTGCAGGGGGGCTATAACTACATTGTGCTAGACAGTGCGGAAACCTACGTCGGTACGTTACAGGATTACGAGGAAGTATACCGCGTGGATGTGGACCAAACGCAGGACACCAATGCCTACGACCGAGAGTATATCCTGTATCGTGTGGCAGCGGGGAGGTGACTGTCATGGCAATTTGGACCTGTGTAGTATTGGTGCTGGTGCTGGGGGCAATTCCCATTGGGATGGGAAACGCTATTTTAGGCGGCAAAAACCTAACACTGACTATGTTCTGTGGCTTGTTCGCCAGCTTCTGCGTATTTGAAATGCTGGCGGTGCCGTTCCATGCGGCGCTGGGCAGCCTGCGACTGATGACGGTGCTGTGGTGCATGATTTGTGGTGTGGTGGCCCTATGGGGCTTTTGGAAATTCCGTTGTGGTGTTCGCCCAGAACGTTCTTCGATGGAACGCTGGACTCGGACCCAAAAACTGTTGCTAGTGGTCGCTATAGCATTCATTTTACTGCAAGTGCTCAACACTCTGCTGAATACCTACTATGGCAACTGGGATGACGAAACCTATTGTGGCACGGCCGCAGCCTCCTGGTATACCGATACCGTAGACCGTTATGGCCCCAACTCCGGGGTACTGCAGCCGGCCTTTTACAATGAAAAATACAACATTGCCGCTTGGCCGGTGTATAGTTCTATGCTAGCTGTGCTCACCGGCACACACCCGGCAATTCTGTTCCGTACAGTGTTGCCACTGTTTGAAATTCCACTGGCGTACTACATTGCTTATCTGCTGTTACGGTGCTTCTGGCCCAAGGCTCGAGACAAGGCGTTGCTGGGTCTGTTATACTATATCCTATTTACCCTGCTGGCGGCGGAAAATATGCCCCAGACCAGTGGTGAGTGGTGGTTGGTAGTCAATATATGGACTGGCAAGGCTTTGACCAACGCCATCATGATCCCAATGGTGCTGTGGCTGCTGATCCGGCTAGACCAGTGCCGGAAGGATTCCAAAGCTCAGCGCACACTGTGGCGGGTATTGTTGCCAGTTTGCTGGGCCTGCTGTTTTATTTCGGCATCTCTGTTTTTTGTGATACCTATGGAGTTGGTCCTGTGGGGGGGCTTTTATCTGATTCGTACCCGTCGCTGGGCGGATATATCCAAATTTATCCTGTGTGGATTGCCCACAGCGATTTGTGCTTTGGTGACGTTTTTTTAGCAGAAGGAAAGTCTGCGAAAACGATTTCAATGTACAGCTTTTTCATAGTCCAAACCCTTGTACCACCCGGGGCCGGTGGAGCTGGCCAGCTGTTCCTTCGGACAGAGCAGCAAGGTCAGCTATCTGCAGATGCTCACGGCTGTATGTGCCGTGGTCAACGGCGGCAATCTTATGCAGCCTTATGTGGTGCAGAAGATTCAGGCGCCGGATGGTACGGTGCTGCAGGAAAACATGCCTATCGTCAAGCGCCGGGTTATCAGTGAACAGACCAGCGCCACCATGTGCCGGCTGATGGAGGGCGTCGTTACCGAGGGGACCGGCAAGCATGCGGCGGTGAACGGGTATTTTGTGGGGGGCAAGAGCGGTACCAGCCAAAAGTTGGACAGCGAAGACGAAGGGGCTCGCATCAGCAGTTTCGTGGCAGTGGCCCCCATCGATCAGCCGCGGCTGGCGGTGCTGGTTTGCCTGGATGAGCCTCACAGCTGGACCACCAGCGGCGGTACTCTGTCGGGACCGGTCTGTGCCGAGGTACTGGAGAAAGCATTGCCGTATCTTGGTATTGAACCGGAAGTGGAGCCTGGACCCCAGGTGTAGCGCTTCCGGGAACAACAGAAATGATCCGGCTTTGCTCGACTAAAGCGTTCTATGACCTTTTTCAGCAGGGGCATTCTGATGCGACCGCTGTCATACGTCGAACCTCTTCCTGCTTTCCAAGGAAATCTTCTCCTCGGAACTTTTGCCGCGCGGGTTAACTACAACGGTGTCGTCGAAGAGCCACCGAGTATACTTCCCCTCCAAAATCTTACTTCTCAAAACGGATCTGCTGTTGCCGGTTACGATGCTGAGGGAAACGCCTGTTCGCATCAAAGAATGTCCGGAAGAAGGGAACTATAATAATAAAAGAAGCGGAGGAAACAATCGATGGAAGGAAGGGCGTGAAGTCTTGGCCGCCATGTATTGTAATGAGACATCCGAGCAAATCCGCAGGATAATTTTTTTTCAGTCGTCAGGTTTCCCCCTTTGTATTATGATTGTATGGATTACTCTCATGGTACAGGGGGGCTGACGGCTTTATCTATTTTTATTCATTTTTAGGCTATCCGGGGAGAATATCCGACCTGATGTTGGCGTCGGGAGATCGCGACCATATTTTGTCGGGAGTATTTAACCAATTTTTGTCGGAAAAGTCGGAGCCAGCAGAATAAATAAAAAGAGTGCCAACAACCCAGCACTCATAAATTGGTTACTCCTGCGCCACTACCGGCTCAACCGCAGGTATCTTGCCTGTTTGCAAAGAAACGGTCTCCAGTTTCTTTCCCCGGAAACTTTCACCACGCAGCTTAAACACAGTAGCATCGTCAAAGATGCGGTCCAGCGTACACAGCAAGGTAGCGTCTTCCTCAAAATCCTCGCGCCAGAGAGCCGGGTTCTTGTTGCTGGTGAAGATCATATTGAAACTGCCTTCTTTGTTGTATCGCCGGTCAATCAGGTCAAAGAACAGCCGGGTATTCTCTTTGTCAAAGGCACAGTGGCCAATCTCGTCAATAATCAGGCAAGAGGGGCGCACAAGACCGTTGAGGCAGGAATCGGTCTTTCCGGAACGTCTGGCTGCCGTGAATCGGTCCCGGAGTTCAGATGCCTTAATGAAATAGGTCTTCAATCCGTGCTGGCAGCAGGCGTAGCCGAAAGCCTGTGCCAGATGTGTTTTACCTGTACCTGCCGGACCAATAAAGGCTAGGTTTCGGTGAGAGTAGATGGCATTCAAGGACGCCAGAACCTTCAGACGCTCCACATCTTTCCCCTTGAGCAGTGAGAAATCAAAGTTCTCAAAGGTTTTAGGCACCTTTGTAGGAAGGCGGCTCAGTTTCAACAAAGTCTGGATAGTGGTCTGCTGCTTCTTTTCGCTGAGATAGGAAAAAAGCGTTTGCACGGCTTCTAATCCAGTCTCTGAGAATTCCTGGTCTTCCGCGAACAGCGCAAATTCCTCCGCAGAAAGATCCAGCTTCAAAACAGAAGCAGCGGACGCCACCTGCTCAAAGATTGTTTCCTTCATACCTGGTCCTCCTTGTCAAAATCAAATTTGGCAAAGGAAAGATCCTGCGAGGATTTTGGAAGCTGTAAAATCTGTGTTTGCACGGGTGCTGTAGGGAACTCTTCAGGCTGTACCAAAGATTCGTATTGCCCCTCACAGAAACTGTCAGTGCGGCTCCAGGTAACGGTATGTGTAACCAGCAACACTTTCAGATCGGCAGAATAGATGCGCAACAAATCACCGCTGCGCTCCACTCTGGCTGTTGCGCCAGGATAGCTGTAAGGCACTCCAAAACGCCGACCCTCGTAATTTACAAAACCGTCAAAGGATATTTTTCTTTCCGGACAGAGATAGAAACGGACGGCATCCTCCGGAACCATGCGCAATTGTTCTCCACATATGGTTTCGTGAATCTTTTGAGGCGCACCATCCACAGTGCGGCGGTAGGTTCCGTTCTGTTTGTTGCACCATTCCAGCGCCTGCCAGTTGAGGTCTGTAAGATCACAGAACACCCGGTCAGCCAGGAAATTGTCCTTCACCAAACGCACCAATCGCTCCACTTTTCCCTTGGTGAAGGGATGCCGTGGCTTGCAAAGTTTTGTCTCGAAGGTAAGGGTCTGCATAAAGGCTTCGTAGTCTTTCTGCCAGACTGGATGGCCATCCAGATCCCGGTGCAGTACAACGCTCTTCATGTTGTCGGTTAACACAAAACGCGGAACCCCCATGTACTGGAAAGCGTGGATCATCCCAATAAACAGGTTTTCCTGCCGGGCATTGGGGAAGAACTCAATATACCGCTGTCCGCAATGGTGGCAAATCATAGCAAAGCAGGCAACTCGGTAGGTCTGCCCATTGTAATCCAGAACATCAGTGAATCCCCAATCCATCTGGTAAGCTTCACCGGGCTTTGTGACGTACCGGCGGCCACGGTTTCCCTGCGCCGCAACCAACTGGCGCTTGGCTGGAATAAGGTGTTTGTGGGCGGCGATATACTCTTTTACAATGGTTGCCCCGCCTTCAAAACCGGCCTGTCGCAAACGCTCCAACACTACAGAGGAGTTCTTGACTCCTTGGCGCAGCAAACTGTCCAACAGGCCGGTATAACCGCTGAGTTTTGTGACCGTATGTTTACTGCCTTTGGTGCTCCGAGGCAAATCTTGGAAGCTGTTTTTCTTGAGTCTGCGCAGTCTGCTACGAGATACGCCGGTTCGTCGTTCTAATTCGGCCAAGTTGATACGTTCCAGGGAAAAGGAGTCTCCCTGGAACGCCTTCATTTCTTCTATGGCTTGTGCTATACTTGGTGCAAAGCCATTACCATTTTGCTCTTTCATCGCTATTCCTTTCCACTGGGTTGTTGGCACTTTCCAGTGTACAGGATTTAAAAGAGCATCGGTAGTGGCTTTATCTTTTCCGACTAAATTTGGTCTCGAACGCCCGACACTTGAAGGTTAGTTTCTCCCGACCCGAATACTGACCAACAGGAAATACCCAACGGCCGATTCTCTCTGCGATAAGGTAGAATAAGTTTCGCAAATTGAAAAGTAAATAAAAAGAGACATGGTTTGCAGATCTCTGGTAGAATGAAGTTGCGACACACCATTCGAAAGGAGATAGCAAACCATGCCTGAAAAGATTGTACAGCTAAACGAGGAAGTTATCAAGGGGCAGCTCAAGGAACTCGTACGAGGCAGTGTAGAGGAGACGCTCAATGAGCTGCTGGAGGCAGAGGCCAATAAGCTGCCCCAAGCTGCCCGGTACGAACGCAATGAACAGCGCCAGGGCTACAGCAGCGGCCACTACAACCGCAACCTCGCCACCACTTCCAGAGATGTTACCCTCAAGGTTCCCAAACTCAAGGGCATCTCTTTTGAAACCGCCATCATTGAGCGGTATCGCCGCCGTGAAAGCAGCGTGGAAGAAGCTCTCATTGAGATGTATCTAGCAGGCGTATCCGTCCGGCGTGTGGAGGATATTACCGAGGCCCTGTGGGGCAGCAAGGTGTCGCCATCCACCATCAGTGAGCTGAACAAGAAAGCGTATGTCCACATCGAGGATTGGCGGAACCGCCCTCTGCAAGGCGGACGGTATCCGTATGTCTACGTGGATGGAATCTACCTGCGCCGCAACTGGGGCGGAGAGTTTGAAAATGTAGCTATTCTGGTAGCCATTGCGGTCAACGAGGATGGCTACCGCGAGGTTCTTGGTGCAGCCGAGGGCATGAAAGAAGACAAGGCCAGTTGGGTCAATTTCTTTCAGTGGCTCCGCGGCCGTGGTTTGGATGGGGTTAAATTGGTGGTTGGTGACAAGTGCCTTGGTATGCTGGAAGCCGTGGGCGAAGTGTTTCCCGAGGCCAAATACCAGCGGTGTACAGTCCACTTTTACCGGAATGTGTTTGCTGTCACACCGCGTTCCAAAGCAAAGCTAGTAGCAAAGATGCTCAAAGCAATCCACGCCCAAGAGAGCAAGAAAGCTGCCCGCGAGAAGGCCAAAGCCGTGGTAGAGGAGCTACGCTCCATGAAGCTGAAAGAAGCAGCCAAGAAGGTGGAGGATGGCATTGAAGAAACGCTGACCTACTGCGATTTTCCCAGCGAACACTGGACTCGTATCCACACCAACAATGTCATTGAACGGCTGAACCGGGAGATCCGCCGCCGCCTGAACCATCAGCTCCCGCAGGGGAGAATGCTCCTGGTACTGCCAGCCGGTGTACTCACCCTCGTACTCCACATGACCGCCCAGCTGGGCCAGCAGCGCGGCCAGCCGGCGCTTGAGCATCTCTTTCTGGGAATCCACCGAACTGCGCAGACTGGAAACCGCACGCAGCGCGCGTATCGGCTTCGGTGGTGAGGATGGATGCCCAGATTCAGGGAAGTCTGCACCAGCCCCTCGATGGAGGGGCTCATGGCCTGGATGCCGTTGGGCAGGCAGGTCAGCAGGCAGATTGCCTTGCTGGTGGTGGCGGCATCCATGGGGGTATCGGCAACCGCCGCATCCTCCACCTTGAGGAAGAGGGCAGGGTCGGTGATGTGATACTCATTGCGCAGCGTTTCTTCCATCTCGGCAACGCCGGTGCGTGCCGCAGCGGCATCGTCCACTACGATGGTGGCGGTGCTCTCCACGGGGATGGCGTTGCTCTTCAGGCCGCCGTGCACATCCGCCAGACGCAGATCGGTCCGTCCGGCCAGATCCTGCAGCACACGGCCCATGAGCATGTTGGCGTTGGCGCGGCCCTTGTCGATCTCGTTGCCGGAGTGACCACCGGTCAGGCCGCCCACCGTGACCTGCAGGGCGGTACCGGCAAAGGGAACCCGCGTTAGCGGCAGCAGGGAAATGGTGTTGTTGCCGCCCGCACAGCTGACGGTGAAAATGCCCTCCGCCTCGGAGTCCATATTCAGCATACGGCGGCCCTTCAGCGGGCTCACATCCAGCGAGCCCGCACCCAGCAGGCCAATCTCCTCGTCCACCGTGAAGACCGCTTCCAGCCGGGGGTGGGGCAGATCATTGGAATCCAGGACGGCCAGAGGGCCATGGCCACGGCAATGCCGTCGTCACCGCCCAGAGTGGTACCTCTGGCACTGACGAAATCACCGTCCACCTCCAGGTCAAGACCTTCCTTGGCCATGTCCTTGGAACAATCAGGCTCCTTCTCACAGACCATGTCCAGATGTCCCTGGAGGATCATGGGTTCCGCCTGCTCATAGCCGGGCGTGGCTTCCTTGATGATGATGATGTTATTGTCGCTGTCCTGATGGTATTCCAGACCCCGTGCCCGGGCGAAGTCGGCGCACCAGTCGCTCACGGCCCTGGTGTTGCCGGAGCCGCGGGGAATGACGGACATCTCCTCAAAAAAATGGAATACACGCTTGGGTTCCAGGTTTTCCAGTACCTTCATATAGAGTGACCTCCTTTCTGTAATGTTATCGGCGCAGCCGGTAACGGCCGTTGCCGGTTTCTTCCAGCAGATGCTGCTCCACCATGTACCGGGTCAGTTTCTGCACAAAGGCTGCGGCGTCCTGCACTTCCAGGCGACTGCGGGACCAGAACAATCCGGCCCGTACGCCCTGAATCTCACGGGCGATCTCTTTCCGGGTGATTGTTTCCTGCTTTTTCAGGCGGCGCACCACCCGTGCAGCACATTTGCCCAGCAGGGCGCGCTCCAGATCCCGCTGCTGCGTCATGCTGCGGCGAAGTCCCCAGAGATACAGCACCATGGTGGCGGCGGCAAACAGCAGAATTCCCACAACGATCTGCAGCAGATTCATGGCTTCACCTTATCCTTCCCCACAAAGAGGATAAACTCATTGTTGTGCAGGATCTGCATATACTTGACCAGCCGGTCGTACAAAGGCTCGGCGTCATCCCCGAAGCGGGCCTTCATCCTCTGCGCCAGCGCACCGACGCTCTGGACACCGTCAATCTCCTTCCAAAGGAAACTGCCGTATTCGTCCAGCGCAATGTGACTGACCCGCGGTGTGTGGAAGATTTTCTGGGCGATGCGATCGTAGAAGCCCCGGTGCACCATATCGATGGTGACGATGCCCTGCTCGTTTTCGCTCCAGCTGTTGTGTGGATTGGTCATGGGGACGAAATCCAGATAATTTTCCCGTTTGGTTTTGGCCATAGATTCTTCTCCCGGATGATATGTATTCAAAACAGGGCTGCATACCCAAGTATACAGCCCTGTCGGCAAGAAAGCAATGCGATTATTTGGACTTTCTCTGGTCCTTGGTGGCAAAGAGGTAGACGGTGAAGAGCAGCAGCGCAAAGACGATCAGGCCGCCGATCTGGCCGATGCTGAAGATACCGCTGATGTTGATGAGCTCGCCCACATTGCTGGCGCCCATGGGGATGACCGCCAGGACGGCCAGCAGGATGCCGACGATGCCCTCACCGGCGATCAGGCCGGAGGAGTAGAGCACACCGGACTGGACCACATTGTTCTTCTCCTTGTCGGAAGCGTAGTTGCGCTTTTCCAGAACCCAGCGCAGGGCGCCGCCCAGCATCATGGGCACCGAGAGGTAGATGGGCAGGTACAGGCCGATGGAGAAGGGCAGCACGGGGATGCCGAGAATCTCGATGACCAGGGCGATGAAGACGCCGGCGAAGACCAGGTTCCAGGGCAGGTTGCCGCCCATGACGCCCTCGACGATCATCTTCATCAGCATGGCCTGCGGTGCGGGCAGGTCGTTGGAGCCGTAGCCGCCCCAGGCCATGGAGAGCAGGTAGAGGATGCCGCCGATGGCAATGGAGGAGACCACCACGCCGATGATCTCACCCATCTGCTGTTTCTTGGGAGTGGCACCCACCAGGAAGCCGGTCTTCAGGTCCTGGGAGGTATCGCCGGCGATGGCGGCGATGACGCATAAATAAGTGCATACAAGAACGGACGGCAAGTCAAGGCGTTTTCTGCGTTTTTTATAAAAAATAGACAAAATACCGTATTTTCACCAACAAAAAGAATGAGAAAGAAACAAAAACTTGCCCGATTCACAGCGATAAAGAGCCGCTGCAGGAAGAAAAAAGGGACTTCCAGAACAGGACGGATAAAGGTGAAATTTCTGCGAATTTAGTCAAAGTTCAGAAATTGTACGGGAATTGGAGAAAATATTCTGGTATAATAACACTAAACAAAGTGTGCAAAAAATGGGAGAAAGCCATGAAAAACACGGTAAGCGGGCACCAGCCCTTTGTGGTATTCGATCAGGTGTGCAAATATTATCAGATGGGGGATACGCGCATCGCCGCGGCGGATCACGTGAGTTTCACCATCGAAAAGGGAGAGTTCTGTGTGATTCTGGGGCCTTCGGGCGCCGGAAAAACCACGGTGCTCAACATGCTGGGCGGCATGGACACCTGTGACGAGGGCACCATCATGCTGGACGGAGAGCAGGTCAGCAGCTTCAGCCAGAAGCGGCTGACGACCTACCGACGGTATGATGTGGGCTTTGTGTTTCAGTTTTACAATCTGGTGCAGAATCTGACCGCCCGGGAAAACGTGGAACTGGCGGCGGAAATCTGCCGCGACCCGTTGGACGCCGACACCGTGCTGGAGGAGGTGGGCCTGTCCCATCGCCGCAACAACTTCCCGGCCCAGCTTTCGGGCGGCGAACAGCAGCGGGTTTCCATTGCCCGGGCACTGGCCAAGAACCCCAAAATCCTGCTCTGCGACGAACCCACCGGTGCGCTGGATTACAAAACCGGCAAGCAGGTGCTGGCCCTTCTGCAGGATACCTGCCGCCAGAAGGGACGCACCGTGATTGTCATCACCCACAACAGTGCCCTGGCGGCCATGGCGGACCGGGTGATCCGCATCAACAGCGGCCGGGTGATCGAGGAAACAATCAATCCGAACCCCACACCTGTGGAAAGGATCGAATGGTAAATGACGCGAACCTACCGGAAAAACATACTGCGGACCTTCAAAAGTGCGCGCAGCCGCTTTGTGGCCATTTTTGCCATTGTGGCGCTGGGCGTGGGCTTTCTGGCGGGTCTGAACGCCACTCCTGTGGATATGAAGGAGTCGATGGAGCGCTACCTGGACGACGGCAACTTCTATGATCTGCGCATCGTGTCCACCATGGGGCTGACCGACGACGATGTGGAAGCGCTGCGCCAGGTGGACGGCATCGAGACGGTGCAGCCGGCCTACTCGGCGGACCTTCTGGTGGAAGCGGGCAGCGACGTGGTGGTATCCCGGCTGCACAGTCTGCCGCCGGAGGGAGACGACGCCATCAACAAGCTGGTCCTGGCCGAAGGACGTATGCCGGAAACTTCCGGGGAGTGCGTGGTGGAGGCCAATGACGATATCAACGACGGCAATTTTCCCATCGGTTCCACCCTGACGGTGAGCAGCAAGGACAACGAGGAACTGGATACCAAGCTGGCCTGCACCCAGTACACGGTGGTGGGCATTGTACATAACACCAACTATTTCAGCTTTGAACGGGAACCGGCCAGTGTGGGCAATGGCGCGGTGGAACTGGTGATGTACCTTCTGCCGGAGGATTTTGCCTACGATACGTATACTGAAATTTATGTGACAGCCGAAGGCGCCCTGCAGCAGAACAGCATGGAGGATGAATACGAAGCCACTGTGGAGGCCGTGCAGGCCAACGTGGAGGCCATCCAGGATGCGCGCTGCCAGGCGCGGTACGATGAGATCCGTTCCGACGCCCAGGAAGAGATTGACGACGCCTGGGCAGAATACCATGATGCCGAGGCGGAGGCCCAGCAGAAGCTGGCGGATGCGGCCCAGGAACTGGAGGACGGGCGGCAGGAGCTGGCGGACGGCGAGGCGGAATATCAGGACGGCGAACAGCAGTATGCCGACGGCGTCCGGGAAGTGGCCGACAACGAGGCCAAGATAAACGACGGCGCCGCCCAGCTGGAGGTGGGGCGGCAGGAACTTCTGGATAACCAGGCCAAGGTTGAGGAAGGCGAGGCGGAGCTGGCGGCCAGTGAACCCCAGCTGGCCGAAGCCCGCAAAAAGCTGGAGGACGGGCAGGCCCAATATGAGGCGGGACTGCAGCAGTATAACGACGCCCTGGCCCAGATCGAGGAAGGGGAGAAGCAACTGGCGGACGGCAAGGCCGAACTGGATACCCAGGAAAAGACCTACGAGGCCGGGCTGGAGACGATGGCGGCGCAGATCACCGGCATGCTCCAGCAGCAGAACCCGGACCTGCCGCTGACGGTCACAAGCGAGGACATCGGTAACTTTGTCAGCTGGCTGAACGACAACCAGCGCCCGGTGCCGCAGACCTACGATCAGCTGCTGGATGAGCTGGACGGATATCTGCAGCAATATGGTATGACGGCGGACAGCGTGGGGCTGACATCCACCGCACGGACCATGCAGCAACAGGCCCAGGCGATGCTGGACCAGCTGAGCGCCATGCAGCCCCAGCCGGGCGGAGAAACGGAACCCTCCGGCGGGGAGGAACCCGGACCGGATACCGACCCGCCTGCCGAAGCGCTCACCGGGGAACCGACTGAAACGCCGGAGGCGCCGGAAGAGGCGGCGGAAACGGAAGAAGAGATCTCCGCGGCAACGTCGGAACAAGAGGAAACCGAGGAAACTGCATCGCCTGAATCCGAAGCAGCGGAAACGGCCGGGACGGAAACCCCGGACACCACAGTGGTGGCCGAGGAAACAGGAGCCACCACAGAACCGGAGCCGCTGGAGGTGGAAGAAACGACCCAGCCTACGGAGGAAACTGAAGCAGCCCCGGCGGAAGAAACGACTACGACAGAAGATACAGCTCTCGAGGAAGAAACACTCCCCGAGAAACAGACTGCCCTCCTGGAAGAAGACGCCCCCCAGACCGACCGCACAGAAACGGCGGCCAAACAGAAGGCTCCCCAGGAAGACCCGGCGCAGCCGGCTGACCCCCAACTCTCCCCGGAACAGCTGGCGGCACTGGCAGCTCAGCTGCAGGCCATCGTGGATGCGGACCGGGACGGGATGGAGACGGTGCTCACCCAGGCGCAGCAGTGGCTGCTGGCCCAGGATGAGGCCAGTCAGGCCACTCCGCTGCTGCAGGGCTTTGCCCTGCTGGTGAACGGCGGCCTCAGCGGCCTGGAAACCGAGCAGGCAACCATGGAAACGGCAGTAACCGGCTTTGCGCAGATCGTGAGCGGTCGCCGCGCCCTGGATGAGGGTTGGAAAACCTACCAAGCCAATGCACAGAAGGTGGCCGACGGCCGGCAGCAGCTGGAGGCAAGTGCCCCGGAACTGGAAGCGGCCAGGCGGGAACTGGAGGACGGCTGGAAGCAGTACAACGACGGTGTGACCAAATATGAATCCGGCAAGCGGGAACTGGCCGACGGCCGGCGGCAGCTGGAGGAAGGCTGGGCCACCCTCACGGACAAACAGCTGGAACTGGAGGATGCCCGCCGGCAGATCGCCGACGCCAAGGTTGAACTGGCCGATGCCAGAGCGGAGCTGGATGAGGCCCGTCAGACCATCGATGAGAACGCCCAGAAACTGCGGGACGGTGAGATAGAATACGAAGATGCCAGGGCGGAGGCGGAGCAGGAACTGGCCGATGCCCGGGCAAAAATCGAGGACGGCCAGAAGGAACTGGATGACATTGAAATGCCGGAATGGTATGTGTGGGATCGCAGCAACAATGTGAGCTACTCCTCCTTTACCGGCAACGTGGATAAGCTGACCGCCATCACGACGATCTTCCCGGTGTTCTTCTTCCTGGTGGCGGCGCTGGTGGTCTCCACCACCATGACCCGCATGGTGGAGGAGGAACGCCTGCAGATCGGCACACTGAAAGCGCTGGGCTATACCCGCCGCGAGATCATGCGGAAATATCTGTGGTATGCCCTCGTGGCCGCGGTCTGCGGTACGGTGGTGGGCCTGACGGTGGGCTTCCGGGCCTTCCCAGCCATCATCTGGTCGGCTTACGCCATGATGTATTACATGCCCACTATCTATACCCCCTGGCGCGGGCTGCAGGCCCTCTTTGCGGGCGGCGCCCTCACGGTGCTGTCGGTGGGGGTGACCGCACTGGCCTGCCGTACATCCCTGAAGGAAGTTCCGGCGGCGCTCATGCTGCCCCGCGCCCCCAAGGCCGGCAAACGCATCCTGCTGGAGCGCATCACGCCGCTGTGGCGCCGCCTGCCCTTCACCTGGAAGGTCACCTGCCGCAACCTGCTGCGCTACAAAAAGCGGTTCTGGATGACGGTCATCGGTGTGGCGGGCTGCATGTCGCTGCTGGTGTCTGGCTTCGGCATCTCGGATTCCCTGAACGCCATCATCACCAAGCAGTTCAGCGATGTCTCCCACTACGACCTGATGACGGTGGTCACCAAGGAGGAGGCCACCGAACAGGGGGAGGTCTACGACTATCTGTACAACAGCGGACAGTTCACCGAATCCATGACGGTGGCCGTCCAGAGCACCCGGCAGTCCATCCCCGACGGGGAGGCGGACGTTTACCTGATGGTGCCCCAGGATGTGACACGGTTCGGCGACTTCCTGGATCTGCACGAGCGTATCAGCCGCACCCCCACGCCTCTGGGTGAGGAAGGTGTGGTGCTCACCGAAAAGTTTGCCAAACTGCTGGGCGTGCAGGCCGGCGACACCGTCACGCTGAAAAACAGCGACGACCAGACCGGCACCTTCGTGGTCAGCGGGGTCTGCGAACATTACGTGAGCAACTACGTCTATATGAGCCCGGCCACCTACGAGGCCGGTTTCGGGGAGCCGGTCAGCTTCAATGCCGTCATCAGCAGGATGGCGGACGACAGCGATGCCGCCCACGATACCATCTCCGCCGCGCTGCTGGAGATGGACGATGTGGCCAGCCTGACCTTCACCCGGGACACGGTGGCGCAGGTGCTGAACATGCTCAACTCCATCGACGCGGTGGTGGTGCTGATCATTGTGTGTGCGGCCTGCCTGGCCTTCGTGGTGCTGTACAACCTTTCCAACATCAACATTGCCGAGCGCGTCAAGGAGATCGCCACCATCAAGGTGCTGGGCTTCTATGACCGGGAGGTGTACGCCTACGTCAACCGGGAAAGCATGGCTCTTACCCTCATCGGAACGCTGTTCGGCGTGTTCGGAGGTATAGCGCTCCATCGGTTCATCATCGTCACGGTGGAAGTGGATGCCGTCATGTTCGGGCGGGATATTCACCCCGTCAGCTTTGTGTATGCCATCGCGCTGACGCTGCTGTTCAGTGTGCTGGTCAACCTGGTGATGGGGCGGACCCTGAAAAAGATCTCCATGGTGGAGAGTATGAAAGCCCCTGAATAATCCCCCGCAAACGGACCGGGATACCTTATTATACTGGTATCCCGGTTTTTGTTGTCGGCAAGGAAAAATTGTCCTGCTTTTTTTATCTTCTTTTCTATTGACAATTGATAAACCCGTGCTATACTGATTAGGTACGTCCAGAAACTGTTAGGACGCGAACTGTCCACAAACTAACAAAAACAGAGGGAGCGGGTGACGCAAACGAAGACACAACAGGCCGGCTGTACGTCCGGCTGCTGCGGCGAGGAACACTTCGGCGCGCTGGTCGCCCAGACCTTCCGGGTGATCCGCCGCGCGCTGGATGCGCGCATCGCGGCTGATGTGACCCCCGAACTGACGGGTGTCCGCGGCATGCTGCTGGGGGAGATCGTCCGGGCCAACAAGGAAAACCGGGACGTTTACCAGCGGGATGTGGAGCACTGGATGCAGATCCGGCGCTCCAGCGTGACGGCGGTACTCCAGGCCATGGAACAGGACGGGTTCATCACCCGCAGTTCGGTGGCACGGGATGCCCGCCTCAAGCGGCTGAATGCCACAGCCAAAGGGGTGGCCTACCACGAGCGCATCCGCCTGAGCATCGCCCGTTTTGAGCGGGAGCTGCAGCGCGGGGTGGAACCGGAGCGCCAGGCGGTGGCCCGGGCGGTGCTGGAGCAGATTCTGGCCAACGCGCAGGTTCTGGCGGGCGAGGCACGGCCGCCAGAGAGCAAGGCCGCTGAAAATGGCTGACACGGGCGCAAGTCCGTTTTTCCCGGCAGGGAAGGGCAGTATGTGAAGGAAGAAAGGAGCAATCAATCTTGTTCAAGACACTTGGGCGTGAGACCAAGGGATTCCGCCTGGTCTCGATCCTGACGCCGGTCTGTATGATCGGCGAAGTGATCATGGAAATGATCATCCCCAAACTGATGGCCACCATCGTGGACGACGGTGTGACCGCCGGCAACATGGAGGTCATCTATACGGTGGGTGCCAAAATGCTGGTGGCCGCTCTCATCGGTCTGCTGGTGGGCATCCTGGGGGCCATGTTCGGTTCCCATGCGGCCACGGGTTTCGCACGGAACCTGCGCCGCGGTATGTTCCGCAACATCCAGACGTTCAGCTTTGCCAACATTGACAAGTACTCCACGGCCGGTTTGGTCACCCGTATGACCACCGACGTGACCAACATCCAGAACGCCTACCAGATGCTGCTGCGCATGGCCATCCGTGCCCCGGCCAGTATGATCGTGGCGCTGATCATGTCCTTTACCATCAACGCCGAACTGGCCAGCGTCTACCTGGTGGCGGTGATCCTGCTGGGCGGGGCGCTGATGTACATCATGGTGCATGCCACCAACTACTTCACTTCGGCTTTCCGCAAGTACGATGACCTGAACGAGAGCGTGCAGGAGAATGTCTCCGCCATCCGTGTGGTCAAGGCCTACGTGCGGGAAAAGTTTGAGGGTGAGAAGTTCCGCAAGGCCAGCGAGAACGTGCGTCAGCTGCTGATGCGCGCCGAACTGATCCTGGCCTGGAACGCGCCCCTCATGATGCTGGCCGTCTACGGCTGCATCCTGCTGATCTCCTGGCTGGGTGCCCGCCTCATTGTGCTGTCCGGCTCCACCAGCTTCACCACCGGCGACCTGATGAGCATGCTCAGCTACTGCATGAACATCCTCATGAGCCTGATGATGCTCTCCATGGTGTTTGTCATGATCACCATGTCCGCCGCTTCCGCCAAGCGTGTGGCGGAAGTCCTGGACGAAAAGTCCGACCTGGCCAACGGTGAGAACCCCGTCATGGAAGTGAAGGACGGCTCCGTCAGGTTCAACAACGTCAGCTTTGCCTACAAGAAGAACGGCGAGAAGGCGCTGGAGAACATCAACCTGGACATCAAGTCCGGCGAGACCATCGGCATCATCGGCGGTACCGGCTCGGCAAAATCCAGCCTGGTGCAGCTGCTGCCCCGTCTGTACGACGCGACGGAGGGCAGCGTGGAGGTCGGCGGCGTGGATGTGCGCAAGTATGACCTGGAGACCCTGCGCAACAGTGTGGCCATGGTGCTGCAGAAGAACGAGCTGTTCAGCGGTACCATCGCCGAAAACCTGCGCTGGGGCAACCCCGACGCCACCGATGCCGAGATCGAGGAAGCCTGCAAGCAGGCCTGCGCCGATGAGTTCATCGAGCGCTTTCCCGACCGGTACGAAACCTACATCGAGCAGGGCGGCACCAACGTGTCCGGCGGTCAGAAACAGCGTCTGTGCATTGCCCGTGCGCTGCTGAAGAAGCCCAAGATCCTGATCCTGGACGACTCCACCTCCGCCGTGGATACCGCCACCGACGCCAAGATCCGTCACAGCTTTGCCGAGAAGATCCCCGGCACCACCGTCTTCATCATTGCCCAGCGTATCTCCAGTGTGGAGAACGCCGACCATGTGCTGGTGCTGGATAACGGCCACATCAGCGGCTTTGACACGCCGGAAAATCTGCTCAAGACCAACGCAATTTATCAGGAAGTCTACAACAGCCAGACCAAAGGCTCCGGCGACTTCGACGAGAAAGGGGGCGAGGCGTAATGGCACAGCAGGCTAAGTTGGTGGGCCCCGGCCGCAACCGCGGCCCGCGCCCCAAGGTGGAAAACCCCGGCAAGATCCTCAAGCGCATCCTTGCCTATGTCATGCACCTCTATAAGTTCCCGGTCATTGCGGTGCTCTGCTGCATCTTTATCAGCGTCTTTGCCCAGGTGCAGGGCACGCTGTTCATGAAGACGCTGATCGACGGCTACATCACCCCCATGCTGCTGGAAAAGAGCAGCGACTTCTCCGGCCTGATCCAGGCCATCACCCGCGTGGCGCTGTTCTACGCGGTGGGCATTCTGGCCATCTTCCTGCAGAACCGCACCATGGCCCGGGTGACCCAGGGCACGCTGAAGAATCTGCGTGACGAGATGTTCACCCACATGCAGACGCTGCCCATCAAGTATTTCGATACCCATGCCCACGGCGATATCATGTCGGTCTACACCAACGATACCGATACGCTGCGCCAGATGATCAGCCAGAGTCTGCCCCAGCTGGTCAACACCTGCATCACTGTGGTCAGTGTGCTGATCTCCATGATCGTGCTGGCGCCGGTGCTGACCATCGTGGCGGTGCTCATGGTGGGCGTCATGCTGCTCTGCACCAAGTTCCTCACCGGCCGTTCCGGCAAGTTCTTCGTGGACCAGCAGCGGGAACTGGGCCGCGTCAACGGCTACATCGAAGAGATGATGAACGGCCAGAAGGTGGTCAAGGTCTTCTGCCATGAGGAAGCCGCCATCGAACGGTTCGATGAACTCAACGATGAGCTGTTCCACAGCGCCGACAAGGCCAACGCCTTTGCGCTGGTGGCCATGCCTGTGAACGCCCAGCTGGGCAACCTGAGCTATGTGCTCTGCGCCATCATCGGCGGCGCCATGGCCATTGCCGGATTTGGCGGTGTTACGCTGGGCAAGCTGGCCAGCTTCCTGGTGCTGACCCGCAACTTCAACCAGCCCATCACCCAGATCTCCATGCAGCTGAACTCGGTGGTCATGGCCCTGGCCGGCGGCCAGCGTATCTTTGCGCTGCTGGATGAAAAGCCCGAAGTCAACGATGGCGACATTACCCTGGTCAATGCCAAGTATCTGCCGGACAACAGTGTGACCGAGGCCAGCGAGCCCACCGGCACCTGGGCCTGGAAAAAGACCGATGCCAACGGCCAGAGCACCTACAGCGAACTGAAGGGCGATATCGTCTTCAAGGATGTGGACTTCGGCTACGACCCGGGCAAGATCGTGCTGCACGATATCAACCTCTACGGCCGTCCGGGCCAGAAGATCGCCTTTGTCGGCTCCACCGGTGCCGGCAAGACCACCATCACCAACCTGATCAACCGCTTCTACGATATCCAGAAGGGCCAGATCCTCTATGACGGCCACGATATCAAGTCCATCGAGAAGGACGCCCTGCGTTCCTCCCTGGGCATTGTGCTGCAGGATACCCATCTGTTCACCGGCACGGTGATGGACAACATCCGCTACGGCCGCCTGACCGCCACCGATGAGGAGTGCATCGCCGCGGCTCGTCTGGCCAACGCCGACGGCTTTATCAAGCATCTGCCGGACGGCTACAACACGATGCTCACCGGCGACGGCACCAACCTGAGCCAGGGCCAGCGTCAGCTGCTGGCCATTGCCCGCGCTGCCGTGGCCGATCCCCCGGTACTGATTCTGGATGAAGCCACCTCCTCCATCGATACCCGCACCGAGAAACTGGTCCAGGACGGCATGGACGGCCTGATGTACGGCCGCACCACCTTCGTGATTGCCCACCGTCTGTCCACGGTGCGCAACTCCGACTGCATCATGGTGCTGGAACAGGGCCGCATCATTGAGCGCGGCACCCATGACGAACTGATCGCCCAGAAGGGCCGGTACTATCGTCTGTACACCGGCAACTTTGCGGAAAACTCGTAAAGAAACGGTAAAAATCCTCCTAAATCAATCCAATTTGCCGGGATGGCTTCGCGCCATCCCGGATTTTTTGTGCAAAATGCCGCAACAGCGACGAAAAGTTGACGAATTGGAAAAAAGTGGCTATAATAGACAGCGTAGCCACGTACATTTGGCGTGGAACACTATGCGGCCCGAGGGATCGAGCACATCGAAGCGGCCGCTCAACGTATTAGGAGGAATCCGATATGGCACCGAAAAAGAAAGTTTCTCAGACTGTACTTACCGACGGTAAGTTCTATACCATCAGCGCAGCCAACGGCAAGGTCGTGGAAGTGGCTGACTATAACATCGACAACGGCGCAAAGATCCAGCTGTGGGACAACGTGAACGCCGAGTGGCAGCAGTGGAATTTCGTGGCCGCCGGCGACGGCGTCTACCGCATCCAGAACCGTTTCACCGGCAAGATGCTGGACCTGGACTGCGGCGGCGTCAGCGACGGCACCCGCGTCCATCAGTGGGAGGGCGCCCCGGCGTCCAGCCAGCTGTGGGTGGTGGAGCCGTCCAATGACGGCCGCGTCAAGATCAAGTCCAACCTGGCCGGCAAGCTGCTGGACGTGGTGGGCATGAACACCGACAACGGCGCTGCCCTGCAGATCTGGCGGGACGAGAACGGCACCACTCAGTACTGGACCATCAGCGAAGTGACCCGCAAGCCCAAGGCCAGCGCCAAAGCCAGTGCTGCCAAGGCCAAGGCGGAACTGACTGCCGCCGCGGTGGATGCGGCCGAGGAAGTCGTCAAGGCTGTCAAGAAGGCCAGCACCAAGCCCGCCGCCAAGAAGGCTGCCAAGGCGGTCAACGATACCCTCAAGGCCGTCACCGAGACCGTCAAGCCTGCCGCCGGTGAAGCGGTCAAGGCGGCGAAGCCGGTGGTCAAGGAAGCCGTCAAGGCTGCCAAGCCCGTGGTGGAAGAGGCTGTCAAGGCCGTCAGCGAGGCTGTGAAGCCCGCGGCCAAGAAGACTGCCGCCAGGAAGCCGGCTGCCAAGAAGACCACCACCAAGAAGGCCAGCAAGTAATTCGGCTGATTCTTATCCCTTTGCAATTTTGTGTTGGAACGAGTGAGTCCCCGTGCCCTGCGGCGCGGGGACTTTTTTGTCGGCCATAAAAAATACCGGAACTTCCTTCCAGAAGTTCCGGTATTTGATTTATGGAAAAACGAGATTTACAGCGCTTCCATGGCGGTGCGGATCTCCGCCTCGCTGGCGCGCATGGCCTGCAGCGTCTTGTCCAGCAGGGTATCCAGCTCCCAGCCCAGCATCTCGGCGCCCTGACGGATCACGTCACGGGAGCAGCCGGCGGCAAATTTCTTGTCCTTGAATTTCTTCTTCAGACTGGACAGTTCCATGTCGGTGCAGCTCTTGCTGGGACGCATCCTGGCGGCTGCTCCGATGAGCCCGGTCAGCTCATCGGTGGCAAAGAGCACCTTTTCCATCTCGTGCTCCGGTTTGACCTCGCTGCACAGGCTGTAGCCGTGGCTGCACACCGCATGGGTCAGCGCTTCGCTGGCGCCGGCGGCGGGCAGGATCTCGGCAGCCTTGGTGCAGTGCTGGTCGGGATATCGCTCAAAATCCACATCGTGCAAAAGACCGCACAGTGCCCAGAAATCGGCGTCGGCGCCGTAGCCCAGCTCGCCGGCAAACCACCGCATGACGGCTTCCACCGTCAGGGCGTGCTGCAGATGAAAGGGCTCCTGGTTGTATTCCCGGACCAGCGCCCAGGCCTGTTCCCGTGTCATACCTGCTTCCATTGGTCAATCGCTCCTTTGCAAAACGGCGGGTCAGCCCAGCGCCTGGATGGAATCCCGGATCTTCGCGGCCTTCTCCTGGGCGGCGGCCAGTTTGGCGCGGGTATCCTCCACCAGCTTGGCCGGGGCCTTCTCCACAAACTTCGGGTTGTTCAGCTGATTCTGGAACATGGCGGTTTCCTTCTCGGCCTTGGCCAGTTCCTTGTTCAGACGGGCAAGCTCCTTGTCACGGTCGATCAGCTCCATCATGGGGATGAAGCCGCGGGCATCGGGGGTGGCCACCGTGACCATGCCCTGGGTGGTGCCCTCGTACTTGGCGGTCAGCGTCACGTCGGTGGCGAAGGCAAAGCGGGCCAGGTAGGCGCCGCCCTTCTCAAAGGCGGCAGGGGAGGCGGTCTCGATGATCATGGTGGTCTTCTTGGCGGGATGCACGTTCATCTCGCTGCGCATGGCACGCACAGCCTTGATGTAGTCCATCAGCTTCTCAAAATCGGCACATTCGTCGGCCCACACCTTCATCTCCAGGTTGCCGGGCCAGGTCTCCAGCATGATGGTCTCGCCGCTGCCGGGAAGCGCCTGGTAGATCTCCTCGGTGATGAAGGGCATGAAGGGATGCAGCAGCTTCAGGGCCTTGTCCAGCACGTAGACCAGCACCTTGCGGGCGGTGTCGGCCTGGACGGCGTCGTCGCTGTTCAGACGGGACTTGCAGATCTCGATATACCAGTCACAGTAGACTTCCCAGATGAAGTTCTCCACCTTCTCGGCGGCCAGACCCAGCTCATACTTGTCCAGGTTGGCAGTGGCCTCGGCGGCCACCTTGGCCAGCTCGGAGAGGATCCACTTGTCGCTCATGTCCAGCAGGGACTCCTCCGGCATACCGGGCTGGAAGTCCTCCGGCAGGTTCATCAGCACAAAGCGGGCGGCGTTCCACAGCTTGTTGGCAAAGTTGCGGCTGGCGGTGACCTTCTCCTCGCTGTAGCGCATGTCGTTGCCGGCGGTGGAACCCACGATCAGCATCATGCGCAGCGCGTCGGCACCGTACTGGCCGATGACCTCCAACGGGTCGATGCCGTTGCCCAGGCTCTTGGACATCTTGCGGCCCTGGCTGTCGCGGACGATGCCGTGAATCAGCACGGTGTCAAAGGGCGCCTTGCCGGTGTAGGCCAGACCCGAGAAGATCATGCGGGACACCCAGAAACCGATGATGTCGTAGCCGGTGACCAGCGTGTTGGTGGGGTAGAAGTAGTTGTAGTCTGCGGCCTTCTCGTCGGGCCAGCCCAGGGTGGAGAAGGGCCACAGGGCGGAGCTGAACCAAGTGTCCAGCGTGTCGGGATCCTGGGTCAGATGGGTGCTGCCGCACTTGGGGCAGACCGACGGGGCTTCCTTGGTAACTACCGTCTCGCCGCAGTCGTCGCAGTACCAGGCCGGAATCTGATGGCCCCACCACAGCTGACGGCTGATGCACCAGTCGCGGCCGCCCTTCATCCAGTTGATGTAGTTCTTGGTGAACCGCTCGGGCACGAACTTGATGTCGCCCTTTTCCACGGCCTCGATGGCGGGGATGGCCAGCGGTTCCATCTTGACGAACCACTGCTTGGAGACCATGGGCTCGATGACCGAGTGGCAGCGGTAGCAGGTGCCCACGTCATGGGTGATGCTCTCGGTCTCCTTCAGGGCGCCGCAGGCTTTCAGGTCGGCCAGAATGGCCTTGCGGGCCTCCATGGCGGTCATGCCGGCATACTTGCCGCAGTCCAGCACATCGGGCTCGTCGGAAGCAGCACGCCCGGCGGCCTTCTCGGCGTCCACGGCGGCCTTGTCGGCGGCGCCGGTCATGTGGCCGTCGTAGGTCAGCACCCGGATCATCGGCAGGTTGTGGCGTTTGCCCACCTCAAAGTCGTTGGGGTCATGGGCGGGGGTGATCTTCACCACGCCGGTGCCCTTTTCCATGTCGGCGTGCTCGTCGCAGACGATGGGAATCTCCCGGTTCAGCAGCGGCAGAATCACATGGCAGCCGTGCAGGTGGGTGTAGCGCGGGTCGTCGGCGTTGATGGCCACGGCGGTATCGCCCAGCATCGTCTCGGGACGGGTGGTGGCCAGCTCCAACGTTTCGCCGGTTTCCTTTACTTTATACAGCAGGTGCCAGAAGCTGCCCTCCTTGGCCTCGTACTCCACCTCGGCGTCCGAGATGGAGGTGTTGCAATGGGGGCACCAGTTGACCATCCGGTTGCCGCGGTAGATCAGGCCCTTGTTGTACAGCCGCACAAACACTTCCTTGACGGCATCGGAGCAGCCCTCGTCCATGGTGAAGCGCTCCCGCTGCCAGTCGCAGGAGCAGCCCAGCTTCTTCAGCTGGCTCACGATGCGGTTGCCGTAGGTGTTCTTCCAGGCCCAGGCGCGCTCCAGGAACCCGTCGCGGCCCACCATCTCCTTGGTGAGGCCCTCTTCCCGCATCTTGGCCACCACCTTGGCCTCGGTGGCGATGGACGCATGGTCGGTGCCCGGCACCCACAGGGCGGCGTAGCCCTGCATCCGCTTGTAGCGGGTCAGGATATCCTGCCAGGTCTCATCCATGGCATGGCCCATGTGCAGCTGGCCGGTGACGTTGGGCGGCGGCATCACGATGGTGAACGGCTTCTTGCTGCGGTCGATCTGGGTGTGGAAATACCCTTTGTCGCACCAGTTCTGGTAGATGCGATCCTCGGCGCCTTGGGGCGCGTACTGTTTGGCGAGTTCTTTCGGCATAAACAAAACCTCCTGGTCTGTGTTGCGGGGCTGTTTTCTGGCAAACAAAAAGACCGCCCCATGAACGATCATGGGACGGCCTGAAAATATCAAGTCGCGGTACCACCCAAATTGCCTTGGAAAAGGCCTCTTTGCGGCAGAGCAACCACCCCGCCTGCCCGGATAACGGCGGCAAACCCGGGCACGGCTAGCCAGCCGGTTCACCGTGCCTGCTCAAAAGTGACAGCAACCCTGCCCACTTTGCCGGACTTGCACCCGACGCCGGCTCTCTGGATAAGCGGAACAAAGCGCACTCTTTCTCATCGCATTTTTATATAACGTATCCTACCGCACCCGTTGGCGGTTGTCAAGTGAAAAATTTCGGGAATCGGCGCGGTTCCGCCGGTTTTTCCGGCGATTGGCTTGCCGTGACGGTAAGGGGGTGCTATAATATCGTTTTACAGAGGTGTATTTGGTTCAAGTATATGATATAAGGAGCACTATGGAAAGACAAAAAACAAGTCCGTGGCTCATTGCGTTCCGGGTGATTTTTACCATCGCCCTGCTGGCCTGCATTGCCTACATCTTCCGCAATTCGCTGCAGACCGGCGCGCAGTCCTCGCTGCGCAGCCAGGAGGTCATGCACGCCGTCAACAGTGCGCTGGGCAGGGTTCATCTGGGCCCCATGTCCGAGCATACCATCCGTAAGATCGCCCATTTCCTGGAATTCTCCATGGAAGGTTTTCTGCTCATGCTCTGCCTGCGGGTGTATACCGCCCACTTTGTCCGGCACATGAGCTGGCCTTTGCTGGTGGGCATGAGCACGGCGGTGATGGATGAAACCATCCAGCTGTTCATTCCCAACCGCACTTCGATGGTGACTGATATCTGGATCGACATGATGGGTGTCGTGGCAGGCCTGCTGGTGGCCCTGATCATCCTGCTGATCGTGCGGCTGCTGATGGCCTTTGCCCGGATCGAATCGGAAAACCGGGCGCTGCGGGAGGAACGGGAAGAACTGCGGCGTGCGCGCCAGGAGGCGGAGCACGAGCGTCTGGCGGAACGTGCCGCCCACCGTGCTTACGAGGCGCAGTTCGGGTCGGGAGAACGGCCTGCCGCGGGAGAATGGGATGAGGACAAGGAGGAACAGTCGGAATGACGACCCAACAAGCAATGGAAGCCCTGCATGCACTGCCCCGGCTGGGCAGCGGCAAACCCGGACTGGAGCGGATGCGGAATCTGCTGGCACACCTGGGCAACCCCGAGGAGCAGCTGCAGTGCGTGCATATTGCCGGCACCAACGGCAAGGGCAGCCTGGCGGCCATGACCGCCGCCATCCTGACGGCCGCCGGTTACAAGACCGGCCTGACCATCAGTCCCTATGTGGTGGATTTCCGGGAGCGGTTCCAGATCGACGGCGAGATGATCCCGCCCCGCACCCTGGCCTCGCTGACGCAGAAGGTGCTGGATGCCATCGCCGCCATCCACGAGGAGGGCGGGGAGGCCCCGGTGCAGTTTGAGGCCATCACGGCACTGGCTTTGCTGTGGTTTGCCCGCGAAAAGTGTGATCTGGTGGTGCTGGAGACTGGTCTGGGCGGCCGGTACGATGCCACCAACGTGGTGCCGCACACACTGGTGGCGGCCATCACCAAGATCGGCTATGACCATATGGAACTGCTGGGGGATACCCTGGACAAGATCGCGGCGGAAAAGGCCGGTATCATCAAGGAAGGCTGTGCGGTAGTCTGCTATCCCGACCAGCCGGCCGAGGCCATGGGTCCCATTCTGACGGCGGCGGCCGAGGCCCACACCAGCATCATCACGCCGGAGCTGGAGGATATCCGTCAGCTGCCCGGCAAAAGCCTGGAGAACCGCATCGACTACGGCGGATACCAGGCGGCCCTGGGATTCCCGGGGGCGCATCAGGCCAACCATGCCGCCATGGCGGTGGAGATCGCCCTGGCGCTCTGGCGTGAATACGGATATGAAATCTCCGACGACGCCATCATGCAGGGGCTGGAGGCTGCCCGCATGCCGGCCCGTATCGAGGTGCTGCGCCGTCATCCGCTGCTGCTTCTGGACGGCTGCCACAACCCGGACGGTACCCGCGCCCTGGCGCAGACGCTGCAGAAGGCCAAATATGACGAGAACCTGGTGGGTGTGCTGGGTATGCTGGCCGACAAGGATTATAAGCAGATGCTGGAGATCCTGGCGCCCTGTTTTGCCAAGGTGTATACCGTGACGCCGGATTGCCCGCGGGCGCTCACAGGGGAGGACCTGCAGAAGGAAGCCCGGTTCCACATGGATGCCGAAGCAGCGGGCACCGTACCGGAGGCCCTGCGCAAGGCGGTGCGCTACGCCGAGGACAACAACCTGGCGGGCGTGGTGGTCTGCGGTTCGCTGTACCTGGCGGCCGAGGCGCGGCCCTGGCTGCTCAAGGAAGCGGAAAAATAATGCGGTACCGACCGCTTGCAACAAAATATTTACTGGGAAGCCTGTATCGTAAGGATACAGGCTTTTTTATATTGTTTCGCATCATCCGCAACGAAAAGAGGACAAACCGTATGGCCAAGGTGTGTTTTGTGCCGGGCAGCGGCACGCTGGCTGCCTATCTCAGCGGCGAGATCGATCATCATGCCGCCCAGTCCCTGCGCAGGGAGATCGACGCTCAGGTGGACGACCGTCTGCCCGAACTGCTGACGCTGGATTTTTCCGGCGTCACCTTCATGGATTCCTCTGGCGTGGGACTGATTCTGGGCAGGGACCGGCATATTGCCTCCCTGGGCGGGCGGCTCACCGTACAGAACCCGCCGCCCACCGTGCGGCGAATGCTGGATCTGGCCCACATTACTTATGCCTGAGAGGACTTTGCCATGAAAATGCTCAATCAAGTCAAGATTACCTTTGCCAGCCGCTCGGTGAACGAGGGCTTTGCCCGGGCGGCGCTGGCGGCGTTTCTGGTGCAGCTGGATCCCACGGTGCCCCAGCTGGCCGATCTGAAGACGGCGGTCTCGGAGGCGGTCACCAACTGCATCGTACATGCCTACCCGGACGCCATCGGCCCCATCACCATGACGGCCGGACTATATGAAGGGGGCCTGGTGCGGATCACCATCAGCGACCGCGGCGTGGGCATCGAGGATGTTCCCAAGGCTATGGAACCTATGTATACCACCGGCGACCCGTCGGAGCGGGCAGGGCTGGGATTTGCGGTCATGCAGAGTTTTATGGATAAAGTCCGGGTTTCCTCCACGCCGGGCAAGGGCACCCGCGTCACGCTGACCAAACGGCTGGAGGCCCGCGATTGACCCTTACATATATAGTAAAGGGGGAACCGCTATGCCTGCACAGAGCATTGAGCTGCTGCCGCGCGCGGAATTTATTGAGAAAAATCTGGGGCTGGTGCATGCCTGCGCCGGACGCTTCAAGGGGCGCGGCATTGAATATGAGGAACTGTACGCAGCCGGTTGCCTGGGACTGGTCAAGGCATGCGACGGGTTCGATACAGGCCGGGGTGTCTGCTTCTCCACTTATGCTGTGCCAGTCATCCTGGGGGAGATCAAAAAGCTGTTCCGGGACGGCGGCACCGTCAAGGTCAGTCGTTCTCTCAAAGAACTGGGATTGAAAATCAACGCTGAACGGGAACGCTGTCTGAAAAAGACGGGGCAGGAGCCCGGTGTGACCCAGCTGGCGGAAACCTTGCAGACAACGCCCGAACAGATCGCACTGGCCATACGTGCTTCGCTGCCGGCCATCTCCCTGACGCCCACCGATGAAGAGGACGGGCAAAGGGAATGGGATGTGCCGGTGGAATCCCCGGAGGAGAGCCTGTCCGATCGGATCGGCCTTGCGGAGGTGATGGACAAGCTGTCGCCCAGTGACCGCCAGATGATCCGGCTGCGCTTCTTTGGGGGACGCACCCAGAGCGAAACGGCGAAAGTATTGGGGACCACACAGGTACAGGTCTCGCGGAGGGAACGCAAGGTTCTCAAATGGATGCGGGCAGAACTGCTTGGGGAGAGCCTTCCGGCGTTATAATGCAATAAAGATAAGCGTGCGTTCGTCAGAATGCACGCTTTTTGTTTAAGAAATTGTGCTTCTCAACAAAAGTAGGACTTCTGTATTGACAGATGCAAAGAAAATGTGGTATGATACGCCTACCATCACAAGAAAAGGCGATGTAACGTCCTTCTGAAAGAAATGCGAAAAAAATCGCAAAAAATCTGAAAAAAGGTGTTGACAAACGCTTTACGGGGTGGTATTATAGTCAAGCTGTCCGGCGCGAGAGCGACACAGACGGCCGCTGAAAACCGCATAACAACAGCCTTTGAAGGCTTTTCGGAAGCTTGGTTCCCGAAAAAAACTTCAAAAAAATCTCAAAAAAGTTCTTGACAAACGGAACTTCATGAGATATAATAAATAGGCTGTAGCGCGAGATGCGAACAGCGAGCAGGACCTTGAAAATTGAACAAAACTGAAACTTGTGGAACCTTATCGTGGGTTTGGAAACCCACGTAAATCAATTCCAAATTACAAGTAATTCAAACAGGACGCAAGCGATTGTGTCTGAGTGATTTACAAGATTAAACACTTATAAAGTGATTTAATACCATTTTATAAAGAGTTTGATCCTGGCTCAGGACGAACGCTGGCGGCGCGCCTAACACATGCAAGTCGAACGGAGTTAATTTGGTTGAAGTTTTCGGATGGATACCGATTTAACTTAGTGGCGAACGGGTGAGTAACGCGTGAGTAACCTGCCCTGGAGTGGGGGACAACAGTTGGAAACGACTGCTAATACCGCATAAGCCCACGATCCGGCATCGGATTGGGGGAAAAGGATTTATTCGCTTCAGGATGGACTCGCGTCCAATTAGCTAGTTGGTGAGGTAACGGCCCACCAAGGCGACGATTGGTAGCCGGACTGAGAGGTTGAACGGCCACATTGGGACTGAGACACGGCCCAGACTCCTACGGGAGGCAGCAGTGGGGGATATTGCACAATGGGGGAAACCCTGATGCAGCGACGCCGCGTGGAGGAAGAAGGTTTTCGGATTGTAAACTCCTGTCGTTAGGGACGAATATTGACGGTACCTAACAAGAAAGCACCGGCTAACTACGTGCCAGCAGCCGCGGTAAAACGTAGGGTGCAAGCGTTGTCCGGAATTACTGGGTGTAAAGGGAGCGCAGGCGGACCGGCAAGTTGGAAGTGAAATCTATGGGCTCAACCCATAAATTGCTTTCAAAACTGCTGGCCTTGAGTAGTGCAGAGGTAGGTGGAATTCCCGGTGTAGCGGTGGAATGCGTAGATATCGGGAGGAACACCAGTGGCGAAGGCGACCTACTGGGCACCAACTGACGCTGAGGCTCGAAAGTATGGGTAGCAAACAGGATTAGATACCCTGGTAGTCCATACCGTAAACGATGATTACTAGGTGTTGGAGGATTGACCCCTTCAGTGCCGCAGTTAACACAATAAGTAATCCACCTGGGGAGTACGACCGCAAGGTTGAAACTCAAAGGAATTGACGGGGGCCCGCACAAGCAGTGGAGTATGTGGTTTAATTCGAAGCAACGCGAAGAACCTTACCAGGTCTTGACATCCGATGCATAGTGCAGAGATGCATGAAGTCCTTCGGGACATCGAGACAGGTGGTGCATGGTTGTCGTCAGCTCGTGTCGTGAGATGTTGGGTTAAGTCCCGCAACGAGCGCAACCCTTATTGCCAGTTACTACGCAAGAGGACTCTGGCGAGACTGCCGTTGACAAAACGGAGGAAGGTGGGGATGACGTCAAATCATCATGCCCTTTATGACCTGGGCTACACACGTACTACAATGGCGTTTAACAAAGAGAAGCAAGACCGCGAGGTGGAGCAAAACTCAAAAACAACGTCTCAGTTCAGATTGCAGGCTGCAACTCGCCTGCATGAAGTCGGAATTGCTAGTAATCGCGGATCAGCATGCCGCGGTGAATACGTTCCCGGGCCTTGTACACACCGCCCGTCACACCATGAGAGCCGGGGGGACCCGAAGTCGGTAGTCTAACCGCAAGGAGGACGCCGCCGAAGGTAAAACTGGTGATTGGGGTGAAGTCGTAACAAGGTAGCCGTATCGGAAGGTGCGGCTGGATCACCTCCTTTCTAGGGAGTCAGACATTCAGTCAAAGCTGGTCTTTGAGTGAATGGACAGGGGATCAAGTTTCAGTATTGTTCAATTTTGAGGGATCCTGATGCCTCCGAATCTATGATTCGGAATCGCGCAAGGCGCGATGCAGCAGGCGGCGAAGCGCAAGCGGAGCCGAACCTACCAGATCGGCCACCGAACAGGTGGCTTGATGGAAGTAGATTCTGCGGTGGATACCTCAAAAAAGCATAAGGGACAGCGAAACCCGAAACGCTGATAAAGGCGCGGGGGTATAGCTCAGTTGGGAGAGCACCTGCTTTGCAAGCAGGGGGTCAAGGGTTCGAATCCCTTTATCTCCACCATTTGGGCTGATAGCTCAGCTGGTTAGAGCACTCGGCTGATAACCGAGAGGTCGATGGTTCGAGTCCATTTCAGCCCACCACTGGTTATCCAGTGCGCTGGGTAACCCAAAACCTTATGCGAGACCCTCGAGGGTATACGAAGCGAAACGAGCCCCTTCGGAGCGAGTTGAGCGAGTATAACACACTCGATGGTCGAGTCCGGCGGACGAAAGTCCGAAGGACAGATGTACCTTGAAAACTGAATATAGAACTGCGAAATGAGATTTTAAGCTAGTAAAATTCCTGATTTTTTATAAAATCTATGATTTCACCAAGCGGTAGTCGCCACTGGTTCAAAGGAATCAATTCGGCGACATACGATGCTTCTGGAATTTTTTCTTCGAAAAAATTGCGAAACATCGTAAAATCTCGTTGGCAAATGGAGAATCTGAAAAGAGATATGTTTATCGAGAGATAAACAACGGTCAAGCTACAAAGGGCGCAAGGAGAATGCCTTGGCACTGGGAGCCGATGAAAGACGTGGTAAGCTGCGATAAGCCTTGGGGAGGAGCAAACATCCTTTGATCCAGGGATTTCTGAATGAGGAAACTCAACAGAGCTCATACTCTGTTATCCTGCACTGAATCCATAGGTGCAGGAGGGGAACCGCCTGAACTGAAACATCTAAGTAGGGCGAGGAAGAGACATCAACCGAGATTCCGTTAGTAGTGGCGAGCGAACGCGGAAGAGGGCAAACCGGAAGGAGAAATCCTTCCGGGGTACGGACCGCTTTTAGGACCCAAGCTGTTAGCCGAATGGTGTGGGAAAGCCATCCGGAGAGTGTGAGAGACACGTAGGCGAAAACGGCGAGGGCTGCGCGAGTTCCAGAGTACGGCCAGACACGTGAAACCTGGTCGGAAGATGGGGGGACCACCCTCCAACCCTAAATACTACCCAGTGACCGATAGCGTATAGTACTGTGAAGGAAAGGTGAAAAGGACCCCGGGAGGGGAGTGAAAAAGAACCTGAAACCTTGTGCCTACAAGCACATAGAGCACATCAACGTGTGATATGGTACTTTTTGTAGAACGGTCCGGCGAGCGATTGTACGTTGCAAGCTTAAGCACTTCAGGTGCGGAGGCGTAGCGAGAGCGAGTCTGAATAGGGCGTTTAAGTAGCGTGCAATGGGCCCGAAACCGGGTGACCTACCCATGATCAGGCTGAAGTGAAAGTAAAATTTCATGGAGGGCCGAACCGACCTCCGTTGAAAAGGCGGCGGATGAATTGTGGGTAGCGGAGAAATTCCAATCGAACTCGGAGATAGCTGGTTCTCCCCGAAATAGCTTTAGGGCTAGCCTCATGTTAGATACCCGGAGGTAAAGCACTGAATGGCCTAGCGCCCGAGAGGGTAGCGAAGCCTATCAAACTAAGAATGCCGGAGTATCGATGCATGGGAGTCAGACAGTGTGAGATAAATCTCATTGTCAAAAGGGAAACAGCCCAGATCTACAGCTAAGGTCCCAAATTGTATCTAAGTGGAAAACGATGTGAAAATACACAGACAACCAGGATGTTGGCTCAGAAGCAGCCACTCATTTAAAGAGTGCGTAATAGCTCACTGGTCGAGCGTCTTTGCGCGGAAAATTTAACGGGGCTAAGATACAAACCGAAGCTTAGGCTGCACCGTAAGGTGCGGGGTAGGGGAGCGTTGTGTACGCGGAGAAACGATAGCGTAAGCGGTCGTGGAGTGTACAGAAGTGAGAATGCCGGAATGAGTAGCGCGAATGCAGTGAGAATCTGCATGGCCGGAAACCTCAGGTTTTTGGAGGAAGGTTCGTCCGCTCCAAGTTAGGCGGGAGCTAAGGTGAGGCCGAAAGGCGTAGCCGATGCACAGACGGTAGAGATTCCGTCCCCACCGAAAGATTTAAGCGCAGGGACACTTTTTGAAGGTCAGAGCCGGGTGTTGGTTCCGGTAGTGATCGAGGGAAATTTAGTACCGAAGTCTGGCTGAATGAGAGGCGAGAAAAGCTGCGTGTATATCTAAGGTGCCCGTACCGCAAACCGACACAGGTAGGTAGGAAGAAGATTCTAAGGCCAACGGGAGAAGGGTTGTTAAGGAACTCGGCAAGTTGACCCCGTAACTTCGGAATAAGGGGTGCTCACGAGAGTGAGCCGCAGAGAATAGGCCCAGGCAACTGTTTACCAAAAACACAGGTTTGTGCTAAATCGAAAGATGACGTATACGAGCTGACGCCTGCCCGGTGCTGGAAGGTTAAAAGGAGATGTGCAAGCATTGAATTGAAGCCCCAGTGAACGGCGGCCGTAACTATAACGGTCCTAAGGTAGCGAAATTCCTTGTCAGGTAAGTTCTGACCCGCATGAAAGGCGTAATGATCTGGGCACTGTCTCAACAGCCCGCCCGGCGAAATTGTAGTACCGGTGAAGATGCCGGTTTCCCGCGACAAGACGGAAAGACCCCATGGAGCTTTACTGTAGCCTGATATTGGGTTTCGGTGTTGCATGCACAGGATAGATGGGACGCTAGGAAGCTAGGGCTTTGGCCTTAGTGGAGCGGACGTTGGGATACCATCCTTGCGACATTGGAATTCTAACCTGCGCCCTTGAATCAGGGCGGGGGACATTGTCAGGCGGGCAGTTTGACTGGGGCGGTCGCCTCCTAAAATGTAGCGGAGGCGTTCAAAGGTTCGTTCGATCTGGACGGAAACCAGATGAAAGAGTGCAAACGCATAAACGAGCCTGACTGCGAGACTGACGGGTCGAGCAGAGACGAAAGTCGGAGTTAGTGATCCGGTGGTATGTGAGTGGAAATGCCATCGCTCAACGGATAAAAGTTACCCTGGGGATAACAGGCTGATCTCCCCCAAGAGTCCACATCGACGGGGAGGTTTGGCACCTCGATGTCGGCTCATCGCATCCTGGGGCTGAATTCGGTCCCAAGGGTTTGGCTGTTCGCCAATTAAAGCGGTACGCGAGCTGGGTTCAGAACGTCGTGAGACAGTTCGGTCCCTATCTGTCGTGGGCGCAGGATATTTGAAAGGCGCTGTCCCTAGTACGAGAGGACCGGGATGGACGAACCTCTGGTGCACCAGTTGTCACGCCAGTGGCACAGCTGGGCAGCTATGTTCGGATCGGATAAACGCTGAAAGCATCTAAGCGTGAAGCCGGCCTTAAGATAAGATATCCCACTGAGTCAATCAGGTAAGACCCCTTGAAGACTACAAGGTTGATAGGCACAATGTGTAAGTGGCGCGAGCCATTCAGCAAGCGTGTACTAATAGGTCGAGGGCTTGACCCCATCTTGATCAGATACTCTGTTTGCAAGCAGTTCGATATTCAGTTTTGAGGGTACATCCTCAACAAAAAGAGAAGCAGATGACAAGGTCATGTGCATGGCCGGTGTCGATGACGGTGAGGTTCCACCTGTTCCCATTCCGAACACAGAAGTTAAGCTCACTTGTGCCGAAGATAGTTGGCTGGAGACGGCCTGTGAAAATAGGTAGATGCCGGCTTCTCTTTTATATGGCCCGTTGGTCAAGCGGTTAAGACAGCGGCCTCTCACGCCGTTAACGTGGGTTCGATTCCCGCACGGGTCACCAGAAAATACCTGCTCGGTTTGAGCAGGTATTTTTCTTTTGCAAGAATTTGCAGAGCGGTATGCAACACAAGCATGCCGCTTTTATTTTCAGAAAAAGGACTTGACTTAAAGTGGACTTTAACTTGTATGATAAGGGTACAGAAACAAACAGTACCGCATCATAGCCGGGCCTTTTGCTTCTGCTTTTATAAACGACTTGCAGGAGGTAACGAAGATGAAAATGAACGATAAAGCGCAGTTCGAGAAACAGAATATATTTGGCACGGGCACTCCCAATGACGCCTATGCCCAGTATTTTGTGGGGCACTCTTTCCTGAATCCGCTGACCGATCCCAAGTGCGGCGTATTTCTGGCCAACGTTACCTTTGAGCCAGGATGCAGGAACAACTGGCATATTCATCATGCTGCGAAGGGCGGCGGGCAGATTCTGATCTGCACGGCAGGGGAAGGCTGGTATCAGGAGGAAGGAAAACCGGCTGTGAGCCTTGTCCCGGGCTCTGTCATAACCATTCCGCCGGAGGTGAAGCACTGGCACGGTGCCAAGGCGGACAGCTGGTTCAGTCATATTGCCATTGAGGTGCCGGGGGAAGGCTGCAGCAACGAATGGCTGGAGCCTGTTACCGAGGAACAATACGCGCGCCTGTAACTGCTGTTTCCTGTGAGTTTGGTTGCCAGGCATCTCGTGGGTTTTCTGACGGTTCAATGGCAGAAAATGCGCGGAAGGGATCATAAAAAGAAGGCGGCAGGTATCTTCCCGTCGCCTTGTTTCTCTAATTGAACATAAGAATCATGGCCTCTGCGAAAAGTGGCCCCAGAGCCAGCCAGGTATAACACAGATGAAAGGCAAGCTCCAGCCAGGGGAAGAGCCTAGGATGAAAAGTTCTTCCCCAGACGAAAAAGGAGTGCCGGAAGAAACCATGCTCGGCCGCTTTGCAGAGCTGCATCATCAGAGTGCCGAGCCCTATCGTGATGAGACAGGCAACGGGTTTGGACATGGTCAGGCTTGGTGTGAGAACACCGCTGTTTTCCAGATGCCACTTCACAGCGACCTGAGGGGGAAGGGCCAGCAGAATCCAGAGCGCCAGTCCCATGGTCAGCCAGAAGATGGCGTTGGCAACAGATGTCCACTGAATATGGCCCGGTATCATCAGGGAGAAAAAATCTTCCAGGGGCTGCCCGGCGTCCTCTCCGGTGCCGGAGTCTGCATGCATCAGCTGGGCCAGTGTCAACCCCAGGGCGTCTGCCAGGGGTTCCAGCGTGTTGATGTCGGGAAAACCCAGGCCCCGTTCCCAGCGGCTGACAGCCTTGTCAGTCACATGCAGCTGCTCTGCCAGGGCGTTCTGGGTCAGGCCTCTGTCTTTGCGGGTCTTGGCCAGAAATGCACCGAAAGCTTTTGCATCCATAGAAAAGTCCCCCTTCTTTGTGATAAAAGCATAACACGGAGCCGGGCCGAAGTAAACCGATGATTCGTTTACCTTCGCTGTACGGATGAAAAAGCCTGTTCCGGCCCAAATAACAGTGGTTCTTCCGTCAAAACACCTTGCGGCAGCGGGGGAGATCATGGTACAATGTAAAAAATCATACGGTGAAAGTTCACAGGAACAGGAGAAACTGTGCCATGGAAAAACTGACATTTGACAAGCTCGTTGTGGTGGGCATTGTGCTGATCGTCGCCGCCAATGGGCTGGCCTTTCTGTTTCATGCCGGCATTCTGGTGAATCTTGCCTGGATTGTATATGGGACGCTTGCTCTTTTGCACCCGGTCTGTCCGGCGCGATGGAAGAACAGTGACCGCGAGAAAAACGCGATTCTGGGCGTGAGGATAGCCGGCATCCTCTGCATTGCCATCGGGCTGCTGACACGTTTTGTCGTGTAATGAAAGCCCATAGTACAGCCAACAAAAAGGGACGGAGCTTCTGCTCCGTCCTTTTTGTCTATCAGAAAATGCCCAGACCGCTGAGCAGTGTTTTCAACCCGATGAGAATAAGCACAATGCCGCCCACCCGTTCTGCCGGTGCCCGGTATTTGTCGCCGAAGATGGCGCCCACCTTGACACCCAGCCCGGACAGCACACAGGTGATGCATCCGATCAGGAGCACAGCCGGAACAATCTCCACCTGCATGGCGGCAAAACTTACGCCCACCGCGAAGGCGTCGATGCTGGTGGCCACAGCCAGCGGCAGCATGGCCTTGGGGGAGTAGTCGTCGTTGAGGGATTCTTCCTCGCCGAAGCTCTCCTTGAACATGTTGGCGCCGATGATCGCCAGCAGAATAAAGGCGATCCAGGGGCCGAAGCGTGTCAGCAGGAAGGAAAAGCGGTCTCCCAGGAAATACCCCAGTGCCGGCATCAGCGCCTGGAACCCGCCGAACCATACCCCGCAGGTTAGGGCGTGGCGGAAACTCACCTTGCGGACGGACAAGCCCTTGCAGATGGAAACCGCAAAGGCGTCCATCGAAAGGCTGATGGCAATCAGGATCAGGTCGAACAGTGTCATAGCGAAAGCCTCCGTTTTGGAAAATAAAAAGAGACCCACCTGCCCCGCCAAAACGGAACAGGTAAGTCTCGTCATTTCAAGTTAAGCCAGAGCCCGAAGGCCCATTCTGTTGGCAGAACTGCACCGCCGTTGCTCCGCAGCGGTGCCGACTACTCCCTTACGCATTGCCAGTATCTTATCATGGCGGGGATGACTTTGTCAAGAGAAAATGCCGGGGGCTGATTGCGGCTTGCACAAAGCGTGGTTTTAGAGTACAATAGGCATAAACTGGACCAAGGGGACGGAAGTATGAAATACAAGGTATTAGCGCTGGATCTGGATGGCACACTGACCAACAGCGAGAAGATCATCACGCCGCGGACCAAGGCGGCGCTGCAGGAGGCGGCCCGGAGGGGCGTCTGCATTGTGCTGGCCAGCGGACGGCCGACGGTGGGCATCCAGCCGCTGGCGCGGGAGCTGGAGCTGGAAAAGTTCGGCGGCTGTATCCTGAGCTACAACGGCGGCAAGATCATCGACTGCAAGACCGGGAAAACGCTGGTGCAGCATGCCTTTCCGCCCGATCTGATCGGGCCGGTTTGCACTTTCAGCCGGTACTGGAATGTGGTGCCTCTGACCTATGACGCCGGCGGCATCGTGACGGAACACGCAGACAGCCCCTATGTGCAGGAGGAAGCGCGCATCAACAAGATCCCGGTGCGGGAAGTGCCGGATCTGCCCGCCGAGGTGCACTATCCCATCCACAAACTGCTGCTGACCGGCGACCCCGTGGACATGCCCCACGTGGAGGAACTGATGCAGCAGGAGTTTGCCGGCAAGCTGTCCATCTATCGGTCCCAGCCCTTTTTCATCGAGACGATGCCGCTGCATGTGGAGAAGGCGGCGTCTCTGGATTTGCTGCTGCGCAGTAAAGGACTGACGGCCCAGAACCTGATGGCCTGCGGTGATGGCTGGAACGATCTGCCGATGATCCGCTTTGCGGGCCTGGGGGTGGCCATGGGCAATGCCCAGGCGCCGGTGAAGGCTGCGGCGGACTGCCTGACAGCGGACAACGACCACGACGGCGTGGGGCTGGCCGTGGAACAGTATATTTTGAACGAGGAGAACTGATCCGTGAATCTGATCGTTTTTGATTTGGAATGGAACATCGGGTATCAGCCCAGGACGTTCCAGTACCATGGAACGGAATTGACCATGCGCGGCGAGATCATACAGATCGGCGCGGCGCGCATCAATGACCGCGGGGATGTGCTGGATACCTTTGAAGTGAATCTGCGGCCGCGAATTTTCCGCAAGCTGCAGCATCATATTGCCAAGGTGACCGGGCTGAGCCAAGGGGACCTGGACGCGGGCCTTCCCATGAAAGAGGGCCTGCAGAAGTTCCTGGACTGGGCAGGGCCGGATGCGGAACTGGCCGAGTGGGGACTGGACGATGTGCCGGTGCTCAAGCAGAATCTCTTCCTCAACGGGCTGGACGAGAGCTGGCCCGCGCGGTGGTATGACCTGCAGCGGATTTTCCTGAAGACCTACCCGCGCAAGGAAGGGGAGGGCATGACGCTGGAGAGCGTGGTGGATCGGCTGGGCATCCCCAAGGAGGAACCCTTCCACAACGCCCTGGACGATGCGCTGTACACGGCGCGGGTCTGCCGCAAGCTGCCGCTGGCCGAAGGCCTGGCCACCTATCCCACCGATGAGGAACTGCTGCGGGAAGCGCTGCTGGGAGATGACACCGCGGCGCGGGACGTGCAGGTATTCCCGGACCGCCTGGACCACGACGACTACCGCAACGCGCCGGAACTGAACCGGGTCAACTGCCCGGAGTGCGGCACACCGCTGACCCACGATGAGGTATGGCTCAAGCGCGGCAATACCGGGTATTACACCCGCAGCACCTGCCCGTACTGCGGACCCTGGTACGTGCGGTTCAAGCTCAGCCGGCGCGACGGCCTGCACTGGAGCTTCGGGCGCTGCACCGATCCGGCCACGCCGGAGGCGGATGCCCGCTGGAACAAACAGCGCGCCGCCTTTGTGGAGCGGATGAAGAAAAAGAAAGAGCGCGAACAGGCATAAGAAAAAGTCCCGGGGAAACCGGGACTTTTTTGTTGCATCGTATGGGACCGGAAAAACCGGGCATCAATAGGTAATGATGAGGCCCTGATCCTGGGCATAGAAGCTGCACAGGCCGGAGCAGGGCAGGATCCGCACCGTGGCCTCCGGCCACTTGGTGTGAATGCCGTGTTCCAGCAGTTTGGCGGCGTTCATATTGTTGCACTGGCTGATGAGCACCGGATGGATGCCGTCGAACTTGTCCTCGTCCATCTGCTCCAGAATCCGGGCCAGCACCCGGTTCTCACCGCGGGTTTTGAAGAAGAAGTCAATCTTGCCGTCATGGGTGCGGCGGCCCAGAACGCGCATGTTCAGCCGCCCGGCGATGAAGCCCACCACCCGGTTGACGCGCCCGTTTTTGGCAAGGTTGTCAAAGCTGGCCAGTGCGAACAGGATGTGGGTGGTGGCGGCAAATTTCTTCAGGGCAAAGCAGACATCCTCAAAGCCAAGTCCCTCGCCGATCAGTTTGTTGGCCAGCTCGGCGGCATCGCCCAGCGCACCGGCACAGCTCAGGGTGTCCAGAATGAAGATCTGCTTTTCGGGGTGTTCCTCCAGGACCATCTCCCGGGCGGAAAGCGCCGCGTTGTAGCTGCCCGAAAGGCTGCTGCTGATGGTCAGCGCAATGACTTTGTCCGCCTGGAGGAAGTATTCGGCCCACTCCTCGGGGCTGGGGCAGGCGCTGGTACTGGCCCCGTTGTAATCGGTCATGGCCTGCAGCATCTGCGGTACGTTCAGCGTTGGCAGGTCCACATACTCCCGTTCCCCGATCCGGATCTTGAAGGGAACCAGGGCAAACTGCACCCCGGGGGCCGGATGCTGCAGTCCCCGGATCTCACAGGAACTGTCGGATACGATCATCCACGCCATAAAGCAGCGCCTCCTTTGAAGAAGTCATTCTCTTTTTATTATAGGGGGCGGGGACGAAGCCGTCAAGTGAAAGATAGGCGACAGATCGGACGGGATTGTAAAAGATTGGCGGGCCCCTTGCCCCTGCCCGGCAAACGCGCTATAATAGAGGCATCACAATGCAACAAACATCAGGAGCTTTACATGGCTGATTTTTATACCTACCGCAATGAATTCGCCCGGCGCCGCCGCAAACGCCGCGCGGTTTTGGTTCTGGTCATTCTGCTGGCGCTGCTGTGTGCGGCGGCCGGCTGGTTCTGGCATCAGAAACAGGGCACGGCAGAGGACACGCCGGCTTCCACGGCCACGCCCGCCGTTACGGCCACGCCGGAGCAGTCCGCCACGCCCCAGCCCGCAGCGGCCACCGGAAAATCCCCGGAGCGCATCCTGCAGGCTGTGGATACCGCCACCTGGAATACCTCCACGGCGGTGGCACAGACCATCGACACCGAATATCTCAATACCGATCACCGGATGATCGGCGTCCCCATGCTGGGCACCGTCACCAACCAGTATTTTGATACGGTCACCTTTGTGGGGGACAGCATCGCCTCGGGCCTGGGTATCTATACCACCGGTTACCCCAACGCCCACTATGCGACCTATATCGGCGCGGGTGTCAACAGCTTCGTCAACAACACCACGATGAAGAATGCCGTCACCAATATCGAGGAAACGCCCATGGAGACCATCGTGGCCAGCCAGCCCGACTATGTCTATATCCTGGTGGGCACCAACAACCTGGTGACCCAGGGCAACGAGGAGAGTTTCCTGGCTTTCTATGAGCGTCTGATCGACATGCTGCGGGAACAGCTGAACCCGGGGGTTATCTACTACATCCAGGCGATCCCCGGCGTGCAGGAGACCGTTGTGCAGTCCAAGCCAGGACTGGACAACGCCCGCATTGCCACCGTCAATGATCTGCTGGCCAATCTGGCGCTGCGGAAGGGCTGCTATTTTGTCAACATCCGCGAAGTGCTGACCAACCCGGCGGACGGCAGCCAGATCGACGATTATCAGACAGCGGACGGTGTGCATTTCACGCCCTCGGGCTACCGCGCCTGGGCGGAGTATCTGGCCACCCACACGGTGTGGAACCGCCGCAGCCTGTACAGCGGACAAAATCCCTACTATATTTACGGAGCATAATTCTTAAACAACCCTGCGTAAGGTGTAAAAAGTACCTTGCGTGGGGCTTTTTTGTATAACAATACAACATTGTAACAAGACGTGTGTCGAATTTGCACAAATCATAAAAGACAGGGCAGAAATTTTTAGAGGTTTATTACAGAAAAAACTTGAAATTCATTCCTGAAACAGGTAATATAGTAATAGCCAAATACATGGGACTGCGTATAAACGCAGCCTAAAAGGGGAGATCACGTTGAAGCAAGGCAAACAGACACCCAAGAGTTCTGACTTGCCCATTTATTTGTTCCGTCAGGGCAATAATCAGGAAGCATACCGGTATTTCGGTGCGCATCTTTGCGAGCAGGACGGCCAGGCCGGCGCAGTGTTCCGTGTCTGGGCGCCCCATGCCAACGCAGTCGCGGTCGTGGGCGATTTCAACAACTGGGCGCCGGGGGACCATCCGATGCAGAAGGTGGCCGACGGCATCTGGGAGCTGTTCATTCCGGGCATCAAGGAATACGATGTCTATAAATACTGCATCACCACCGCTGCGGATGAGCTGATTTACAAGGCGGACCCCTATGCCTTCCATACCGAGACCCGGCCTTCCAACGGCAGCAAGGTCTACGATATCGAAGGGTATCCCTGGGGGGATGACGCCTGGAACAAGGCGGAGGAAAAGCGGGATGTCATCAACAGCCCGATGTCCATTTACGAGCTGCAGGCCGGCAGCTGGAAGATGAAGGATCCCGAGAACGGGGTGCCCTACAACTATTCCGAACTGGCCGACCAGCTGGTACCCTACATAAAGGAGATGGGCTACACCCATGTGGAATTGCTGCCCATCACCGAGTATCCCTTTGACGGCAGCTGGGGCTATCAGGTTACGGGCTATTTTGCGCCCACCAGCCGGTACGGCACGCCCAAGGACTTCATGGCCTTTGTGGACAAGCTGCACCAGGCGGGCATCGGCGTGATTCTGGACTGGGTCCCGGCCCACTTCCCGAAGGACGCCTACGGTCTGTACATGTTTGACGGCGCCCCCTGCTATGAGGACCCCAACCCCCGCCGCGGCGAGCACAAGGAATGGGGCACGATGGTCTTCAACTACGGCATGAACGAGGTGGCCAGCTTCCTGATGTCCAGCGCCATGTTCTGGATCGAGAAGTACCATGTGGACGGCCTGCGGGTGGATGCCGTGGCCAGCATGCTGTACCTGGACTACAACCGCCGCGACGGCGAGTGGGAGCAGAATGTGAAGGGCGGCAAGGAGAACCTGGAAGCCATCGCCTTCCTGCAGAAACTGAACACCGCCGTGCTGACCCGCCACCCCCACAAGATGATGATTGCCGAGGAATCCACGGCCTGGCCGCTGGTGACCAAACCGGCGGCGGACGGCGGCCTGGGCTTCAACTTCAAGTGGAACATGGGCTGGATGAACGACATGCTCAGCTACATGAAGACCGACCCGCTGTTCCGTGCCGGCAACCACGGCAAGGTGACCTTCAGCTTCTTCTATGCCTTCAGCGAGAATTTTGTGCTGCCCATCAGCCACGACGAGGTGGTGCACGGCAAGTGCAGCCTCATCAACAAGATGCCCGGCGATTACGAGGAAAAGTTCGCCAACTTGCGCACCTTCTATGGCTACATGATGGCCCATCCCGGCAAGAAGCTGCTCTTCATGGGGCAGGAGTTCGGCCAGTTCATCGAGTGGGACGAGAAGAAGCAGCTGGACTGGATGCTGCTGGGCTACGACAAGCACCGCCAGCTCCAGAGCTATGTGAAGGATCTGAACCACTTCTACCGCGATACGCCGGCCATGTGGCAGGTGGATTACAGCTGGGAAGGGTTCCAGTGGATCGTGCCGGATGACAACCAGCAGAGCGTCATCGCGTTCCTGCGCCGGGATGCCGAGGGCAAGATGATCATGATCGTCTGCAACTTCAACCCGGTGCTGCGGGAGAATTACGAGATGGGCGTGCCCAATCCCGGCAGCTACAAGGAGATCCTCAACTCGGATGATCCCAAGTACGGCGGTTCCGGCGTGACCAACGGCACGGTGCGCAGCAAGAAGGGCGAGATGCACGGCTTTGAGCAGCATGTCTCGCTGACGCTGCCGCCGCTGTCCACCATGTACTTCCAGGTCCCGGCGGCCCGCAAGCCCCGCGCCCAGAAGGAGGAGGCTGCGCCGGCCAAAGCGCCTGCCAAGGCCAAAAAGGCAACCACTGCCAAGCGCACCCGCACTACCAAAGCCAAACCGCAGGCCTAAGCGGCTCCTGCGTGATGGATAGATCGCATACCCAGAGTCTAGAAGAAATGGCGTAAGCCAGAAATTTAAGGGGAGAAATCTTATGGCAAAAGAAATGATCGCAATGATCCTGGCCGGCGGCCAGGGATCGCGCCTGTATGCGCTGACCCAAAAGCTCGCCAAGCCTGCAGTTCCGTTTGGCGGAAAGTATCGTATCATCGACTTCCCGCTGTCCAACTGCGTCAACTCCGACATTGATACGGTGGGCATCCTGACCCAGTATCAGCCGCTGGTCCTGAACGAGTACATCGGCAACGGCCAGCCGTGGGACCTGGACCGCCTGCATGGCGGCGTCCATGTGCTGCCGCCCTACCAGCAGGCCTCCGGCTCCGACTGGTACAAGGGCACGGCCAACGCGATCTATCAGAATATTTCCTTCATCGACCGGTATGATCCCAAGTATGTGATCATCCTGTCCGGTGACCAGATCTGCAAACAGGATTACTCCGACTTCCTGCGCTTCCACAAGGAGAAGGACGCCGAGTTCTCGGTGGCCGTCATGGAAGTGCCCTGGAGCGAGGCTTCCCGCTTCGGCCTGATGGTTACCGACGAGAACGACAAGATCAACGAGTTCCAGGAGAAGCCGAAGAACCCGAAGTCCAACCTGGCTTCCATGGGCATCTACATCTTCAACTGGGACATCCTGAAGAAGTACCTCACCGAGGACGAAGCCGATCCCAACTCCGAGAACGACTTCGGCAAGAACGTCATCCCCAACCTGCTGCGTGACGGCCGCCGTATGTACGCCTATCACTTCAGCGGCTACTGGAAGGACGTGGGCACCATCTCCAGCCTGTGGCAGGCCAACATGGAGGTGCTGGACCCCAGCCACTCCGGCATCAACCTGTTTGATGAAAACTGGAAGATCTACTCCCGTAACTCGGGCAAACCCTGCCAGCGCATCGGCAACGACGCGACCATCGTGAACTCGATGATCTCGGAAGGCTGCCGCGTGGACGGTACGGTCAACAACTCCATCCTGTTCCCCGGCGTCGTCGTGGAAAAGGGCGCCACGGTGGAAGCTGCCGTGGTGATGGGCGGTACCGTGATCAAGGCGGGCGCCAGCGTCAAGCACTGCATCGTGGCGGAAAATGTCACGATCGAGGAGGGCGCTACTGTGGGCGCCATGCCCGAGGGAGGCCTGAACATCGCCGAACCCGGTGATGTCGCCACCGTCGGCTCCGATGTGGTCATCGGCAAGGGCGCGACGGTCGGCCCCAAAGCAATGGTCTCCAGCGATGTAAAGGATGGTGAGGAACAATGGTAAACAGCAACATCAACGCTCTCGGCGTCGTTTTCGCCAACACCTATGATAATCTTGTTCCCGAACTGGTGGCGGAGCGCACGATGGCCTCCATTCCGTTCGGCGGCCGTTATCGTCTGATCGACTTCACGCTGTCCAGCATGGCCAACGCCGGCATCGACAACGTATCGATCATTGTCCGTAAGAACTACCACTCCCTGATGGACCACCTGGGCGCCGGCCGTGAATGGGACCTGACCCGCAAGCGCGGCGGTCTGAACATTGTGCCTCCCTTTGCCGAGCGCAGCGTCAAGATGTACTCCGGCCGTGTGGACGCCATCGAGAGCATCCTCTCCTGGCTGGAAGCCCAGAAGGAGCGGTATGTGATCCTGTCGGATTCCTACATTGCCGTCAACTTTGACTTCGGCAAGCTGGTCGAAGAGCATGTGGCCAGCGGCGCCGATGTGACGATGGTCTACAACCGTGCCCCCATCCCCGAGGGTGCCCGCAGCGACAACTACACCATCCGGGTGGACGATGACGGCCGCGTGGCCGAGATCCTGTCCAATGACTACCGTCTGGGTGAGCAGAACCTGTCGATGAACATGTATGTCATCGAGCGGGAGAGCCTGATCCACCTGATCCATGACGCGTCGGTCCGGGGCCTTGTCTACTTTGAGCGGGATATCCTGGCGCGAAACCTCAAGCTGCTCAACGTCCATGCCTTTGAGTTCAAGGGCTATGTGGCGCGCATCTCGGATATGAAGAGCTACTTCGACGAGAATATGCGGCTGCTGGAGCCCGGCAGCATGGAAGCGCTGTTCGGCGGTGCCCCCATCTACACCAAGATTCGTGACGATAACCCCACGCGGTACCTGGAAGGCAGCACGGTGAAGAACAGCCTGCTGGCCGACGGCTGCGTCATTGAAGGCACCGTGGAGAACTGCGTGCTGTTCCGTGGCTGCCAGGTCAAGAAGGGCGCCGTGGTCAGAAACTGCGTGCTGATGCAGGATACCGTGGTGGAGCCGGACAGTGTGGTGGAATATGTGGTCACCGACAAGAACGTGCACATCACCGAGGGCAAGAAGCTGACCGGTACCGATACCTTCCCGGTCTTCATTGCCAAGAACCACAGCGTATAAGAGCTCATAGAGGCTGTTCTCCTTCTCCCCGGAAACATGCCTGGATGAGAGGGACGGGGAGACCGTACAGTCTGCCCGTCCCTCTATTTTTTGAATCAAACCCCATCTGGATGGAGGTGCTTATGAAAATTTTATATGCGGCCAGTGAGGCTGCTCCGTTTGCCAAGTCCGGCGGTCTGGCGGATGTGGCGGGCGCGCTGCCCAAGGCACTGGTCAAGGACGGGATCGACTGTCGCGTGGTCATGCCCCTGTACGGCGATCTGAAATTCAAGGATACCCTGACCTATGTCACCAACTTCAGCGTGCCGGTGGGCTGGCGCAGCCAGTACTGCGGCCTGTTCAAGGCGGAACGGGACGGTGTTGTCTTCTATTTCATCGACAACGAGTATTACTTCAAGCGCAGCGGCCTGTACGGCTTCTACGATGACGGCGAGCGGTTCGCCTTCTTCTCCCGCGCCATTCTGGAGATGCTGTTCTACACCGACTTTGAGCCGGATATCATCAACTGCAACGACTGGCAGACGGCTTTGACGCCCGTCTATCTGAACCTGTATTACCGTCATCTGGACAAGTTCAGCCGCATCAAGACGGTGTTCACTATCCACAACATTGCCTATCAGGGCAAGTATGGTCTGGACATTCTGGAGGACACCTGCGGCATCGGCGCGCGGGATGCCCACGTGGTGGAGTATGATGGGTGCGCCAACTTCATGAAGGGCGCCATCGAGACGGCCGACAAGGTCACCACCGTCAGCCCGACCTATGCCCAGGAAATCCTGGATCCCTGGTTCAGCCACGGACTGGACGGTCTGCTGCGCCAGAAGCAGTACAAGACCTGCGGCATCCTCAACGGCATCGACGTGGATGTCTTCAACCCCGCCACCGATCCCGATATTGCCAAGAACTACGACGTGAATACCGTTGCGGAGGGCAAGGCTGTCTGCAAGGCCGCCCTTCAGGACGAGATGAACCTGCACAAGGACGGCAGCCCCGTCATGGCCATGGTCACCCGACTGGTGGGCCACAAGGGCGTGGACCTGGTCCGCGCCATCGCCGAGGGCCTGCTGCAGCAGGGCATCGAACTGGTGGTGCTGGGTTCCGGCGAGGCACAGTACGAGAACTTCTTCAATGAACTCTGCGCCCGCAATCCGGGCCGTGTGGGTGTGTACATCGGATTCAATGCCCATCTGGCCCAGCGCATCTACGCCGGCGCCGACATGTTCCTGATGCCTTCCCGCTCGGAGCCCTGCGGCCTGGCGCAGATGGTTTCCTGCCGGTACGGCACCATTCCCATCGTCCGGGAGACCGGCGGCCTGAAGGATTCCATCCACGACTCCGGAGATGGCTTCGGCAATGGCTTCACCTTCGCCAACTACAATGCCCATGAACTGTATGAGGCATGCTGGCGCGCCAAGGAGGGCTACTGGCAGAAGGACGGCTGGCCGATCCTGGTCCGCCGTGCCATGGAATGCGACTTCAGCTGGGCTAATTCTGCCAAGAGCTACGAGGGCCTCTACAATGAGGTAGTCAACCTCTGGTAAGAAAGCGCTGAACGGCGGATTTCACAAATGTTTCAAAAACCGGCGGGGAAACCCGCCGGTTTTTTCTTGCGCTTTTCACAAAATTGTTCTATTTTAGAATAAAAAGTATTTGTACGGATCAGAAACAGAATGAGTGTGAAAAGGATGAACAACAGGCGGTGGAGGGGACTTGTCCCGGCGGGGATCCTGCTGGTGGTCCTGTCGGGATGCGGCGCCACGGCGATGATCCCGTCTACAGGGTCGGCCACGGCTGAGACCGCTGCAAAGGGTTCCGGCAGTCAGATGGAGACGATGGACCCGGAAAAGCTGTTGCAGGAGGATGTCTGGCCGGTGCTGTCGGTGCTGGAAGGCACGGCGGAGACAGCGGTATGGCTGCCCTTTGAGGCGAAGCTGGAAGTGGAAAACATTGACCAGAATCCGGAACTGCCCAACGGCTGTGAGATCACCTCGGCGGCCATCGTGCTGAATTACCTGGGCTTTGAGGTAGACAAGGTCACGTTGGCGGAAGAATATCTGCCCCGGTGCGTGCCCTATTGGGAGGCCGATCCCCGGGTGGAGTTCATGGGCAACCCGGAGGACGAACTGGCCTTTTACTGCCTGCCCGAAGCGGTGGTCACGGCGGTGAATGACTATCTGGAGGATGTGGATGCCGGCTACACAGCGGTGGACATCAGCGGCTCGGCGGTGGAAGAACTGTACCAGTGGGTGGCGGGCGGATACCCGGTGATGGTGTGGACCACCCGGGCCTTCAGCGAACCGCTGTACAACGACACCTTCCTGCTGCCCGACGGGGGCCGTCCCTACAGCAACTCCCACTGTCTGGTGCTGACGGGGTATGACGACGATACCTGCTATCTGGCGGACCCCATGCTGGAGGTGGAGACGGTGGAGCGGGAGCGCTTTGCCGAGAGTTACCTGGAACGCGGGCAGTACGCGGTGGTCATCGTGCCCACCGAACTGGCAGAGTAATAAAACAACCGGGCGGAAGACGTAAGCCTTCTGCCCGGTTGCTTGCATTTATTCTTCGCTGGTCCGCAGGTGGTCAGCCACCCACTTGATGAGCAGCTCCAGCGCCACGGCATTGTGGCCGCCCTCCGGCACGATCAGATCGGCCTTGCGCTTGCTGGGCTCCACAAATTGCTCGTGCATGGGTTTGACGGTGGTCAGATACTGGGTCACCACGCTGTCCAGTGTGCGGCCGCGTTCCTTCACGTCCCGCACAATGCGCCGCAGGATCCGCACATCGGCGTCGGTATCCACAAAGACCTTCATGTCCATCAGGTCGCAGAGTTCGGGGGAGTCAAAGATCAGGATGCCCTCCACAATGATGACCGGCGCCGGCTTGACCAGCACGGTTGCATTGCTGCGGTTGTGGATGGTGTAGTCATAGACCGGCACCTGCACAGGATGCCCAGCCCGCAGTTCCCGCAGATGGGCCACCATCAGCGGGGTGTCGAAACTGTCGGGATGGTCGTAGTTCAGCTTGCAGCGCTCCTCGTAGGGCAGTTCGTCATGGCGCTTGTAATAGCTGTCATGGTTGAGGACGCTGACCTCGTTGGCGCCGAAGTGGTCGCGCAGCCGTTCGGTCAGAGTGGTTTTGCCGCTGCCGGTGCCGCCGGCAATGCCGATGATGATGGTGTTCATGGTGGTGTCCCTTTTTTACACTTCCAGATGGATTTCCCGGCCGGTGGGATGGTAAGCCCGGTATTTGACCCCGGTCATGTTGAACATGCGGCGGCTGGCGATGCTGGCATGGGTGTCGTGGTATTTGTCCGACAGGTAGATCAGCTCCTTGATGCCGCTCTGGATGATGGCCTTGGCACATTCGTTGCAGGGGAACAGCGTCACATACATCCGCGCGCCGGTCAGGTCGTTGTGCGGGCTGTTGAGGATCGCGTTCAGCTCGGAATGGCAGACGTACATGTATTTGGTATTCAGGTCGTCGCCTTCCCGCTCCCAGGGCATGTCGTCGTCGTTGCAGCCGATGGGCATGCCGTTGTAGCCCAGGGAGAGAATCTTGTTCTCGGGGCTGACGATGCAGGCCCCCACCTGGCTGTTGTTGTCCTTGGAGCGCATGGCGGAAAGCAGGGCAATGCCCATAAAGTATTCATCCCAGCTGATGTAGTCCGTTCGTTTCATGGCGTCCCTTTCCTTTGTATTTTTTACATTTATTATACTGTGCGCCGTGCAGCGGTGCAAGATTCTTTGTGTAAATATTTCCGGCGGGTGGCCTCGCCGCCCCGCAGGTGGCGTTCCGCCTTGTTGCGCTGCACCACCGTCTGCACCTCGGCCCACAGACCGGGGTGGGTGTGGCGCAGCCGGCTCTGGTCCTTCCAGATGGTGCTTTTGCTCACCCCGAACACCGCTGCGGCCGCACGCACGGTGGCGCCGCTGCGCACAATGTATCGTCCCACGGCTACCGCCCGCTCCTCCGGGTCACCTTTCATACCCCTACCTCCTCACATGGAATTTCTGTCAAATCCTATGTGAAAAAAGGTGCGGATATGTCCCCACCGTTCCGGGAAGGGAAACTCCCCATGAAAAAAAGCCATCCGCATGGGGCGGATGGCCTGTTCTCATTCATACATTTTTCGTCCCGCAAAGACGCACAGCGGCCGCTTGGCCTTGCCGGTGCCGATCAGCTGGACCGCGGCGGCCAGGGTGGCGCCGGCGCTGGCACAGGCGGGAACGCCGTCAAAGAAGAGCACTTCCTGGGCGGCCCGCTCAGCGTCGGCGGTGGTGACCGTCAGGACGGTGTCCACCACGTAGGGGTTGTAGTTTTCCGGCACAAAGCCCGGGCCGATGCCCGCAATGCCGTGCTGGCCGATGAAGCCGCCCGAGATGGCCGCGCATTCGGTGGGCTCCACCGCCACGATGCGGATCATGCTGTTCCACGCCTTGATGTATTCGCCCACGCCGGTGATGGTGCCGCCGCTGCCCACCCCGATGACGATGGCGTCCACCGCGTCGCCGGCCGCCTTGAGGATCTGCGGGCCGGTCACCCTGCGGTGGTATTCGGGGTTGTCGTCGTTGGCAAAGTAGTGGGTGAAATACCCGCCGTAGCGCTGGGCGGTCTCCGCGGCGATGCGGTCCATGGCCCGGCGGCCGGCACTGCTGCTGACCACGATCTTGGCTCCCAGGTCCTGCAGCCGCTTGCGGCGGGCAATGGGCAGGCTGCTGGGAACGATGAGAATGCAGGGGTGTCCCGTGGTGGCGCAGCTGACCGCCAGCGCCGCCCCGAAACTGCCGGAACTGGCTTCCACCACCGGCATGCCGGGCTGCAGATCGCCGCGCTCGGTGGCAAAGGCCAGCATGGTCTCGGCCAGGCCGTCCTTGGAGGTGCCGGTGGCACCTCCGAAATCCAGATAGGCCAGAATGCTGGAACTCAGGTTGTGACGGCCGGAATAGCCGTCCAGCCGCACCACAGGGGAGCGATAGACCTCCTGGTAGTAGCTTTTCAGGATCCCCACGGCAGACACCTCCTTTCCCACGGGGCAGAGTATTTCCTATTATAGCACACTTCGACCGCCATTGCACGGAAAAACCGGAAACCGTCCGTCTTTTTTCGAGCCGCCGGCAGAAAAAAGAGCGGCTTTTGGTCCGGATTGCGTAAAAAAGTGGGGGATTCCTCTTGACTTTGCCGTCGGTCCCTGTTATAATTCATAGGCTGGATGTAAAGAAAAAAACTTTACACAGCATGTCGGATACAGGAAGGGGCGCAGGTCATGGCGGGAAAACCGCAGAAAAATCTGGCCTATTCGGTGCTGCTGGACTTTTACGGTCCGGTTCTGACCGAAAAGCAGCGCCTGATCCTGACGGAATACTATGACGAAGATCTCTCCCTGGCCGAGATCGCCGAGAACTTCGGCATCACCCGGCAGGGGGTGCGGGACGCCATCAAGCATGGCGAGGCCGCCCTGGATGAGCTGGAAGCCAAACTGGGCAACGCCCGGCACCATGCGGCGTCGCGGCAGGACCTGACGCGGCTGCGTCAGCTGGTCATGGAGATCCGGTGCTGCAACTCGGGGCTTTTCAACCCGGTCCCGCAGATTCGCACCGACACTGACGAGATGCTCCGGATTTTGGACCGATTGGATACGCAGGAGGATACCGATGGCCTTTGAATCATTGACAGAGCGCCTGAACGGCGTATTCAAGAAGCTGCGCGGCAAGGGCAAGCTGAATGAGGCGGACATCAAGACCGCCATGCGGGAAGTCCGTATGGCGCTGCTGGAAGCCGATGTCAACTACAAGGTGGCCAAGGATTTCTGCGCCCAGGTCTCGGAGCGGGCCATGGGGCAGGAGGTCATGGAAAGCCTGACCCCCGCCCAGCAGGTGGTCAAGATCGTCAACGAAGAGCTGACCAAGCTCATGGGCGGCGACGAGCCCCAGTATCTGCGCATCAAGAACAAGGGCCAGACGGTGCTGATGATGTGCGGCCTGCAGGGCAACGGCAAGACCACCCACGCCGCCAAGCTGGGCAAGTATTACCGCAGCCAGGGCCGCCGCCCGCTGCTGGTGGCCTGCGACGTTTACCGTCCCGCCGCCATCCAGCAGCTGCAGATCGTGGGCGAACAGGCGGGGGTGCCCGTCTTCACCATGGGTACCGAAAAGCCGGAGCGCATCGCCCAGCAGGCCATGGCCCACGCCCGGGATCACGGCAACGACATCGTGATTCTGGATACCGCCGGCCGTCTGCAGATTGACGACGCGCTGATGGATGAGCTGGTGCGCATCAAGGAAGCCGTGGAGGTGGACGAAACCCTCCTGGTGGTGGATGCCATGGCCGGCCAGGAAGCCGTCAACGTGGCCAAGACCTTCAACGAGAAGATCGGCATCACCGGCGTGGTGCTGACCAAGACGGACGGCGATACCCGCGGCGGTGCGGCACTCTCGGTGCTGGCCGTCACCGGCAAGCCGATCTATTTCCAGGGCACCGGCGAGAAGCTGGAGGACCTGGAACCCTTCTATCCCTCCCGGATGGCCAGCCGCATCCTCGGCATGGGCGACGTGCTCTCTCTGATCGAGAAAGCCCAGAGCGTCCAGAATGACAAGGAAGCGGAAGCCGCCGCCAAGCGGATGATGGAGAACAAGTTCGATATGAACGACCTGCTGGCCCAGTTCCAGCAGGTGAAGAAGATGGGTGGTGCGGCAGCGCTGCTCTCCATGATGCCTGGCGGCAACCAGATTGACGCCGATGCCCTGGATGAGAAGATGCTGCCCCACATCGAGGCCATCATCTACTCCATGACCCCGGCGGAGCGCGCCAAACCCGAGATCATCAATCCCAAGCGCAAACGCCGCATCGCGGCCGGTTCCGGCCAGACGGTGGAGGCTGTGAACAAACTGCTGCGTCAGTACGAAATGATGCAGAAAATGATGAAGAAAGTCCGCCGCAATCCCAAGGGATTCATGCGCAGCCTGGGCAATCTGGGCGGCATGGGCGGCTTCAAAGGCTTCGGCCGCTGATTGTTTTGGTATGACCCGCACGGCTATACGGCCCACGGGATGTACAATATAAAATTCGCCCCACAAGGGCCGTAAACAAGTATTTGGAGGAATTTACAATGGTCAAGATTCGTCTGCGCCGTATGGGCGCCAAGAAGGCTCCCTTCTACCGTGTGGTTGTCGCCGACAGCCGTTTTGCCCGTGATGGCCGCTTCATCGAGGAGATCGGCTACTACGATCCCACCAAGGAGCCCAGCGTGGTCAACATCGATGCCGACAAGGCCAAGCAGTGGCTGGCCAACGGCGCCCAGCCCACCGACACCGTCCGTGAGCTGCTGAAGAAGGCTGCCGTTCTGTAATCTGCTGTTCACTTTTTCTGAGGGAGGGAACGCCGCATGCAGGAACTGTTAGTAGCCGTTGCCCGTGGCCTTGTGGAGGACAAGGACGCCGTGCAGGTGACCGTTGATCCCGCACGGGAGGACGGAACCGTCGTCTATCACCTCAAAGTGGCCGAGGCCGATATGGGCCGTGTCATCGGCAAGCAGGGACGCATTGCCAAGGCAATCCGCGTTGTCATGCGTGCCGCAGCGGTCCGCCAGGGCGAGAAAGTCATCGTCGAGATCGACTGAGAAAGCCAAAAGCACTTTGCCGTTTTGGCAGAGTGCTTTTTTGTATGCGGGCGGAAAATCCGCCCTTCACCCACGAAACGGAAGGTTGAAAAAACTATGCAGAACTATCTTCCCGCCTGCAAGATTGTCTCCACCCACGGTGTCCGCGGCGAGATGAAGGCGCTGCCCCTGTGTGACGGCGCCGCCTTTCTGGCCAAGTTCAAACGGCTGTTCGCCAAAGCCGACGGCACCGGGGAAGTACGGGTGCTGGGGGTGCGTGCCCAGGGCAACGTGATCCTGCTGCGCCTGGAGGGGGTGGCTGATATGGATGCCGCCCGCGCCCAGGTCGGCCACACCTACTATTTCGCCAAGGCGGACGCCCGCCTGCCGAAGGGCCGCTATTTCATCGACGATCTGCTGGGCTGCCGGGTGGTGGATGCCGGGGACGGCCGGGAATACGGCACGCTGACGGCGGTGGACCATCCTGCCGCCCAGGATATCTATACCGTCACCGACGCCGAGGGCGGCACCCACATGCTGCCGGCGGTCCCGGAATTTGTGCAGGAGATCGACCTGGAAAGCCGCACCATCACGGTCACGCCCATCGACGGCATGTTCAACGAAGCGGTCAACGGCGATAAGGAGTAAGGCATGCGCATCGATATTGTGACGCTGTTTCCCGAACTGTGCGACAGTTTTCTGTCGGCCAGTATTCTGGGCCGTGCCCGCGCCAAGAATCTCTTTGAGGCGCACTGCCATCAGATCCGGGATTATACCACCAACAAGCAGCGGCAGACCGACGATTACCCCTACGGTGGCGGCTGCGGCATGGTGCTGTACGCCCAGCCCATCGCCGACTGCCTGCGGGCCGTGCAGCGCCAGTGCGCCGGGCAGGGCAGGGCCAAGCCCCACGTGGTTTTTCTGACAGCGGCGGGCCAGCCCTACAACGAGGAGGCCGCCAAGCGGCTGGCGCAGTATGATGCCCTGACGCTGGTCTGCGGTCATTACGAGGGCATCGACCAGCGGGTGATCGACGCCTTCGGGGATGAGGAAATCTCCATCGGCGATTATGTGCTCACCGGCGGGGAGCTGGCCAGCCTGGTGGTGGCGGACAGCGTCCTGCGTCTGCAGCCCGGCGTGCTGGCGGAGGAAAAGGGCTACCAGGACGAGAGCTACTGGGACGGCTTGCTGGAATACCCCCAGTATACCCGCCCCGAGGTGTGGGAAGGCCGTGCCGTGCCGCCCGTGCTGCTCACCGGCGACCACCAGAAGATCGATGCCTGGCGGGGAGAGCAGAGCCGCACCCGCACCCGTCTGCGCCGGCCTGATCTCTATGAGCAGTGGTGCGATACCCATCCGCTGACAGAACTGCCCAAGTGGAAGCGTGGGGAGAACATGCGGCTGGTGAAGACCGAGGAGCAGTGGACGATGGCGGCCCGTCTGTTTGCGGAGGGGCGGTATACCGTCTGCAAGGCGGTGTGCACGCCGCTCTATCTGGATACCCTGACGCCGGAACACTGCCGGGAGGAACTGCAGACTGAACGGCAGAACGGCTGGGCGTTTTACCTGCACACCACCAAGAAGGAAGCGGACGGCATGGTGGGGGTATGCCACAAAACGGGGGAGATCAGCCACCTGTTTGTGGCAAAGGCCTCCCGGGGCAAGGGGATCGGCAGCAAAATGCTGGATTTCGCCCGCAAAAAGCTGGCGGAGCATGCCCATCCTACGCTGACCGTGCTGGATACCAACACCCGCGCGCTGGCGCTCTACCGGCGGATGGGCTGGCGCCCGGCGGGGGTGGCGGCGGTCTATGACCCCGCCGCCGACCCGACGGCCGCCGTGTATTGCCAGGAATTGAAACTGCGGTATGAAGGACAATAAAATAAAGTTTTGTCGTCAATCTACAATGATGTTGAAAATAAACTGGTAATAATGCACAAAGCCAAAAGCTGAGATTTGGAGGAATTACAGAATCCTGCCAAAATTGAAAAAATCTACTGTACAAAATCGACGAAATAGGATAAAATAGAAACAATCAAGGCGGCGTATCACGCGCAAGGACCGCCTGACGACAAGCGCCCACGGTAGAAACGCAGGGGCATATTATTTTCAAAAGTAGGAGAGAATAACTATGTACGTGAAAGAAGTTACCGTTGAGAATCAGGTTGGTCTGCACGCCCGTCCGGCTACCTTCTTCATCCAGAAAGCGAACGAGTACAAGTCTTCCATCTGGGTCGAGAAGGAAGAGCGCCGTGTCAACGCCAAGAGCCTTCTCGGTGTCTTGAGCCTGGGCATCGTGGGCGGCACGACCATTCGCATCATTGCCGATGGCGCCGACGAGCAGGCTGCGGTCGACGGTCTGGTCAAGCTGGTCAGCTCCGGCTTTGCCGAGTAATTCTTCTCACAACTGTAACGGCGGGGCGACCCGCCGCTTTTTTATTTTCTGCTGTTTTGTAAAGGTGACTCATGACAAAAGCTGAACTCTACCGCAAGGCCTGTATGCTGCCGCTGCTGCCGGGAGTATACATTATCCGGGACAAAAGCGATACCATCATCTATATCGGCAAGGCCAAGCGGCTGAAGACCCGGGTGTCGCAGTATTTCCGGGAGGGGGTGCCCCACGACGCCAAGGTCACCCAGATGATCGCCCACGCCTTCACCTTTGATGTGATTGTCTGTCAGAGCGAGTTTGAGGCGCTGGTGCTGGAAGCCAGCCAGATCAAGGCCCACACCCCGAAGTACAACATCCTGCTCAAGGACGACAAGGGCTACAGCTATGTGAAGGTGACCAAAGGCCCCTGGCCGCGGATCTCGGCGGCGCTGCAGAAGGACGATGACGATGCCGACTATATCGGCCCGTTCACCTCCTCCTTCGCGGTGCGGGAAATGGTGGAGATGGCCCAGGACTGCTTTCTGCTGCCCCGGTGCAACCGGGAATTCCCCCGGGACTTCGGCAAGGGGCGCCCCTGCCTGAACGCCCACATCGGCAAGTGCATGGCGGTGTGCAGCGGCAAGATCAGTTGCGAAGCCTACAACGAGGCGGTGCAGGGCGCACTGCGGATGATTCGCTACGGCAAGAAGGACATCGTCAAGCAGCTGCGGGAAAAGATGGAAGCGGCCTCGGAGCGGCTGGATTTTGAGACGGCTGCGCTGCTGCGGGACCAGATCCAGGCCATCGAGCGGGTTTCGGCGGGCCAGAAGGTGGTCATGGACGCCGACACCGAGATGGATGTCATCGCCCTGGCCGGCACCACGCGGGCGGTGTGCGCAGCGGTGCTGCGCTACCGGGACGGCCGCCTGACCGACAAGCGGGAGTTTGTCTTCCACGACACCACCGACATCGAGCGGGTGCGGGAGGAGTTCCTGCCCCAGTACTATCTGGACGGGGAGACCGTCCCCAAGATCATCGCGGTGGATAAACTGCCCCCCGACGGAGAAGCGCTGAACGAGGCGCTGAACCAGACCCGGGGCAGTAAGGTGGAACTGTATGTGCCCCAGCGGGGCGACGTGGCCAAGCTGGTCACCATGGCGTACACCAACGCGGTGGAACGTCTGGGCCGGGAGAGCGGCCGCTATACCCGGGAGGAAAAACTGCTGGAGGAAGCCGCCCAGATGCTGGGCCTCAAGGCCCCGCCCCGGGTCATCGAGAGCTACGATATTTCCAACTGGGGCGACGGTTCCAGCGTCTGCGGCATGGTGGTCTTCAAGGACGGCAAGCCCCACCGTTCGGGGTACCGCCGTTTCAAGATGAAGACGGTGGCCGGCACCGACGACTATGCCTCGCTGGCCGAGACCCTTTCCCGGCGGGCGGCGGAATATGAGGCGGCCCGGCGGGGCGAAAAGCCGGACGGCCCCCAGAACCAGTTTGCCACCCTGCCCGATCTGCTGCTCATCGACGGCGGCCGGGGCCAGGTGGGGGCTGTCAAGCAGGCGCTGAAGGGGACTGCCTTCGAGCATGTACCCACCTTCGGCATGGTCAAGGACGACCATCACCGCACCCGCGCCATTGTGGATGATGTGGGCGGAGAAATCGCCATCAACCGCAACCGCAACATCTTCACCTTTGTCACCAACATCCAGGACGAGACCCACCGTTACGCCAACGACTACCGCAAGCGGGCCATGAAAAAACGCTCCTATGCGGCCACGCTGACAGCCCTGCCCGGCGTGGGGGAGAAGACCAGCGCGGCTCTGCTGGCCCACTTCAAGACAGTGGCCGCAGTGAAGGCGGCCAGCATCTCCGATCTGGAGGAAGTGAAGGGCATCAGCCACGCCAAAGCGGAAAAGCTGTACAACGCCCTGCGCAATGGGGTATAATCGGAACGGCAGACGGCCTTGTGTCCGCTGCCGAAACCACACATAGGGGAGCGATCTATGCTCATTCTCACGATTTTTCTCACGCTGCTCATCGCAGCACTGTCCGCCTGGGTGCCTGCCCGCCTGGAAGGGCGGCGTATGGGCCGAGGCGATCTTCTGCGCGGCCCGGGGCTGGCTGCGGCGGTCTGGATCTGGGCTTGCTGCATCTACTCTAAACCGGGCCTTACGGTGGATTTTGACGCATTCCGGGCGGCGGGCATCACCGGCATGGTGCTGTGGGCCTGCGCCGTGGCAGGCGGTTTCCGGGTGCGGCACCGCCTGGCAAAGTTCCGCAGGGCGGCGGCCGTCGGCCTGCTGGCGGTGCTGGCACTGGGGCTGGAAGTGTTTGTCTGCAACCTGAACTTCTGGGCCACCCACAGCTATACGCCGGTGGACCTGCGCCCCTATCTCACCGAGGATGCCGACCCGGAGGCTCCGCTGACACTGGATGAGGAGCACAATACCCTGACCTTTGCGGGACTGGACCGGGAACTGTACAACCTGCAGCTGGCGGGCCTTGTCTACCAGTACGACGGCCCCCATCCCGAGGTGCAGAATCCGCTGTTCACCCTGACGGTGTCGGCCACCGATGAAGCCAGTTCGGCCTCCCGCCAGAGCTGGCTCTGGCAGGTGGCGGTGAAAGCCGAGCGCAGCCTGACCCGCAGCCTGGATCTCTCCGGCAAGGCGTCCACGCTGACGCTGACCGGCAACGCTTATGCGGGGGAATACCGCCAGTACCCGCTTACGTATACGCTGCAGACGGTCTATGCCAATGTGCCGCGGCCGCTGGACTTCTCGGCGGTGCGGTTCGCCGCGCTGTTTGCCCTGCTGGGGGCGGCGTTCGCCCTGCGCCCGGCCAGCGCACTCTGGAGGGATGCTTACCTGGAGCACACCCGGCGCTATCGCCCGGCGGTGGTGCTGGTCATGGGCGTACTGGCGGTGCTGACCTTCCTGGCGCCTTTCGCTGACCGGTTCAACGCCGGGGTGGCCACCTCCTTTTACAATACCGCCAGCTGGGACGGGGAGAGCCGCATCACCTTCACCAAGCATATCAACGGGGAGGTCAGCGATACGGCGGCTCAGTACGGTGCCCTGGCCCACAGCCTGTTGAACGGGCGGCTGGACCTGGAACTGGACCCGCCGGCCGCCATGGCCGCCATGGAAAATCCCTACGACACCGCCGCTCGACAGGAAGCCGCCCCCGATGCCCTGTGGGATGTGGCCTACTATGGGAGCCGCTACTATGTCTATTTCGGGCTGGTGCCCTGTCTGCTGTTCCAGCTGCCCTTTGAAGCACTGACCGGCGTGGGGGATCTGCCGCCCAGCCTGCCCATGATCCTGCTGGCCTGGCTGATGATCTGGGCCTCCTTCGGCTGTGTCAAACAGGCGCTGCGCCGCTGGTTCCCCCGTGCCAGCGCGGCGGCCTATCTGCTGGCCGCCACCGGCATGGCAGCGGGCAGCCAGATCTGGTATCTGCTGCTGCGCCCGTCGGTTTATGAGTATGCGATTCTCAGCGGCGCGGCCTTTGTGCTGCTGGGACTGTGGCAGTGGCTGCTGGCCGCCAATACCCCGACGGAAAAACGCGCCCGACTGGTCTTCCATCTGGTGCTGGGCAGTCTCTGCATTGCCCTGGTGGCCGGGTGCCGCCCCCAGATGGAAGTCTTCGCCGTGCTGGCGCTGCCCATCTTCTGGAAGCGCTATGTCACCGGCAAGCGGCTGGTCAGCCGCGCCGGGGCGGGGGAGGCCGCGGCCTTCCTGCTGCCGGTGATAGCCGTGGCGGCGGTGCTTCTGTGGTACAATGCCGCCCGGTTCGATTCACCCTTTGACTTTGGCGCCACCTACAACCTGACCAGCAACGATATGACCCGCCGAGGCTTCAGCGTGGGGCGGGCGGCTCCGGCTGTGGTGACCTTCCTGTTCGGCGTGCCGGGATTCAGCACGGTGTTCCCCTACCTCAGCGCCACCCGGATGGACACCAACTATATGGGACTGACCATCACCGAACTGTTCTACGGCGGTGCCTTTGTCTGCCTGCCCTTCCTGTGGGGGCTGGCAGTGCTGCCCCTGGCCCGGAAACGGCTGCAGAAATACCGGGATCTGCGGGGCATGCTGCGGGGCATTTTGTTGGTCATGGTGCTTCTGGTGGTGGTGGACTGCGAGATGGCCGGTGTGCTGTATCGCTACCAGAGCGACTGGCTGGGACCGCTGCTGCTGGCGGGGGCGCTGGCCTGGCTGCTGGCGGAACAGGTCCTGCAGGACCATGCCGCCCAGCCCGGCATCGCGGCCTTGCAGGGGCTCTATCGCCGGGCACTGCCGCTGGCGGTGCTGGCGGGAGCCGCCTATAATTTCTGCGTTTATTTCGCGGCGGAACCCGGACTGCTCGGACAGAATCCGTCGCTCTATCAGACGGTAAGCCGCCTCGTCCAGTTCTGGCTGTGACGGCGGCCGAAAAGGCCTTTCCGGATGTTTCCGGAAGGGCCTTTTTCCTTGCATAATCGACGCGGAGCCTCTATAATAAAGGCAGCAAACGAAGGAGAAAAAACCGATGGCTGACAAAAACATTTACACGGTGGTCGTGGCTGACGACGAGGGCGAACTGCGGGAGGCGGTCTGCACCATGACGCCCTGGGAGGCCCTGGGGTTCCACCTGGTGGGCAGCGCCAGCAACGGCCTGGATGCGCTGGAACTGGTGGAGCGGCTGGAACCGGATCTGCTGCTCACCGACATCCGGATGCCGTTCATCTCGGGCATTGAGCTGGCCCGGCAGGTGCGTGAGATCCGTCCCGCCATGCACATTGCCTTTTTGAGCGGTTATGATGATTTTGAGTACGCCAAGCAGGCCATTCAGTACAACATCATCAGTTATATGCTCAAGCCGCTGACCATGGATGGTCTGGCCGCGGAACTCAAGGCCATCCACGAGAAGATTGACCAGCGGTATGCCAGTCTGCGCCGCAGCGATGACAAGCAGGCCGACCAGGCTGCGTTTCTGATCCCGCTGGTGCTGGAACATTATGACGGCGCCCCCGAGGGGCTGGAAAATTCCCTGCGGGAGAATGCGGCGACCTGCGGTCTGCTGCGCGGTGTGGATGACCGCGGCCTGCTGGTGGTCCTGGCCGCCGTGATGGCGGACGGCACGCCCTGCAAGCCGGGGGTGGTCCGTCTGGTGGAGCAGCTGGCCAACAAGTATCTGCGTCATTTTGTCTTTCTGTCCAGCGGCCGGGTGGTGGCGGTTCTCATCGGCAACCCGTCGGACTTCGATGAATATCTGCACATCCTGGCGGATGAAATCTGCCAGCTCACCGAGCGTGCGCTGGATGAGCGGGTGTTTGTGGGGGTGGGACGGCCTGTATCCCGGTTCCTGCAGCTTAATGTGGCCTACCGTCAGGCGCTGGCGGCACTGCACGCGGCGGAGGAAAGCGAGGGCGGCGTCAGCTTTACGGCGGACAGCCGCAAGGGGGGCGGCCTGTGCGAGCGCGCCCTGGAGATCATCGAACAGCACTATATGGACGAGGACCTTTCGCTGGCTTCCCTGAGTGCCATGCTGGATGTGAGCCCCAACCATCTCAGCGCCTGCATCAAGAAAACGGCAGGGGAGACCTTCATCAACATTCTGGTGCGCCGCCGGATGGAAGCCGCCCAGAAACTGCTGCTCACCACCGATCTGCAGGTGCAGGAGATCGCCCGCCGCTGCGGCTATTCCGACCAGCACTATTTCAGCTACTGCTTTAAAAAATACAGCGGCACTTCGCCGGGGGCGCTGCGGCGGCAGCGCGCCGCCCAGGCGGCCGGGGAAGGGGCTGTCTCATGAAGCGGCCCTGCCGTCCACCCCGCACAGCCCCGCTGATCGTCATCCTGATCACGGCGGTGGCAGCGGTGACGCTGCTGCTCTGCGCGGGCACCTTCCTGCAGAGCTACCGGGCCTCGGTAGTGCTGAGCGCCCGTACCAGCAGCGCCCAGGCGGTCAGCCAGGTGGTGGGGACCGTCAGCAACTACGTGGACAATCTGGAAGAAACGGTCAGCGATGTGATGGAGGCGATGAACACCCCGGCGGAAACCCGGGACGCCTATCTCAATGCCTGGCTGAACGCCCGCAGCGAGGTGGTGGCGGTCACTACCTATGCCGCCGACGGGACCATGCAGGACTGCTGGGCCCTGGAACAGAGCCCCCGGGCGGTGATTTTCCGCAATCTTTCCTTTGATCTGAGCATGGCCCAGTGGTACGACGAAGGCTATATCAGTTCTCCCCACGTGGAATCCATCTTTGAAGGGTATTATCCCTGGGTGGTTACGGTGGTCCATCCCATGCCGGCGGGCAGCAGTGCCAGCTGGGTGGCGGTGGACGTGCGTTTTTCCGGGCTGGGCGCCAGCATCAACGGTGTGAGCATCGGGCAACACGGTTACTGTTACCTGATGGATGAAGACGGCAATATGGTGTACCATCCCCAGCAGCAGCTGCTGTATGCCGGCATCAAGAGCGAGGAAGTGGCCCGTCTGGCCGAACTTGCGGACGGCACCTATGTGGAGGACACCATTATTTACAGTCTGCAGAATGTGCCGGACAGCAACTGGCGTGTGGTGGGTGTCAGCTACATCGACGAGACGGTGAACCAGAGTTTCTGGCAGATGGTCCGCATCACGGTGGCCTCTTCGCTGCTGATTCTGGCCGCGGCACTGCTGGCAGGCTGGATCATCTCCCGTCTGCTCAGCCGCCCGCTGCAAAAGCTGGAAAATGCCATGGAGCAGTTTGAACAGAACGCCGACGGCTTCACCTACACGCCGGTGGCCGGCACCCGGGAAGTGCAGGAACTTTCGGATTCCTTCGGCCACATGGTGGGGCGGATCCAGAAGCTCATGACCACCGTGCGGGAAGAGGAAATCGATCTGCGCAAGACAGAGCTCAAGGCGCTGCAGGCGCAGATCAACCCGCATTTTCTGTACAACACACTGGATTCCATCGCCTGGATGTGCGAGCGCGGCAAAAATGCCGACGCCGTCAAGATGGTCCATGCGCTGGCGCGGCTGTTCCGCATCAGCATCAGCCGCGGCCATGAACTCATCCCCATCGAGAAGGAACTGCAGCATGCGGAAGCCTATCTGCTGATCCAGAAATTCCGCTACAAAAACCAGTTCACCTACCATTTCTCGGTGGATGAAAGCTGCCTGCACTGTCTGTGCAACAAGATCACGCTGCAGCCCATCATCGAGAACGCCATTGCCCACGGGCTGGACCTGCTGGTGGAACCGGGCCATATCGAGATCGAAGTCCGTTCCGACGGGGAGGATATCCTGTTCCGGGTCATCGATGACGGCATCGGCATGTCCCGGGAGCAGGTGGAAAATCTGCTGAAGAAGGGGCCCAGCGACCGTACCGGCATTGGCATCAAGAATGTGAATGACCGTCTGCGCATTTACTTTGGTCCGCAGTACGGCATCTCCATCGAAAGCGTCCCCGACGAGGGAACCACTGTGACGATCCGGATGCCGCGGGTACCGGAGGACCGGGAGGGCGAGTATGACAAAGCAAAGTAAACGTCTGCCTGCACTGCTGGCCGCGCTGTGCCTGCTGGCAGGATGTGCTTCTTCGGGCGCCCAGGTGCCGGAGGAAAACCGCTACAAGGTGGCGCTGGTGGCCAAATCCACCCAGACCGATTTCTGGAAGGCGGTGTTTGTAGGGGCCCAGGCGGCGGCCACCGAGTACAACATGGACCTGACCATCGACGGTCCCGAAACCGAGGAGGATTACGAGACCCAGAACCAGATGATTGCCAGAGCGGTGGAGGACGGTGCCCAGGCGCTGGTGTTTTCCGCCATCGACTTTGACGCCAACGCCCCGGCTATTGAAGCAGCGGCCGACAAGGGCGTGAAGATCGTGGTGATCGATTCGGCGGTCAACACCGAGGATGTGGTCACCTACATCGGCACGGATAACTACAGTGCCGGACAGATGGCGGCGCAGGCGGCGCTGGACGGCGTGGAAGGTACCCTGAAAGTGGGCATTGTCAATTATGATGTGAACAGTGCCAACGGGCAGGACCGGGAGCGCGGCGCGGTGGATACCTTTGCAGGGAGCGGCCGTGCGCAGATTGTGACGACGATCCATACGCTGGCCGAAGCCACCAGCGCCAAAAAGGACACGCTGGAAATGCTGCGTGCCCATCCGGAGATCAATGTGGTGTTGGCCTTCAACGAACCCACCAGTGTGGGCGCCGCCCAGGCGGTGGAGCAGCTGCACTTGCAGAATGCGCTGTGGATGGTGGCTTTCGATTCCAACCTGGTGACCATTGATGCACTGCAGAGCGGTGTGGTGGATGCCCTGGTCATCCAGAATACCTATGAGATGGGGTATTTCGGGGTGCAGAGCGCCTACAAGCTGCTCAGCGGCCAGCGCAGTGAAGTGGCAACCCATGTGGATACCGCCACCCGCGTCATCAACCGGGAAAATCTGTTTGACCTGGACAGCCAGAAGGTGCTGTTCCCGGTCTCCTGAACAGCAAAACACCCCGCAGAATTTTCTGCGGGGTGCTTTTTTGCGAAAAAGCCGGTTTATTTTTGCCGGCGGGGCTTGCGTTTACGCACGCTGTAGCCGAAGGTGCCCAGGCGGCGGCCCAGCGCCAGGTAATCGCCGTGGGAATACACGATAAGGCGGGCCTTGTTCAGGCAGAGTTTGCCCTCCTCGTTCAGCAGGGATTCATCCACATCCACGGCCACGCATTCGGCCAGGAACAGATCGTGGCTGCCCAGGGGGATCACCTGCCGGACTTTGCACTCCAGGTTGACGGGGCTTTCCGCCAGCAGCACGGTACCCACCTTGGCGGCGGGAGCGGCGGTCAGGTGCATGGCGGCAAACTTGTCCACATCCCGGCCGCTCTTGACGCCGCACCAGTCCACGGCGCGCACCAGCGATTCGGTGGGGAGATTGACCACAAACTCGCCGCTTTCTTGAATCAGATGATGGCTGTACCGCTCGGGCCGCACGCTGATGGAGAGCATGGGCGGCTGGGTACAGATGGTGCCGCACCAGCCCACCGTGATCAGGTTCGGTTTGTCGGGACTGCCGCAGCTGACCAGCACCGGCGGTTCGGGGTTGAGCAGGGTGGAACCCTTCCATACCTGACGGCTCATACGTCCTCCTCCTTGCTGCGCTCAAAATTGGGGGTCGTCTCGCTGATGATGTAGCGGGGACGGCGTTTGGTCTCCATATAGATCTTGCCGATATACTCACCGATGACGCCCAGGCAGATCAGCTGCACGCCGGATACGAAGCAGATGATACTGGTGGTGCTGGCCCAGCCGGACACCGTCATGCCCAGGGCCGCTTCCACCACCGCCCACAGCACACCGATGAAGCTGATCAGCGCCACCAGCACGCCGAACCCGGTGATGAAGCGGATGGGCTTGATAGACAGGCTGGTGATGCCGTCAAAGGCCAGGGAGAGCATCTTGGACAGGGGATAGTGGCTTTCGCCGGCAAGGCGCTCGTGCCGTTCGTAGGCCACGCAGGTGGATTTGAAGCCTACCAGCGGCACCATGCCGCGCAAAAACAGGTTGACTTCCTTGAAGCGGGCAAACTCCTGCAGGACCCGGGCACTCATCAGGCGGTAGTCGGCGTGGTTGAAGACCACCTCGGCACCCATGGCGTTGAGCAGCTTGTAGAAACTCTCGGCGGTGAACCGCTTGAAGAAGGTGTCGGTGTCCCGCTTGCTGCGCACGCCGTAGACCACGTCGCAGCCGTCCCGGTAGGCGTCCACCATGCCGTCCATGGCGTTGATGTCGTCCTGGCCGTCGCAGTCGATGGAGATGGTGATATCGCAGCGGTCCTTGGCCTCCATCAGTCCGGCCAGCACGGCGTTCTGGTGGCCGCGGTTGCGGCTCTGGCAGATGCCCGCGTAGTGGGGATCGGAGGCGGCCAGTTCGTTGATGATGGCCCAGGTACGGTCTTTGGAACCGTCGTTGACAAAGAGCACCCGGCTGTCGGGGCTGATCTTGCCCGCTGCCGACAGGTCGGTGATCTTCTTCAGAAACTGCGGCGCGGTGATGGGCAGCACTTCCTGCTCATTGTAGCAGGGGATGATGATGTACAGTACAGGGGTTTGACGGTTTTCCATAGCAGTTTACCTCAGTCAAAAAAATCGGCACGCATGGCGTCGTAGGAGGGATATCCCAGCGCAATGTAATTTTCGTCCTCGTACTCCACCTTGCCCTGGTCCAGTACCCGGGACGGCGTCTGGTACTCCGTCTCGTTCTTGTTGAAGAAGAGGAAGACGGGGCCCTCGGGCTTGGCGGTGAAGTGGTCGGCGGTCTGCATCCATTCATAAAGGTTGTCGGGGTCGGTCACATCCTCGCCGGATTTCCAGACCCGGATATCGAAGGCACCGTTGGAGATCTCCACCATGACGTTGGCGTTCCAGAAAGCGGCATACCCTTCGGTATACCCGGCCACCCGCAGGGCGGTGACCGCTGCCTCCTGCCCGGCCGTCATGTTCTTCGGCCACAGCCGGGTGTAGTAGTCGTTGCCGCACCACAACAGCAGCGCCGCCATGCCGCCCAACAATATGCCGCGCCACAGCCGGCAGCGGGGCAGCCGGTAGAGATAGTCCACCCCCACCGGCATGAGCAGCACCACCACGGGAATGTTGTAGCGGGTGTAGTAGACCATGTCGGTGAACAGGTACAGCCCTTCGTAGGCCACAAAGGCGAAGAAGGCCAGCAGATAGAAAAGGCGCTCGGGCAGGGTGTACCGCTCGGGATGGCGGGCCAGCGAAATGTAGGCGCAGATCAGCACCAGCAGTGCCAGAAAGCAGAAGGCATTATAGAGCAGCTGGGTGGAGGTGACATACTCACCGGTCTGGAAGCCGAAACTTTCCAGCCAGCCAAAGAACAGCTGCTCCAGGCGGGCTGCGTCAAAGCGGGCAAAATGTACGCCCTCCTGGCTGGTGTAGTGATACAGATAGCGCAGCACCCGCACATTCAGCAGCCAGCCACCCATGGTGGCCGCCGCAGCACAGAGGGTGCCGATCAGAAGCCGCCGTTCCGGCACGGCCAGACCGGGCAGGGTGGCGCCGGCCTGGGGGCGGGAATAGACCAGACAGAGGAAAAGGACCGCCAGGACAAGGGGCAGGTAGAAGGTGAGCACCTGGCGCAGTCCGTTCATGCCGATCACAAAGGAGAAAAGAATCTGAAGGATCAGCAGCACAATGCGGGTGCGGGGGCGGTCGCTGCGCATGAAGTGCAAAAGCAGCCCCAGGCTCAAAAAACTGGCAAACAGATGGGGCGGGTAGCTGACGGTCAGCAGCGTGATGCGGAAATAGACCTCCGACATGGGCATGACCAGCAGTGTGCCGACGGCCGGGAACAGATGCCCGATGCCGGCCTGGCGGCAGAAGTACCAGCAGGCCCCCAGCATGGCCAGCAGAATGATGGCGGTGCCGATGGTGCGCACCTGAAGCCAGTTATCCGAGAAAAAGAAAAGCGGCGCAAAGACCAGATGGTTGTGAAAGACGCGCAGCTCGGTGGAATAAAACCAGTTGGTGGTCAGCAGGGCGTGTTCCTTGCGCAGCACATACCCCAGGAGCAGGTCGCTGCTCATATCGGAATCCAGCAGATAGTACATACGTCCCTGAATGACCTGCCAGGTGCGGGCGCAGGCAAACAGCAGGCAGGCCCAGGAAAACACAAGCCAGAGCGTATGCCAGCGCTTCTCCCGGGCAAAGGCGCTTCGGAGCAGCGCGGCAGGGGACAGGCTGCGGGGCAGCAGGGTGTTCATAGAATCCTCCTCTTTTCCATTCCGGCTTCGGAATCTTGTGGCCGCAAAAACGTCCTGCACCGGAAATGCCTTCATTATACCATAGGGGCTTACGGGCTGCAATCACTGCACCATCTGGCTCAGCCGGTCGGGGGCCAGCAGCTTGAAGCTGCGCCGGAACAGCGCCAGCAGTCCTTCCTCCTGCATGCGGCTCAGTTCCCGGCACAGGGCGCTGCGGTCGCAGTTGAGATAGGAGGCCAGTTCCGCCCGGGTCAGGGCGGTGTCGAAGGTATCGGCACCGGCTTCCTCCCGTTGTTCCAGCAGCCAAAGGCAGATGCGTCCGCGCAGACTTTTGCAGCACAGCAGTTCCAGACGGCGGTCCAGCGCAAAATATTTGTCGCTGATGGTCTGCAGCCAGTTGTGCAGCAACTGCAGATGGGCAGGGTGCATGGTGCTGTCGGGGCGCAGCAGCGCCTCGCAGGGGATATACAGCACCAGGCAGGGGATCGCCGCCGTCACATTGACGGGACTTTTGCTCTGGCCGCCTGCCAGCACATCGGCGAACACGCCGCCCGGGCCCATGTGGGCCATGACCACCGCGGTACCGTCCGGCATGGGCTTGGCGGCCACGATCTCGCCCTCCAGGACGATGCCCACCTCCCGGGTGGCGTAACCGGCCATGAGCAGCAGTTCTCCCCGGTCATACCGCCGCACGTAGGGGGCAAAGCTGGCCATCAGGGTATCCAGATCCCGGTCGGGCATGTTGTGAAACAGGCTGGTGCGGCGCAGCACATCGTAATAGGGGATATAGTCCATAGGCGGCCTCCCAAATGACTGTTGCCTGGGCAACAGACAATTTTTTAACATTATAGTATAGTGAGGCCGCAAATGCAATAAGGAGGAACTGGCATGATCAATTGTAAGCGTATTTGGGCGGCCATCACTGCGGCGGCCCTGTGTATCTCTCTGGCGGGCTGCGGCGCGGCCTCGTCCTCGTCCGCAGCTTCTTCCGAGGCTGCCACGGTGGAGTCCGCTCCGGCGTCCTCGGCGGCTGCCCAGGAGGAGGCGGCCAGCCCGGAGACCGCCGCGACGGGTCTGCGCGTGGCGGGCTTGAAAGGCCCCACCACCATGGGCCTTGTCAACCTGATGGACAGCGACGACGGCGCCAACTACACCTTCACGATGTACGGTGCGGCCGATGAGATTGTCCCGCTGCTGGTCAAGGGCGAGCTGGACGCGGCTGCCGTTCCGGCCAACCTGGCGGCGACCCTCTACCAGAAGACCCAGGGCCAGGTGGAAGTGGCCTGCATCAACACGCTGGGTGTGCTCTATATTGTGGAGAACGGCGACACCGTCCAGTCTGTGGCGGACCTGAAGGGCCAGACCATCGTCACCACCGGTAAGGGCACCACGCCGGAGTATGTGCTGCGCTATGTGCTCAGCCAGAACGGCCTGGACCCCGACGCCGATGTGAACATCGTCTATTGCAGCGAGGCTACCGAGGCCCTCAGCCAGGTGCAGGCCGGTCAGGCCACCATCGCCATGCTGCCCCAGCCCTTTGTAACCACGGCTCTTTCTCAGGTCGAGGGGCTGCGCGTGGCGCTGGATATGAACGAGGAATGGCAGAAGGTGGCCGGTTCTCAGCTGGTGACCGGCGTGCTGGTGGTCCGCAAGGACGCGGTGGAAGCCGATCCCGATGCCTTTGAGGAGTTCCTGAACGGCTATGCCGCCAGTGTGGAAGCCGCCAACACCGACCTGGAAGGCACCGCAGCCCTCTGCGAGACCTACGGCATCGTGCCTAAGGCGGCCCTGGCCCAGAAGGCGCTGCCCGAGTGCAACATCGTCTTTGAGCGGGGCGAGCAGATGAAGACCGACCTGGTCAACTACTTCCAGGTCCTCTATGACGCCGATCCCAGCAGCGTGGGCGGTGCCATGCCGGCCGACGACTTCTACTATGGCGTCTAAAACCCGGGAACGCCTGTTGGCCCTTGTGGTCTGGGTCATCGTCTGGCAGCTGGCTGCCATGACGCTGGGCCATGGGGGGCTGTTCCTGGCCACCCCCCTGCAGACGCTGCGGGCCCTGGGCCTGCTGCTGCCCACCCCGGCGTTCTGGCAGCGTATCGCCTTCAGTGCGCTGCGCATCGTCGCCGGTTTTGTGCTGGCGGTCGTGGGCGGTCTGGTGCTGGGGGCTGCGGGGGCCCGCTGGCGCACCGTGCGGGTGCTGGTGGACCCCGTCATGCAGCTGATCCGGGCCATGCCGGTGGCCAGCTTTGTCATTCTGGCACTGCTCTGGGTCAGCGGCAGCAATCTGTCGGTGGTGGTCAGCTTTACCCATGTGCTGCCGGTGGTCTACGCCGGTGTGGTGGCCGGCATCGCCGACACTGATCCCCAGCTTCTCGAGATGGCCAGGGTGTACCGCCTGTCCTGGACGGCGCGGCTGCGCTATATCTGGCTGCCGGGCATCTTCCCGTCCTTCTGCGAAAGCTGCATCGCCGCCATGGGCATGTGCTGGAAAAGCGGTGTCTCGGCGGAGGTCATCGGCCTGCCCGACCACTCGGTGGGGGATGCCCTCTACCGAGCCAAGATCACTCTGTCCACGCCGGATGTCTTTGCCTGGACGCTGGTCATTGTGCTGCTGTCGGCATTGCTGTCGGCGGTGGCGGCACGGCTGCTGCGGGCAGTCAAGAGGCGTCTGTGCGGGGAGGTGACGGCATGAGCATCGTGATACAAGATCTTTGCAAGCGGTTCGGCAGCCGTACGGTGCTGGACCGCTTCAGCTGGACGGTGGACCGGCCGATGGTGCTCATGGGGCCGTCCGGCTGCGGCAAAACCACGCTGCTGCGCATCCTGCTGGGGCTGGAGACCCAGGACAGCGGCACCGTAACGGGGGTGGATACCCCGGCGGCGGTGTTCCAGGAGGACCGGCTCTGTCCCCAGCTGACCGCCGCGGACAACCTGGTCCTGGCCGGGCACGGCCTGACGCTGCAGGATGCCCGGACCGAGCTGCGGGCGCTGGGCTTTGCCGGGAGTGATCTGGCACTGCCGGCGGCCCGGCTGTCCGGCGGGCAGAAGCGCCGCGTGGCACTGCTGCGGGCGCTGCTGTGCCGGGATGCCAGAACGCTGCTGATGGACGAACCGTTCACCGGCATGGACGCCGAGCTGGTGGCCCAGGCGGCCGCCGTCACGGTACGGCTGACGGCAGACCGCCCTGCGATTCTCGTCACCCACGATGCGGCGGCGGCCGACCTGCTGGGCTGGCCGGTGCGGCATCTGGAGGAATAAACACAACAAACGGAGACATCCTGTCAGAGGATGTCTCCGTTTTGTCTGTCAGATCAGCGCTTCCAGAATGGCGTTCTGCACCACCATCCCGGCGGGGGTAAGCTGCAGGCGGTCGCCGTCAAACCGGGCGTATCCGCTGGCCACGCAGTGGCGCAAAAATTCCATCTGGGGTTTGGTGAAATGCCCGCCCCACCGGGCGTATTCCGTCAGGTCCAGGCCGCGGCAGAGCCGCAGCTGCATGAGCAAAAAGTCCTCTCCGTCGCAGAGGCCCTCCGCCTGTTCGGTGACGGTGCCGTCGATGAAGCCCTGCACATCGTCGGGCCAGTAGCTCCGGACGTTTTGCAGGCAGCTGTGGGCGGCCGGGCCCACGCCCCAGTAGTCGCGGCAGTTCCAGTAGAGAAGATTGTGCCGCCCCTCGTGGCCGGGTATTGCAAAGTTGCTGATCTCATACTGCCGGTAGCCCGCTTCGACCAGCCGCTCCACCGCATAGAGATAGAAGTCGGCGGATTCATCGGGCCCCGGCAGACCCTCGGGCGGGAATTTGGCGAAGGCGGTACCCGGCTCGATCTTGAGCAGGTAGGCGGAAATATGGGTGCATCCGCCCTCCTGCAAAAGCCGGAGGGTGGCATCGAACTCGGCGTTGGAATAGTGGGGCAGTGCCAGCATGATGTCGCCGCAGATCTCGGGAAAACCGGCCTCCCGCGCCCAGGCCAGGGCCTGGGCCGCGGCTGCGGCGGTGTGGGTGCGCCCCAGACGGCGCAGCTGGGCGTCGTCGGCACTCTGCACACCGAGGCTGATTCGGGTCACCCCGGCCGCCCGGAACCCCTGCAGCGAGGCCGGTGTGACCACGTCGGGGTTGGTCTCGAGGGTGATCTCGGCCCCCGGCAGCGGGTCGGCCGCCCGGATGAGGCTGGAAACCTGGGCGGGGGAGAGAAGCCCCGGGGTGCCGCCGCCGAAATACAGCGTGTCGGGACGGCGTCGGTTTTTGGCCAGCTCCCGCAGCAGGGCGTCCACATAGGACTGGGGCACGCCCCGGGCACCGGGGGCCGAGTAAAAATCACAGTAGCGGCACTTCGCCTTGCAGTAGGGAATATGCAGATAAATACCAAAAGAATCCATTCTTGACTTTTTTCCTCTTCTATAGGATACTGTTAACAGGTAATTCATAAATTTGTGATGGTTTTCACATCTTTTATGGCTATAATACCGTATTGAGAAAGGGGAATCAACCATGTACCGTGATTACAATGATATTTCTTATGCGGAAAGCCCGTTCGGCACGCTGAGTCAGTATATGACCAAAACCTTTGCCTGGATGTTCGCCGGCCTGCTGGTGACCTTCGCTGTGGGGATCGGCACCGTGACCAGCGGCCTTGTGTGGCTGTTCGCTTCCACCGGCCTGATTTTTGTCACGGCCATCGCTGAACTGGCCATGGTCTTTGTGCTTTCGGCCCGGATCACCAAGATCCAGCCCGGCACGGCCACCGGTCTGTTCTTCGGCTATGCCATCCTCAACGGCATCAACCTGTCCACCATCTTCCTGGTGTATCAGGTGAGCAGCCTGGTGCTGGCCTTCCTGGTGGGCGCCGTCTACTTCGGCGTCATGGCGGTCTATGGCGCCACCACCCAGCGTGACCTCACCGGCTGGGGCCCGAAACTGTTCGCCGGCCTCATCGCTATGATGGTCTGCTATCTGGTGGGCAGCATCTTCAGCCTGTTCGGCATGAGCTTCGCCCTGGGCGACCTGGTGCTCTGCGCCATCGGCCTTCTGATCTTCATGGGCCTCACCGCCTATGATACCCAGATGCTCAAGCATCACTACGCCTACTTCGGCGGGAATGCCGCCATGCTGCACAAGGCATCCATCATCGGGGCGCTGAACCTCTACCTGGATTTCATCAACATCTTCCTGTATATCCTGCGCATGGTCGGCCGCCGCAACGACTGATCTGCCAGAGGGGGAGGGCCTGCGGGCCCTCCTTTTTTGCGTCATGCCAGCCTTGACAAATGCCCGCAGGCTGACTATACTAATATTCGTATTGAAAAAACGCGATGACGGAGAAAGTACGCGCGGGGCCTTTGGGTCAGAGAGGGCGGTCATCGGCTGCAAGCCGCCTGCAAAGAAGCCGCGCCGAAGTTCCCTCCCGAGCGGTGTGCGGGAAAGGCCGGCGAAAACCGGTCCGGTAGTGCGCAACGGTCCTGCACCGTTACCGGCAGACAAAGAGTGCCGCATCTTCGGGTGCGGAACACGGGTGGTACCGCGGAGTTTTTACAAGGCTTCGTCCCTGAGCAAACCCAGGGACGAGGCCTTTTTGTTTTGCCCCGCCCCGTACAGAGCAGAGGTGTACTATGGAAGAAAAAATCAAGGAATTGCGCGCCGCCATCGAACAGGCGGGCGCGGCCGTCACCAATGAGGCGGAACTGTCGGCGTTCTGGCAGAAATTTCTGAGCAAGAACGGCGCGGTGGCAGGGCTCACCAAGTCGCTGCGGGATGTGCCCAAAGAGGACCGTCCGGCCATGGGCAAGACCATCAACGAGTTCAAGAACTGGGCGGAGGCGCAGTATCAGGCGCTGTCGGCCCAGGTGGAAAAGGCGGCGCTGGCGGCCCGCAACGCCGCCGAGACGGTGGATATCACGCTGCCCGCCAAGACCCGCACCACCGGCAACCTGCATCCCATCACCCTCGTCAAGAACGAGATCGTGGATGTCTTTGCCGGCATGGGCTTTGAAATCTTCGAAGGCCCCGAGATCGAGGACGACGACCACAACTTCACCCGCCTGAACGTGCCGAAGAACCATCCGGCCCGCGACATGCAGGATACCTTCTATGTGGCGGAGGACATCGTGCTGCGCACACAGACCAGCGGCGGCCAGATCCGTGTCATGGACAAGGAAAAGCCGCCCATCAAGGTGCTGGTGCCGGGCCGCGTCTTCCGTTCCGACTCGGACGCCACCCACAGCCCCATGTTCCATCAGATGGAGGGCCTTGTGGTGGATAAGGGCATCACGCTGTGCGATCTGCAGGGCATGCTGGACAAGTTCGTCCAGGCTCTCTTCGGCCCCGAGGTGAAGACCCGTCTGCGCCCGTCCTACTTCCCCTTCACCGAACCCAGCGTCGAGGTGGACGTTTCCTGCTTCGAGTGCGGCGGCAAGGGCTGCTCGCTGTGCAAGCACACCGGCTGGATCGAGGTCCTGGGTGCCGGCGTGGTGCACCACAGCGTGCTGGAGAACTGCGGCATTGACCCGAAGGTCTATTCCGGCTTTGCGTTCGGCATCGGCATCGAGCGGATCGCCATGCTCAAGTACGGCATCAACAACATCGGACTGATGTTCGAAAACGATCTGCGGTTCCTGAAGCAGTTCGAGGATTGAGAGGGGGAAGTCTGGAATGAAAGTACCATTCAGCTGGCTGAAACAGTATGTAGACATTGATGTCACCGCCGAGGAGCTGGAGAAAAAACTCTTCGACTGTGGCTTTGAGGTGGAGGAGCTCATCGATCTGTCCGCCGATATCGACAAGGTTGTTGTGGGTGTGGTCACCGAGTGCGTTCCGCAGGAGGGCACCCACCTGCACATCTGCAAGGTGGATTGCGGCGAGTACGGCCACGATATCCAGATCTCCACCGGTGCGCCCAACGTTTACGCGGGCATGCACACCCCCGCCGCCCTGGACGGCTCCACGCTGCCCGGCGGGGTCAAGATCAAGGCAAAACCGCTGATGGGTGTGGAATCCAACGGCATGCTCTGCAGCGGCGAGGAACTGGGCCTCAACGAGGACCTCTATCCCGGCGCCGAGGTGTACGGCCTGCTGGACCTGCCCAAGGACACCGTCCCCGGCACGCCCATCCAGCAGGTGGTGGGGCTGGACGACTATATCTTTGATATCGCCGTCACCTCCAACCGTCCCGACTGCCAGAGCGTCCTGGGCATCGCCCGGGAAGTGGCCGCCGTGCTGGACAAGCCCCTGAAGATGCCCGCCCTGGACTATACCGAGTCCGACACCACCAAGCCGCGCCTTTCCATCACGGTGGAAGCGCCGGATCTCTGCCCGCGGTATATCGGCCACTACGTGCACAACATCACGCCGGGCCCCTCGCCCCGCTGGATGCGCCGTCAGCTGGCGCTGTGCGGCCTGCGCAGCATCTCCAACGTGGTGGATATCACCAACTACGTCATGCTGGAGATCGGCCAGCCCATGCACGCCTTTGATATGGACACGCTGGAGAGCTGCCAGATCATTGTCCGCCGCGCCAGGGACGGCGAAGGCATCACCACGCTGGACGGCAAGGAGTTCAAGCTGACCCCCAGCAACCTGGTCATCTGCGACGGCAGCAAGCCGGTGGCGCTGGCCGGCGTCATGGGTGGTCTGAACAGCGAGATCAAGGATACCACCACCCAGCTGCTCTTCGAGTCCGCCAAGTTTGCCCGGGACAACATCCGCAAGACGGCCCGCGGCCTGGGCCAGAACACCGATGCCTCCAGCCATTACGAGAAGGGCATCTCGGAGTATACCACCGAGCTGGGCATGGCCCGCGCTTTGCACCTGATCCAGGAGCTGGGCTGCGGCGAAGTGACCGCCACCCACATCGACTGCTCCGCCGGTGCCCCGCGGGAAGGCAAGAAGTTCACCGCCACCATCAGCGGCATCAACGCCATCCTGGGCATCACGGTGCCCACCGATGCGGTGCTGGATATCCTGCGCCGCCTGCAGTTTGAAGTCGCGCTGGAAGCGGACGGCGACACGATGCAGGTCACGGCGCCCCGCTGGCGTGAGGACATCGAGATTGGCGAGCCCGACCTGGCCGAGGAAGTCATCCGGGAGTACGGCTACCATCACATCAAACCCACCTTCCTGAAAGCGGCCCAGGTCACCACCGGCGGCCTGACCACTGTCCAGAAAGCCCGCGCCAAGGCCAAGCGCGCCATGTGCGCCCAGGGGTTCTACGAGGCCGAGACGCTGGCCTTCTATGCCGACGCCGACCTGGACATGCTCCACATCGCCCAGGATGCGCCGGAACGCAACGTCATCCGCATCCTCAACCCCATCTCTTCCAACCTCACCATCATGCGCACACTGCTGGCGCCGTCCCTGCTCAACGTGGTGGTGGACAACCTGAAAAAGGGCAACAACGACGGCCGCATCTTCGAGCTGTCCAACATCTACATCCCCAAGGAACAGCCGGCCACCGAGCTGCCCGAGGAGCGCCTGCACCTGGGCTTCGCCGCCTGGGGCGACGGGGAGGACTTCTTCGCCGTCAAGGGCGCTGTGGAAGCGCTGGGCGCCGCCTTCGCCACCGAGCTGACGGTGGAGCGTGCCACCGATGTGGCCTGGCTGCATCCCGGCATCGCGGCCTACATCCTCTGCAAGGGGGAGCGCATCGGTGTCTTCGGCAAGCTGGCCAACGATGTGACCGCCGAGCTGAAGCTGCCCAAGGACAGCCGCAGCAACCAGAACATCTACCTGGGCGAGATCGACTGGCCCAAGTTCTACGACCTGGCCCCCAAGGCCCTGCACTATACGCCCATCCCCGAGCTGGCCCCGGTCCAGCGTGACCTGGCGCTGGTGGCCCCCGAGGAGACCGAATGCGGCACCCTGATGGCTGAGATGCAGCGCGCCTGCAAGCAGCTGACCAAGGTGGAGCTGTTTGATATCTACCGCGGCGAGAAACTGGGCGCCGGCAAGAAGAGCATGGCCTTCAGCCTCTACTTCCAGCCGGGTGACAAGGCTTTCACGCCGGAGGAGATCGACCGCTTCGTCAAGAAGATTCTGGGCAACCTGAAATTCAAACTGGGCATCGAGATCCGCGAGTGATCCTGCCGTAACAACCGCCGTGTCCGCTGTGGACACAGCGGTTTTGCTTGCAATTTTTTCCGTATTGGCGTATAGTTAAGACAACTTTGACGAGGTGAAGACAAGTATGGCAAAAATCCGTCGTGACGATGACCCTTACAAGACCCGGCACCTGCCGCCCATCCAGGCCCCGGAACCCGCGGCGGAACCGCCTCGCCCGGAGCAGAAGGATGCTGCGGAAGAGCCCGCCCATCCCCGTCGGCAAAAGGGCGGTACGCCGGACAAAAAGAGACCGGCCAAAAAGCAGAGCCCGTCCAATGTCATCTACAATCTGCTCATGGCCGTCTGCCTGGTGGTCTTCCTGGTCAGCGGCGGCGTTCTGGCCAAGCGGTTCTACGATGACCGCCAGACCGAAAACGAGTTTGCCAGCCTGCAGGCCATGATCGATACCGACGCCCCGGCCACCGGGGAGGAGAGCAACAGCGCCAAGTTTGCGGCGCTGCGGGACCAGAACAGCGATTTCATCGGGTGGATCTCCATCGACGGGACCAATCTGGATTTCCCGGTGATGTATGCGCCGGACAATAAGGACTTTTATCTGCGGCATGACTTCAACAAGGAGTACAGCGTATACGGCGTGCCCTACCTGGACGAGAAAACCACGCTGGGTGCCAATGACCAGAGCGAGAATCTGATCGTCTACGGCCACAACATGAAGACCGGCACGATTTTCGGATGCCTGACCGGCTACAAGGAGGCCGGTTACTACACCGAACACCCCCGGATCCGGTTCGACACGGTCTACGGGGACGGCACCTACGAAGTGTTTGCAGCCTTTGCCATCGACGTGGTGCAGGACACCAGTTTCGTCTACAACGAGTATGTGGATCTGGATGAGGCCACCTACAACGAGTATGTGGACGAGGTCATTGCCCGCAGCGATGTGGACACGGGCATCCGCCCCAGCTACGGCGAACAGCTGCTGACCCTCTCCACCTGCGAGTATTCCAGCGACAATGGCCGGTATGTGGTGGTGGCACGCCGGGTAAGCGACGAATAATATAAAGTTTTCCGCAAAAATACCTTGCTAAATTTTGCAAAGTGGGGAAAGGGAGAGGGCAGGCCGCTTTCGGCTTGCCGATTGCCCGCAAATATGATATGCTAGAGACTGCGCAAGGACTGAGACGGTTCTTATGGTGTAAGAAACCGGAAAGGGAGAATGCGCAGAGCGGGCGGCCGTTGCCCTTGACGGCTGCCCGCTTTTTGTGTGAATGGGTAGACATTTGGGGCGGAATCGAATATACTGATAAACAGTATACCTGTTTTTCAGAGGAAAAGTACAAGGATTCTCATTAGAAATCATTCTATACCACAGGGAGGAGTACGCCAATGTGTGGAATCGTAGGTTTTACCGGAGCAGCGCAGGCTGCACCGATTTTGCTGGACGGACTTGCCAAACTGGAATATCGCGGTTATGACTCGGCCGGCCTGGCGGTGCAGAACGCAGCCGGCAAGATTGAGGTGGTCAAGGCCAAGGGACGCCTGAAGGTTTTGCATGAAATGACGGACGGCGGCAACGCCGTGCCGGGCAACTGCGGCATCGGCCATACCCGGTGGGCCACCCACGGGGAACCGTCGGTGGTCAACGCCCACCCCCACTATTCCCGGGACCAGAAGATCGCCGTGGTGCACAACGGCATCATCGAAAACTATCTGGAGATCAAGGAGCGGCTGACCAACCGCGGCTTCACCTTTGTGTCCCAGACCGACACCGAGGTGGTGGCCCAGCTGCTGGACTACTACTATACCGGGGAGTCGGCGGGCGACGCGCTGGATGCCATCTCCCGCATGATGCTCCATGTGCGTGGGTCCTATGCGCTGGGCATCCTGTTTGCGGATCAGCCCGGCACGCTCTACGCGGTGCGCAAGGACAGCCCCCTCATCGTGGGCCAGTGCGACAACGGCTCCATCATTGCATCGGACGTGCCGGCACTGCTGAAGTACACCCGCACGGTCTACTACATCGACAATCTGGAGATCGCCCGGCTGACCCCCGACTCCATCGAGTTCTTCAACATCGACAAGGAGCCGGTCAGCCACGAGACCACCACCATCGAGTGGGATGCCGAAGCGGCCGAAAAGGGCGGCTACGAGCACTTCATGATGAAGGAGATTCATGAGCAGCCCGCCGCCGTTCGGGATACCATCTCGCCGCGGCTGAAGGACGGCAAGATCGATCTGTCGGAACTGGCGCTGGATGAGGATGCCATCCGCACGGTGCGCCGCGTTTACATCATCGGCTGCGGTTCGGCCTACCATGTGGGCATGGCGGCCCGCTATGTCTTTGAGAGCCTGGCCCGTCTGCCGGTGGAGGTGGACGTGGCCAGCGAGTTCCGCTACCGCAACCCGGTGCTGGAGAAGGATTCCCTGGCCCTGGTCATCAGCCAGAGTGGCGAGACCGCCGACACGCTGGCGGCGCTGCGCCTGTGCAAGGACCGCGGTGTGCGCACCATCGGCATTGTGAATGTGGTGGGCTCCAGCATCGCCCGGGAGGCCGACGCCACCATGTACACCTGGGCAGGCCCCGAGATTTCGGTGGCCACCACCAAAGCCTACAGCACCCAGCTGGCGGCCTGCTATCTGCTGGCCACCGAATTTGCCCGGGTGCGCGGCACGCTGGCGGACGGTCAGTACGAGAACCTCATCGCCGAGATGGAAGCCCTGCCCGACAAAATGGAGAAGATCCTGGCAGACAAGGAGCGCATCCAGTGGTTTGCCAGCAAGTATGCCAACGCCAGGGACGCCTTCTTCATCGGCCGCGGGCTGGACTATGCCACGGCGCTGGAGGGCAGCCTGAAGTTCAAGGAGATCAGCTACATCCACTCCGAGGCCTTTGCCGCGGGCGAGATGAAGCACGGTCCCATCTCTCTGGTGGAAAACGGCACACTGGTGGTGGGCATCCTGACCCAGCCCGACCTGTATGAGAAGAGTGTCTCCAACATGGTGGAGGTCAAGAGCCGCGGCGCCTTCCTCATGGGTCTGACCACCTACGGCAACTACAGCATCGAGGACACCGCCGGCTTCACCGTCTATGTGCCCAAGACCGACCCCCATTTTGCCACGAGCCTGGCGGTCATTCCGCTGCAGCTGCTGGCCTACTATGTCAGCTGCGCCAAGGGCCTGGATGTGGATAAACCCCGCAATCTGGCCAAGAGCGTGACGGTCGAATAATTCCCGTCGCTTTCCTTGCCAAAATTTGCTGTCTATTTTTGGACAGTTTGCGCTCTGTTTGCCTCGTTTGCCGCAAGACAAACGGGGCAGATTTGTGTTATAATACTGCTGTACAGAGCGATTTCCGATCTGCGGATCGATACAAGATAAAGGAATAAACACACTCATGCTACAGGATTCCAAACAACTCATCAAAGGTCTGCCCCGGCGCATTGCCCTGATGCTGCTGGACTGCGGACTGATCGTTTTTTGTTACTGGCTGGCGGTCATGCTGCGGTTTGACAGCGGTGAAGCCTACCAGCGCGCCGAAGTCCTGCGGGCGATGTCGCCCATGCTGTGCTATGTGCTGCCCATCTATATGATTGTCTTCTGGTTCGGCGGCCTGTACGAGATCATGTGGGAGTATGCGGGCATGCGGGACCTGGCCAGGCTGACCTGTCTGTCCGGGCTGGCCACCGGGCTTATCATGCTCTTTGACCTGTTCTACCGCAGCCGGCCCATCAGCGGCGCCGTGCTGATCTTCGGTGCGGTCTTCAATACGGCGGCCATTGCCGGCGTGCGCTTTCTGTGGCGGCTGATCAAGACGGTGCGGGGAGCCCGGTCCCGCAAGATGGAAAACCCCACACCGCTGCTCATTGTGGGCGCGGGCAACGCCGGCGCCTGGGCGGTCAACCTCTGCAAAAACAAGAACCAGAGCTTCGGCGACCCCATCTGCATGGTGGACGATGACCTGACCAAGAAAGGCCTGCGGGTGCAGGGCGTCCCGGTGCGGGGCACCATCTCGGATATCCCCGAACTGGTGCGCAAATATCACATCATGGAGATCGTCATTGCCATCACCACCGTCAAGGGCGACCGCCTGAGCGAGATCATCAACCTCTGCAACTCCACCCACTGCCGGGTGCGGATGCTGTCCGATCCCCAGGCGGTGGATGAGAACGGCAACCCGGTGGCCGCCGGCTTCCGGGAACTGAACACGGCGGACTTCCTCTCCCGCGACGAAATCCAGCTGAACAATGCCCAGATTTCCGAGTACCTCCACGACAAGGTGGTGCTGGTCACGGGCGGCGGCGGTTCCATCGGCAGCGAGCTCTGCCGGCAGATCATGCGCTACCAGCCCCGGCGGCTGCTCATCTTCGATATCTACGAAAACTGCGCCTATGAGCTGGAAACCGAACTGCGCAACAAGTACGGTGCCGACGCGCCGGTGATCACGCTGATTGGTTCCATCCGGGACATGGAGCGCCTGAATGAGGTGTTTGACACCTACCATCCGTCGGTGGTCTTCCACGCGGCGGCCCACAAGCATGTGCCGCTGATGGAGATCAGCCCGGCGGAAGCCGTCAAGAACAACGTCTTCGGCACCAAGAACCTGCTCACAGCAGCGGCGGAGCACGGCGTGGAACGGTTCGTGCAGCTGTCCACCGACAAGGCCGTCAACCCCACCAACGTCATGGGCTGCACCAAGCGTCTGTGTGAGATGCTGATCCAGTCCTTTGACGGCGGCACCGACATGAAGTGCATGGCGGTGCGTTTCGGCAACGTGCTGGGCAGCCACGGCAGCGTTATTCCACTGTTTGAGGAGCAGATCAAGCGCGGCGGCCCGGTGACCATCACCCACCCGGACATCGTCCGCTACTTCATGACCATCACCGAGGCGGCCCAGCTGGTCCTGCAGGCGGGCGGCCTTGCCAAGGGCGGCAGCATCTACGTGCTGGACATGGGTGAGCCGGTCAAGATCATGGACCTGGCCAACCGGCTGATCCGCTTCTACGGCTACGAGCCGGGGGTCAACATGCAGATCAAGATCACCGGCCTGCGTCCTGGCGAGAAACTCTACGAGGAACTGCTCATGGACACCGAGCAGGACAAGATGCGCAAGACGGCGCACAACAAGATTTTCATCGCGCCGCCCATGCAGATCGATCTGGCGGACTTCTACAACGGCCTGCAGGCACTGCTGGTGGCGGCCCACCACAACGACGACGCGGTGGTGGAATGCCTGCAGCACATGGTGCCCAGCTACCATCCCAACCGCCGTGTCCGCGCCGACCACACTGTGGTGGCCATGAGCGGCAACACGGGCATCTTCTCCCGGGAGGAGCTGGAACAACAGATGAAGGACCATCCGTCCGAACAAGGGGCAAAGGAGGACTGACGCCTTGTATCAACACTATATCAAGCGCCTGTTGGATTTTGTGCTCTCGCTGGCCGCGGTCATCGTGCTGGCAATCCCCATGGCGATCATCGCCCTCTGGATCAAGAGCGATTCCCCGGGCCCGGTCTTTTTCAAACAGCGCCGGGTGGGGAAGGACAAGACCCACTTCAACATTCTGAAATTCCGCACCATGCGGGGAGATACCCCCCACGATGTGCCCACCCATCTGCTGAAAAATGCGGACAGCTACATCACCCGGAGCGGCGCCTTCCTGCGCAAGACCAGCCTGGATGAATTGCCCCAGATCTACAACATTCTGGCAGGGCAGATGAGCATCATCGGCCCGCGGCCCGCCCTGTACAACCAGTACGACCTCATCGAGGCCCGGGACAAGGTCCACGCCAACGATATCCGCCCCGGCCTCACCGGCCTGGCGCAGGTCAACGGACGGGATGAGCTGCCCATCGATGTGAAGGCAAGGTACGACGGCGAATATGCCGCCCACCTGACCTTTGGCATGGACTGCAAAATCTTTTTCCGCAGCTTCACCTATGTGTTCCAGCGCCGCGGCGTGGTGGAGGGCGGTACCGGCGCCATGCAGGATTCCGGAAAAGATATGTCGTCAAAATGACGGAGTTTTTACCCCGCTGCCGCACAGTGCAGCGGGACTTTTTTGCATATAAACGAAAATTGTACAAGAATATCTTACTTTTTTCGTTAAAATATGTTGCAAAAGTCAACACGATTGTGTAAAATATACATCAAGAGTTATCTGTTTTCGGACAGTTTACCAAAAGGCATTTTGACAAATCGCCCAAATGAACCGAAGGGGAGTAACAGACTATGGCGAACAGGGTATTCCAGAACGTGGTGTACCAGATGAAAGAGGCCGTTGACCGTGTGGTTGGCGTCGTGGATGAAACCGGTACAGTCATTTCCTGCTCCGAGCTGGGGCAGATCGGCGAAGTGCGCGACGGTGTAGCCGCCGTGCGCCAGACGGCAGGGGACGCCTTTGTGCGGGACGGCTATTCCTATCACCAGTTCTCCAATGCCAAGCATAACGACTACGCGGCCTTTGTGGAAGGTACCGATCCCACGGCGGCACAGTTTGCAGCCATGCTGTCCATCAGCCTGCAGTGCATCAAACAGTACCACGATGAGAAGTTCGACAAGACCAACTTCATCAAGAATGTGGTGCTGGACAACATCCTGCCCGGCGATATCTACGCCAAGGCGCGGGAGCTGCACTTCGTGTCGGATGCCCAGCGGGTGGTGCTGCTGATCCGTGTGACCTCGGGCAACGATATTTCGGCCTACGATGTGGTCAGCGGCCTGTTCCCCGACAAGCAGAAGGACTTCGTCTTCAATATCAGTGAGAGCGATACCGTCCTGGTCAAGGAGATCAAGCCGGACAACAATACCAAGGATATGGAGAAGCTGGCCACCTCCATCGTGGATACGCTGCAGGGGGACCACTACATCAAGGCTGTGGTGGGCATCGGCACGCCCATCAACAACATCAAGGATCTGGCCTCCAGCTTCAAGGAAGCCCAGATCGCCATGGAAGTGGGCAAGGTTTTCGACACCGAGCGTCAGGTCATCAGCTATGACCATCTGGGCATTGCCCGCCTGATCTATCAGCTGCCCACCACGCTGTGCGAGGCGTTCCTGCGGGAGGTCTTCAAGCAGGAGAGCATCGATTCCCTGGACGCCGAGACGCTGTTCACCATCCAGCGCTTCTTTGAGAACAACCTGAATGTTTCGGAGACCAGCCGCGGATTGTTTGTCCACCGCAACACGCTGGTGTACCGGCTGGAGAAGATCCGCAAACTGACCGGCCTTGACCTGCGCAACTTCGACGATGCCATCGTCTTCAAGGTGGCGCTGATGGTCAAGAAGTACCTCTCCGCCAACCCGGCCAAGTATTGAAACACAAAAGTCCCGCCGCAAGGCGGGCTTTTTTTGTATGCGGGAGCCCTAGGCTGCCCAAATTCCTGAGGGGAGCCCCGGGGACGGTACTTGAAAAGGACGTTCGGTTGTGCTATAATACTTAACTGGTAATTATCGGCTCAAAGTCCAGAGCCTGAATGAATACAAACGAGGGGGACCCATATTTATGTCCGGACATAGCAAATGGAACAACATCAAGCGTAAGAAGGAAAAGACCGACGGCGCCCGCGCCAAGATCTTCACCAAGATCGGCCGCGAGATTTCCGTGGCCGTGAAGGAGGGCGGTTCCAACCCCGCCTCCAACTCCAAGCTGGCTGCCCTGATCACCAAGGCCAAGGCCAACAGCGTGCCCAACGATAACATCCAGCGCATCATCAAGCGCGCCGAGGGCGGCGACAAGGCGGATTACGAGGCAATGACCTACGAAGGCTACGGCCCCGGCGGCGTGGCGGTCATGGTGGAGACCCTGACCGACAACCGCAACCGCACCGCGGCCAACATGCGCCATTACTTCGACAAGTTCGGCGGCAACCTGGGCCAGATGGGCTGTGTCAGCTTCATGTTCAGCCAGAAGGGCGTCATCATGGTGGATCTGGAGGACAAGGATCCCGACCAGCTGATGATGGACGCGCTGGACGCCGGTGCCGAGGACTTCGATGCTGGTGAGGAGGCCGCCCAGGTCACCACCACGCCGGAGAACTTTACGGCTGTCTGCGAGGCCCTGCAGAACAAGGGGTACACCTTCATTTCCGCCGATGTGGCGCAGGTTCCTGCCACCACCACCACGCTGACCGATCCCGACCAGCTGGCCCAGATGGGCAAGCTGCTGGACGCGCTGGACGATGACGACGACGTGCAGAACGCCTGGCACTCGCTGGAGAACGAGGAAGATCTCGACCGATAAGAGCAGCACAAGAGAGCGAGGGGCCGAACCTGGCTCTCTTTTCTTGTAGCAACGAAAGGAACTTCTATGGCAGAACTTCTTTGCCCTCACTGCCTGCAGCCCCTGACGGGCGGCTACCACGGGGATTGTCCGCACTGTGGCCGTTCGCTGGAAAACCAGAACCCGGAAGGAGCGTTGCCGCTGGGCACCCAGCTGGCGGGCCGGTACACGGTGGGAAGCTACCTCAGCGCCGACGGCGACGGACTTTCCTACCGGGGTGTGCTCAACGAGGAAAAAAAGTTTGTCCTGATCAAGGAATACTTCCCGGTGACCCTCTGCAACGGCCGCAGCGCCGACGGTGCCCTGATGCCCAAGGAGGGCAAGGAGGTGCTGTTCAAGACCAGCCGGATGGATTTCAAGGACCTGTATGACGACCTGCACAACCTGACGCCGTCCACGGGCCTGAGCACCATCCTGGATGTGATGGAGGAGAACAACACCGTCTATGCCGTGGAGGAAAGCGAGAAGGGGATGACGCTGACCCACTACCTGAGTCTGCGCAGCCGCACGCTGACCCCGGCCGAAGCGCGGACGCTGCTGCAGCCCATCATGGAGGGCGTCACCCAGCTGCACAAGGCGGGGCTCATCCATCGGGGCATCTGCCCGGACAACATCCTGCTGCCCATCGACGGCACGGCCCGCCTGACGGGATACGGCACACTGGCGCTGCGCACCGGCGGCAGTGAACTGAAAAGCCAGCTGTACCCGGGGTATGCGGCGCCGGAGCAGTATTCGGCGGCGGAGTTCAGCGGCCGTTACACCGATGTGTATGCCCTGGCGGCGGTGTGCTATAAGCTGGTGACAGGCCAGACGCCGGTTTCGGCACCGCAGCGCAAGGTGCGGGAAAGCCTGGAATCGGCCCACAGCCTGGAAGCCGGGGTGCCCACCTGGTTCTCCCAGGTGCTGTCCTGCGCGCTGCGGCTGGACCCGGCGCGCCGCATGCAGACGGTGCCGGAACTGATGAGCGCCCTGACCGACCCCAATGTGGCCAACGCCATGTTTGAGCGGGGGGACAACCAGATCAGCACCCGGAAGATCATGGCGGTTTCGCTGGCGGTGATTGTGGTGCTGGCAATTCTGCTGGTGTGGAGCCTGCTGGATTCGGCGGGCAGAGAGCCGTCGCGGCCCCAGACGCCCGCCTCCACGGACAGCGGGCAAACCCAGAGCATTGACAGTTCCAGCCAGGAGGTGGAGACCATTCCCGATCTGGTGGGCAAGCGCTATGCCAGCGAGATCAAGGATAACGATCTCTACGCCGACTACCGCATTGTGATGACGGAGGAGAACAGCTCCGAGATAGCGGCGGGCATTGTGATCCGTCAGGACCCGGTGGCCGGTACCCTCAAAACCGAGGAAGGGGAGATCATCCAGATCGTGGTCAGCAAGGGGCCGAACCTGGTGGAGATGCCCGACATCATCGGGTTCACCCAGTCCAACGCCAGCAAGCAGCTGGACGAGCGGGGCATCCAATACAAGATGCAGATCGTGGAGAATGACGGCACCATGGCGGAAGGCTGCGTGGCCAAGACCGACGTGCTGGCCGGCACCAAGTTTGACGCCGGCAAGACGATCGTGAGCGTCTTCATCGCCGGAGAACGGGATGACACGCTGGTGGCCACCACCGGCAGCGGGGACAGCCAGAGCGCTTCGGAGAGCACTGCCTCCGATTCGTCGCAAAGTGAATAAAAAATGCCACCTGCCGGCAGGCAGGTGGCATTTTGCGTTACAGAAAGTTTATACCGGGTCCCCCGAGAGATCTTCCTGCATCAGCAGTTTTTTCAGCGGCAGGATGGCCGCCGGCTCCACACTGAAGGTCCGGATCCCCAGGTGCAGGTACACCGGGATGCGGGGAATGCTTTCGATGGTGATGCCGCACAGGTACACTTCCACGCCGCGGGCCTCGGCCTGCTGCAGCGCTTCCTGCACCAGCCGCTGCACGGCGGGATTGTCCACCTTGGTGGCGGCCGCCGCGGAATCCTGGAGCAGGCCCAGGGTGTAGCGGGTCAGGTCCTCAATGTCGATAGCCAGCATCTGGGCACCGTGATCGATGAGTTCACCGGCCAGCAGCGCCGCCGACGGCATGTCCACAATGCAGCCGAAGGGCGGCATTGTGATGTCGGGACCTTCCTTGTGCAGTTCCTGGCGGCAGGTCTCCACCTCCTGCAGGCAGGCATCCCAGTCCTCCACGCCGGCGATCATGGGGAACAGTACCCGCAGATCGCCGTAGGGCGCGGCCCGCAGCAGTGCCCTGATCTGCGGCCAGAAGAGCCGGTGACCCTGCAGCCGTTTGGCGATCTCCGCCGTCCAGGGAGAATCATCGTCGGCATGGGTGTCGCAGGTTCGCACGGCGATCATGGCGCCATCGGAATACTGGAGCTTCTCCCGGATTCTTGTAAACTGGGCATCCTCCGAAAGGTCGTCCATGATCACCGACTCGGTGCGCAGCAGACCGATGCCGGCTGCGCCCTGGGGCAGCAGCTCGCCGGGGTCAGAGGTGGAGTTGGTGGCGGTGAGCAGACGGAAAGCGGTGCCGTCCCTGGTCAGGCAGGGGAGTACCGCCACCGCATCGGGTACACGGCCGTGCAGACGGTTTTCGGCCACCTTGCAGTCCGCTTGGGCGATATGGGCACCGTCCGGCTCGATGATCAGCGTGCCGGTGTCTCCGTCGGAGGCGTCCAGAATGGCCCGGTGCCCGGCGGCCAGGGCCGCCACGCCGTCCCCCAGCTGGATGACGGCGGGAATGCCCAGGCTGCGCGCCATGATGGCGGCGTGGCTGACCGAACTGTCGTGGTTGCTGGCCAGGCCCAGGATCATCCGGCGGTCCAGGCTGAAGAGATCGCTGGGGAAAAAGCGATCCGCCACCAGGATACTGGGGCGTTTCAGGTGCAGCCGGCGGCGGGGACGCCCGTCCAGAATATCCACCACGCGGCGGCATACATCGCATACGTCCACGCTGCGCTCCCGGATATACTCATCGTCCACATTGTTCAGCCGTCCGGCAAAAATCTGTTCGGCCCGTTCCACAGCCGCGGCGCCGCCGGCCCCGGCTGCTATGTAATCACCGATCTCGTTGGTGAAGGACTCGTCCTCCAGAAGGGCGATCTGAAACAGCAGGATGTCGGCGTCCGGCCCTTTGGCACGCTGGCTCAGGCGGCGCAGTTCGTCCTTGGCCAGCACCACGGCCACATCGTACAGCGCGCGCTCCCGGAAGGGATCGCACACGATGCGGTGCAGCCCGGTGGTGCCGTGGTCGATCTGCTCTACCGGGCCGATCGCAATCCCCGCGGATGCGGATACACCGGTAAATGTATACATATGAGCCTCCTTTGACAGTTACAGCAGGGATGTCCGGGTCAATGCCTGGCTGACCAGAGCGGTGACGAATTCTTCCGGCATGGCGGTGGCCAGGGTGCGCTCGGCCACCAGACTGCCCTCCTTGCCGTCCAGCAGGGCGGGAAACCGGTCGGCGGGATCCTTGTCGAAGCTGCCCATGAAAGCAGCCGCCAGCATTTTTGGGGTGTAGGGCAGATCTTCCGGCACATGCAGGCGTTCGCAGGCCAGTTCCAGCGGGGCCAGGGCGCCCCGCGTGGGAGCGCCGGGATTGGGCCCGTAGGGCGCCGGATACCCGGCACGCTGGCGGGCGGTTTTTTCTGCCCTTTCCAGACCGGGGGCACGGGCGCAGGCGTCCGCCAGCTGCTGCTGATAGCTTATGGCAAAGCGTTCCAGGAATCCGTCCGGGTCCGGCTGGATGGCATAGGCTGTGCCGCCGATGCGCCCGAACAGCCGCAGGGTGTCCCAGTAGCCCAGGGCGATGTTGCGTGCCGCCCGGGAAGGATCAAAGTCCAGGGTGGGGCCCAGGTTCCAGTGGCTGCGCACGATGCGGGTGGGCAGCCCGGTGTGGTTCTGCCGCACGATACCGATGCCGTCGATGTCCACGCCCAGCAGTTCGGTGGCTCCCATCTCGGCGGCCAGCTGCAGCGGCATGTTGTCACGCCAGCCGCCGTCGATGTATTTCACCCCGTCGATCTCCCGGGGGCGCAGGGCGGGAAAGCAGGCGCTGGAGGCCAGCATGTAATCCTTCAGCCGCCCCTGGGGAATGGCTTCTATGGGGCATTGCAGGCTGCGCATGGTGGACATCTCGGTCATCACCAGGCCAAAGTGGATGGGGGCGCGGCGTACCGCCGGCTCATCGATCAGGGCGTCAAGACGTTCGGCCAGCGGTTCCACGTTCAGACCGCCGCTGCGGATCACATCCTGGAAGAAAGCGTTCAGTTCCTCCGGGTTGCGGGTGGCGGGCACATCCAGCACATCGTGAATTTCCAGGGAACGCCACAGGGCCTCGGCCTCCCGGGCCTTGCCCAGGGTGAACATACAGCCGTTCAGCGTGCCCACGCTGGCGCCTGTGATGATGGCAGGATGCCAGTCCAACTCCTGCAGAGCGCGCCAGACACCGATCTGGTAGCTTCCCTTGGCGCCGCCGCCGGCCAGTACCAGCGCGCGTACGGGTGCGGTATTTGGCAAGGCAACATCCCTCCCTGCAAGTGCAATGAATATTTATCCTATATTATAACATCCTCCACGCGCGATTGCTACCGGGAATTGCATTAAGATTTTGTTATTTTGTCAGCGCTATCCCGCAGCACTTGCAAGAAACGGGCGGAACGTGTATTATGGACATAATGGATGCCATCCGGCAAACATTCTTTTGATGGGAAAAACGGATGGAGGAAGGAGATTCAGTATGGCAAAAAAACCGATTCTGGTGGTGATGGCGGCCGGTATGGGCAGTCGGTACGGCGGTCTGAAGCAGATCGATCCGGTGGGGCCTTCCGGGGAGGCTATCCTCGACTACAGCCTGTACGACGCCCGCCGCGCCGGTTTTGAGACGGTGGTCTTTATTATCAAGCATGAAATTGAGGCAGCTTTCAAGGAGGCAGTGGGCGCCCGGGCGGAGCGCGCCGGGCTGGAGGTCCGCTATGCCTACCAGCAGCTGGACAAACTGCCCGAAGGTTTCTCGGTGCCGGAGGGCCGCGTCAAACCCTGGGGCACGGCTCATGCGATTCTGGTGGCGGAGGAAGCCATCGGCGACGCACCCTTCGCCGTCATCAATGCCGACGATTACTATGGCCCCCAGGGTTTCCGACTGATTTATGATTACCTCAGCACCCACGCCGATGGTGACCGGTATGCCTGGTCGATGGTGGGCTTTTTGCTGGGCAACACGGTCAGTGCCAACGGCAGCGTGAGCCGCGGCGTCTGCGTCACCGATGGGAAGGGCGACCTGGTCAGCGTGACCGAGCGCACCTGCATCGAACCCTATGACGGGGGCATCCATTATACCGAGGACGGCGGCGCCACCTGGACCGATCTGCCCGCCGACACGGTGGTCTCCATGAACCTGTGGGGCTTCACGCCGGGCTATATCGCCGAGGCAAAGGCCGGTTTTGCTGCCTTCCTGCAGGAAAATCTGCCGGTGAACCCGCTGAAGTGCGAATACTACCTGCCCTCCGTGGTGACGGCCGCGCTGCAGCGCAAGGAAGCGGATGTGCACGTGCTGACCAGCGCCGACAAGTGGTACGGCATCACCTACCGGGAGGATAAGCCGGATCTGGTGGCTGCCCTGCAGAAGATGAGCGCCGACGGCCTGTATCCCACCGACAAACTGTTCTGAAAAGGAAATCCCATCATGGCATACACGGTAGGACAGATGGCGAAGCGGCTGGGCATTGCGCCCTCCACGCTGCGCTATTACGACAAGGAAGGGCTGCTGCCCTATGTGGAGCGCACGGACGGCGGCATCCGGATGTTTCAGGAGAAGGACTACGAATGGCTGAGCATCATCGAGTGCCTCAAGCAGTCGGGCCTTTCCATCAAGGAGATCCGGCGGTACATTGATCTGTGCCGGGAAGGGGATGCCACCATCCCGGAACGGCTGCAGCTCTTTGTGAACCGGCGCCTGGCCGTGCAGCAGCAGATGGCCCAGCTGCAGAAGACGCTGGATCTTCTGGACTATAAACTCTGGTTCTACCAGACATCGGAGGAAGCCGGCACCACGTCCATCCACGACGGCCAGACGGCGGAGGATATCCCGGAAGAATACCGGGAAGCTTTCCGGCACGCCCATGGCCGCGGCGACAACTGAACAAAGCAAAAGCCCTCTGCCCTGGGGACAGAGGGCCTTATGTTTTGCAGGGAAAGGGAGACCGGCACGCAGGCGAGAACCCTGCCATAGTATGGATTACTCCAGGTTGCCGGTGAGCAGCATGGCGGCGGTCAGGGCGGCCAGCGGGGCAGTCTCGCAGCGCAGGATGCGCGGTCCCAGTCCCACCGGGATGGCCCCGGCGGCGCTGGCGGCAGAGGCTTCCTCGGCGGCAAAACCGCCTTCGCTGCCGGTGATCAGCGCCAGACGCCGGGCACAGCCGGGGGTCAGCAGTTTCCGCAGCGGTTCGCCGCCGCCCTCATAAAAGAAGAGGGTCTTGTCGTAGGCAGCCAGCGCCCGGCAGACCGCGCCGAAATTCTCCAGCGGCATGGCCACATGGGGAATCTTCGCCCGGCCCGCCTGTTTGGCGGCTTCGAAGGCGATGCGGTTGTACCGCTCGTTCTTGGCGTCTTCTTTCTTGGGGGCTGCCACACAGTAGCGGCTGAAGAAGGGAACAATTTCCTGCACGCCCAGCTCCACACTGTGGCGGATGATCTCCTCCAGCTTGCCCTGCTTGGGATAGCCCACAAACAGTGTCACGGCCAGGTCGGGTTCCGCCTTGCTGGGGGCGCCTTCGCTGACGGAAAACTCCACCCGGCCCGGCACAATGGAGGTGACGGTGCCGGTATATTCCAGTCCGTCCGGCCCGCACAGCACCACCTGTTCGCCGATGCGTGCCCGCATGACGTTGGCCAGGTGGTGGGCGTCGCCGCCGGTGAGGGAAGCTTGCCCGCCGGCCAGTTCTCTGGTAAAATAGCGGTGCGGCATGTTATGCCTCTTTCTTTTCGCAGATGATGCAGACCCAGCCGCGCTTTTCCTTCACTTCCACAGGATTCAGCCCGGCGGCCGCCAGACCGTCCAGCACTTCCTGCTTGCGCTCGTCGATGATGCCGCTGGCGATGAACCGGGCACCCGGCGCCATCAGGGACGGTACATGGGGCGCCAGGGAGAGGATGGCCGACGCCACAATGTTGGCGGTGATGATGTTGTACTGGCCGCTGGCCTTGTCGGAGAGATCACCCACCAGCACGGTGAAGCGGTCAGCCACGCCGTTGCGCTGGGCGTTTTCCCCGGCGGTGCGCACACACATGGGATCAATGTCCACGCCTTCCGCCTCTTTGGCGCCCAGTTTCAGTGCCGCAATGGCCAGAATGCCCGACCCGGTGCCGATGTCCAGCACCCGTTCGCCGCCCTGTACGATGGCGTCCAGCGTTTCCAGGCACAGGCTGGTGGTCTCATGGGTGCCGGTGCCGAAGGCCATGCCGGGGTCCATCGTGATGGTGATGCGGTCAGTGTCGTAGTGCTCCCAGCCCGGTACCACGGCCAGACGGTTGCCGATGTCCATGGGATGGTAGTATTTCTTCCAGGCGTTCTGCCAGTCTTCCTGCTCCACGCCGGTGGTGTTCAGCTGGTATTCGATGCCGCTGTTCTTCAGCCGCTCCTCGAAGAGCGGCAGGATCTCGGCGGGGTTCTCATCGGGGGCCAGGTACATGTGCACGATGACGATATCCCGGGGCTTGTCCAGCAGTTCCTGCTCGATCAGGTCCACATGGGCAATCTCCCAGGACTGCTGTTCCAGGTCGCTGTAATCTTCAATATAGATGCCGCCGTTGGCTACCATCGTGGCGATGGCTTCGGCGGTGTCGGCGTCGCGCTTGGCGACGGTAATGCTGATATCGGTCCATTCCATACGAAAAGTCCTCCGTTTCCAATTCTCTTGTATTATACAGGAAACCCCCTCACAATTCAATGAAGAAAGGAGAAATCCCCATGCAAATTCGTTTGCTGGACTGCGCTGGGGCGCAGAATATCTACGAGACCCGGATGGTGCAGGATTTTCCCGCCGCGGAGCTCAAACCCTTTTCCGCCGTGCGGGAGATGATGCAGGCGGGCATCTATGAGCCGCTGGTCCTGGAGGAAGAAGACGGCCGTCTGCTGGCCTATGCCTGGCAGGTGCTGCTGCCGGGACGGCGCAGCGCGCTGCTGGACTATTTTGCCGTGCGCAGCGACCTGCGGGGCGGCGGCATCGGTACCCGGGCGCTCCACGCGCTGGCGGACCACTACCGGGACCGGCTGGACGATCTGATTCTCGAATGCGAGCATCCCGATGAAGCGCCCGACCGGGCGGTGGCAAAGCGACGCATTGCCTTTTATCTGCGGGCGGGTGCCTGTGCCACCCGCATCGAGAGCCGGGTGTTCGGGGTGCGCTACAACATCCTGACGCTGCCCTGCGGCGGCCATGAAACCGATGCCGTGGTGAGCCGGGAACTCAAGGATCTCTACCGCATGATGGTCCCCGAACCCTATTATCGCGGCAACGTGATATTTTACGACCCCTGAGGGTATACTACCCCCGTGAGGGGGCATAGCAACCATGAAACTGAATCCGAAAGAATATGCCCGCATGGTATCCCGAGCAACGCCGCATTCGCCGGTGGTCCGGGACTGCCTGTGGGCATTTTTTGTGGGCGGCAGTATCTGCCTGCTGGGAGAAGTGCTACGCCAGGTCTTTCTTATCTGGTATGACGCTTCGCTGGCCGGCACGCTGACGAGCATCGCGCTGATTTTTCTGTCGGCCGTCTGTACAGCGCTGGGGTGGTACCAGAAATTGGCCACCCGGGCCGGAGCCGGTACGCTGGTGCCCATCACAGGGTTTGCCAATTCAGTGGTGAGCCCGGCCATCGAGTTCAAGGCGGAGGGCTGGGTCACCGGTGTGGGCGCCAAGATTTTCGGCATAGCAGGGCCGGTCATTGCCTACGGCACCGCCGCTTCGGCGGTGTGGGGGCTGCTCTACTGGCTGCTGGGAAAGGTGGGGTGATCCATGGCCATTCGCAGAAAGGACACGGTTCTGTTTGAAAAACCGCCGGTCATTGCAGCCTGGGCCGCAGCGGGGGGCAAGAAGGAGAGCGAGGGGCCGCTGGCGGCGGGCTTTGACTTCCTGACCGAGGATGCCTCCTTCCCGGACGAAGCCTGCGCCAATTGGGAGCAGGCGGAAAGCTACCTGCAGCAGAAAGCGGCGGAACTCTGTCTGCGCAAGGCGGGCATCAGCCGCAAGGAGGTGGACCTGGCGCTGGCGGGGGACCTGCAGGCCCAGTGCACGGCCAGCAACTACACCATGCGCGCCCTGGGAATCCCCTTTGCCGGGGTGTACGGGGCCTGTTCCACCATGGCGGAAACGCTGTGCCTGGCGGCGTCACTGGCGGCCACCGGCATAGCGCATCAGGTTCTGGCGCTGACAAGCAGCCATTTCTGTGCGGCGGAACGGCAGTTCCGTACTCCGCTGGACTATGGCGCCAAGCGCACCACCACCGCCCAGTGGACCGCCACCGCGGCGGGGGCCTGTCTGCTACGCAGTCCGGGCCAGCCCGGGGCGCGGGTGCTGTCGGTGACTTTTGGCAGGGTGCAGGACTATGCGGTGCACGACATCAACAATATGGGCGCGGCCATGATGCCGGCGGCGGCTTCCACGCTGCTGCGGTATTTTGCGGCCACCGGCACGCAGCCTTCGGACTTCGATGCCATTTTTACAGGCGATCTGGGGGAAGTGGGCAGCGGGCTGCTGCGGGAGCAGATGGAGCGGGAGGGTGTGCCGCTGCCCAACCACCGGGACTGCGGCTGCCTGTTGTACGATGTGGCTGCCCAGAACGTCCAGGCGGGCGGCAGCGGGGCCGGGTGCAGCGCGGCGGTACTCTGTGCCCATATCCTGCCGCATCTGCAAAACGGGCGTTACCACCGGGTGCTGTTTGTGGCCACCGGTGCGCTGATGAGCCAGACCACCTTTTTGCAGGGGGAGAGCATCCCCGGCATTGCCCATTGCGTGGAACTGGCAGGGGAGGGAACCGAATGAACTATCTGTGGGCGTTTGTGATCGGCGGCGCCATCTGCGTTATTGGCCAGCTGCTGATCGATTACACCAGCCTGTCACCGGCGCGCATCCTGACCGGCTATGTGGTGGCGGGGGTGGTGCTCAGCGCGGTGGGACTGTACAAGCCGCTGGTGGACCTGGCCGGTGCCGGGGCCAGCGTACCGCTGCTGGGGTTCGGCCATCTGCTGGCCCAGGGGGTCAGACAGGCGGTGGACCAGTGCGGCCTGCCCGGCATTTTTACCGGCGGGCTCACGGCGGCTTCGGGCGGCATTGCGGCCAGTTTGCTCTTTGCTTTGGCGGCAGCACTGGTGGGCAAAAGCCGGGACCAGAACTGATACAACATGAAAATGCCCGCCGGGTTTCCCCGGCGGGCATTGTTCATGCGATCAATTACTGAGCAGCAACCTTGTTGGCGCGCTTAGCCATGCGGCTGACCTTGCGGGCAGCGGTGTTCTTATGGATGACACCCTTGCTCTTGGCAGAGTCAATGGCAGAGACGGCGGCTTTCATGACGGCGTCTTTGTCAGCAGCATTGCTGTCGATGGCAGCGTCTGCCTTTTTGATCACTGTTTTCAGGTTGGACTTGATGGCCTTGTTGTGCATGGCCTCTTTCTTGGCCTGGACAACGCGGTCCTTCTGAGATTTGATATTAGGCATTCGTTCCACCTCCTTGGTTCCCCATAACAGTATAAGTTATCCTACCACATTTTTTCGGCCCTTGCAAGTGCTTTTTTAAAAAAATATGCATGATGGACCCAAAAATCACATAAAGTGGGAGGGAATGGAGGTGGCCTCTATGGGTTTGCTGCGCCGCTGTCTGGCGGTTTTGGTCTGCACGGCGGTGCTGGCGGGCGGTACGGCGCTGACGCTGGCCGCGGCGGCCCGCCTGCCGGGGCGGACCTGGCTGCTGCGGGGAGCGGTCCTCTGCCAGGACCCGGCGGCCGCGGTCTCGCTGCACTGGTCAGCTCCCATGGTAACCCCGCAGCCCACCGAAGAACCGTCGGCCGCGGCGGCAGTCACAGCAACGCCGCAGCCCTCCCCGGTGCCGGAACAGTCCGCTGCAGCGCCGGAAGCGACGCCCTCTCCCGCACCCACGGCCACCCCGCTGCCCAGCGCCGCGCCGGAAATCGAAAACCCCGGGCGCATCCGCGCCGAACAGTTCGGCCAGGGCAGCGGCACCGGGTATATTACTCTGGGGGCGGGCAGCATCCACAACCTTACCCAGTACAGCGACGCCGACCTGCGGTCCGCCGTCACCACACCGTCGCTTCCCTTTGACGTGGAGGTGAACAGCGACGAACCCCAGGTGCTGATTCTCCACACCCACGCCACTGAGACCTACCAGACCTGGCCGGACCTGGTGTACGATCCCGACTTCACCGCCCGCTCCCAGAACAACGAACTCAACATGTGCGCCGTGGGGGAGAGGATGGCCCAGGTGCTCAACGCGGCGGGCATCAATACGCTGCACGATACAACCCTACACGATTCCCCCAGCTACACCGAGAGCTATGACCGCAGCTACGCCACCACCCAGGCATATCTGGAAAAATACCCTTCCATCAAGGTGGTGCTGGACGTTCACCGGGATGCCATCGAGGATGCCGACGGCACCCGGGTCAAACCGCTGTGCACGGTCAACGGTGAGGATACCGCCCAGGTCATGATCATTGCCGGGTGTGACAACGGTTCCAGCATCCGTCTGCCCAACTGGCGGCTCAACCTGCGCTTTGCGGCCGCCTGGGAGGACGCCATGGAAAGCCGTACCCCGGGGCTGACCCGCCCGGTCATGTGCGCCTACCGGTACTACAACCAGGACCTGACCACCGGCAGCCTGCTCATCGAGATCGGCGGCCACGCCAATACGGTGGCGGAGGCGGTGCGGGGCGGACAGTACGCGGCCGAGGCGCTGGCGGTGCTGCTGGGCGGCCATGTAGACTGACGGCCTGCCCTTAAAAAAATACTGTACAATTCGGTCCCGACCCGCTATAATAAGAACAATCATTGTTTTTAGTAAAAGAGGAGTGGACCACCCATGCAGAGAACCGAACTCGTATCGCTGTACAAGGCCACCCCCGCCGACGGCACCAAGGTCACCGTCTGCGGCTGGGCCAAGACGGTGCGTGATTCCAAGAATATCGGCTTTATCTCGCTGTCCGACGGCAGCTGCTACAAGCCCGTGCAGATCGTTTTCCAGGCCGACAAGCTGTCCAACTACGCGGAGATCGCCAAGTGCGGCCTGTACACCAGCTTTGAGGTCACCGGCACGCTGGTGCTGACCCCCAACGCCAAGCAGCCCTTCGAAATCAATGCCGACGCCATCACGGTGCTGGGCCCCTGCGGCCCCGAGTACCCGCTGCAGAAAAAGAAGATGGGCATGGACTATCTGCGCACCATGACCCACCTGCGCCCCCGCACCAACACCTTCAATGCGGCGTTCCGGGTGCGCGGCCAGGCGGCGTTTGCCATCCATCAGTTCTTCCATGAGCGGGGCTTCACCTACGTGCACACCCCCATCTTCACCGGCTCCGACTGTGAGGGCGCCGGCGAGATGTTCCAGGTGACCACCATGGACCTCAACGACATCCCCCGCACCGAGGACGGCGCCGTGGACTACACCAAGGACTTCTTCAAGCGCCCGGTGAACCTGACGGTGTCCGGTCAGCTGGAAGCGGAGGCCATGGCCATGGCGCTGGGCAATGTCTACACCTTCGGCCCCACCTTCCGCGCCGAGAAGAGCTACGACACCCGTCATGCGGCGGAGTTCTGGATGATCGAGCCCGAGATGGCCTTTGCCGACCTCAATACCTACATGGACACCGCCGAGGCGATGACCAAGTATGTTATCCGCTTCCTGCTGGACAACTGCCACGACGAGCTGGCCTTCTTCAATCAGTTCTTTGACAAGGGCCTGCTGGAACGGCTGGAGCTGGTGGCAAGTTCGGAGTTTGCCCGGGTCAGCTACACCGACGCCATCGAGCTGCTCAAGCAGAACGACGCCAACTTCCAGTACAAGGTATCCTGGGGCATGGATCTGCAGACCGAGCACGAGCGGTATCTCACCGAGCAAATCTTCAAGAAGCCGGTGTTCGTCACCGACTACCCCAAGGAGATCAAGGCGTTCTATATGCGCCAGAACGAGGACGGCAAGACGGTGGCCGCTGCGGACATGCTGGTGCCCGGCATCGGCGAGCTGATCGGCGGTTCCCAGCGTGAGGAGCGCCTCGACGTGCTGACTGCCCGTCTGGACGAGCTGGGTCTGCGCCGGGAGGACTACGACTGGTATCTGGATCTGCGCCGTTTCGGCAGCGTCAAGCATGCGGGCTATGGCCTGGGCTTCGAGCGGCTGCTGATGTATGTGACCGGCATTCCCAACATCCGGGACGTTATCCCGTTCCCGCGCACCTGCGGAGGTTTTTGATGCTGCAGCCTATTGCGCCGCAGCTGCTGCAATGGTTTCAGGAAAACAGAAGGCTCCTGCCTTTCCGGCAGGAGCCTTCTGCCTATCATATCTGGGTCAGCGAGATCATGCTCCAGCAGACCCGTGTGGCGGCGGCGATTCCCTACTACAACCGTTTTGTGGCGGCGCTGCCTGACCCGGCGGCGCTGGCAGCCTGTGAGCCGGATGCCCTGCGCAAGCTGTGGCAGGGGCTGGGCTATTACAACCGGGTCAACAATATGCAGAAGGCCGCCCGCATTGTCTGCGAACAGTACGGCGGCGAACTGCCGGCCGACTATGACGCTTTGCGGGCACTGCCGGGCATCGGCGATTACACTGCTGGCGCCATTGCCAGCATCGCCTTCGGCATTCCGGCCCCGGCGGTGGACGGCAACGTGCTGCGGGTGTTTGCCCGGCTGTACAATGACGATGCCGACGTGATGCAGCCTGCCACCAAACGGCTGTTCACAGGGCGGGTGCTGGACCAGATGCCTAAGGAAACGCCCGGCCCCTACAACGAAGCCCTGATGGAACTGGGGGCATTGGTCTGCGTGCCGGGCACACCCCACTGCGAAAGCTGCCCGCTGTCCGGACTGTGTCTGGGCTACCGGGCAGGGCGGCAGGAGGAACTGCCTGTCAAGCCGGCCCCCAAGGCCAAAACGCCGGTGGCCGTCACGGTGGCGATGGTGGAAAGTCCCCAGGGACTATTGCTGCAGCGCCGCCCCGCCAAGGGATTGCTGGCGGGCCTCTGGCAGCCGGCCGCCTGGGAACGGTCGCTGTCCCGGGAGGAGCTGACCGCCGAGCTCGAGAAGATCGGTGTGCAGGTCACCTGGGAAGAACCGCTGCCCGCCGCCCGGCACGTCTTTACCCATAAGATCTGGAACCTGGGCGGCTGGCAGGGACATGCCCCCGCCTGCGCGCTGCCGGAAGGCTGGGTCTGGGCGGCGCCGGAAGCGCTGGAAACGGTGTATGCCGTGCCCAACGCTTATGCTTCTTATATGAAAAAATAGGAACCCGATCCGCCAAATTTTTACATAAGCAGTGTTGTATTCCGGGACAGGGTCGGGTATAATAAAAAGGACCCGATGCGGGGCCTGTGCGCCCGTACAGCGGGACGTTCACAACCGTAAGGCTGCGGCAGTGCAGCCCCGATTCCGGAAAGGAGAATGCCCCATGATGAAAAAATCCACTTTCGGCGCCATGCTGGCGTTTCTGTTCGCGGCAGCCGGTGCACTGACCGCTGCGGCACTGTATCTTTATCGCCGTGAGAAGGAACTGGACGAGTACGAGCGTCTGCTGTTCAACGACGAATGCGAGGATGACGGCGACGACGAATACGACGACGGGCCGGTCTATGAAAAGATTCAGGACGAGCCGGCTGCCACGGAACCCGAGCCGACGGGCGATGCAGACGAAGCCGGTCTGTGATCGGCAAAGGCTTTTCCTGAAAAACCAATAAGCTGCCGGGCGCAAACCTGACCGCGCCCGGTTTTTTAGTCACCGTAAGGCGATGAACCGCCTTGCGGCAATGCCGCAGGCCGTCCGGTGCGTGGCTGCTGACCCGCAAAACGGCCTGACAAGGAGACGTTATGCGCAAACTGCTGCTTTGGCTGGTTATGGTCATTGTCATGGTCGCGCTGATTCTGGGCGGTACGGCGGCCTTTTTGTACAGCCGCACCGGGGAGGACTCCCTTCCTCAGGAGCCGGTTACCTTCGGGGAAGCGGCGCTGGAGCCCAACGGCTGGGACTGGGTTGTGCCGGTACTGGGAGACTCGGTCAACAAGACCTACCAGAGCCTTACCAATCTGACTGTGCAGAAACTGGGCACCTTTACCGATACGGTGCCCCAGCTCGTGCTGCCCGAATGGGTGACGCGGGCGGAGGTCACCATCACCGCGCCGGACGGCACCAGCTGGTCGGCCGGTGTGGAGGACTGCAATACCTATACCTACACGCAGAACGGCGAGTATGATCTTGTCGTCACTGCCTATCACCAGGAAAACGAGCCCCCCGCCGATGCCCAGGGGTGGTACGCCTACCATGCGGCCTACATGATGCAGCTCACCCCCACGGTAACGCTCAGCAGTGAGCGTGCTGCCCAGGGCAGCGTGGTGGCCATCCAGCTTTCCGGCATCCTGGACGGGGAACCGTCGCTGGAAACCGACCTGGGTTCCGTCTGGTTCCGCAAGACGACCAGCGGGTACATGGGCTACATCCCGGTGACCTACAATGCCGAGAGCGGCGACCATGTGATGACGCTGACCTGCGGCAGCCTTACCCAGGAAGTTACGCTGTCGGTGAGCAAGACCGAATACGGCAACGCTTCGGTTCCGGCGGAGGAGGACTCCGGCGGTGCCGAGGAATTCCGCAACGCCATCTGGCCGCTGTACACCACCGGCGAAAGCGAAAAACTCTGGTCGGGGGCTTTCCAGCGCCCCAGCGCGGCGGAGGTCACCCTGGCCTACGGCGTGGTGCAGATGGTGGACGGGCAGCGCAGCGGCCAGGCCACGGGGCTTACCTATGCGGCTTCCCCCGGGGAGACCATCACGGCCCCCCAGAGCGGCAAGGTGGTCTTTGCCGGCACGCTGACGCTCACCGGCGGCACGGTGGTCATTGACCACGGCTGCGGCGTCAAGAGTTATCTGTATGGCCTGCAGACCGTGACCGCCCAGCAGGGGCAGAGTGTGAGCACCGGCGACGCGGTGGGCACGGCTGGAGAGGAGCATGACCTGATTTATGAACTGCGGATCGGCAACAAGTCTGTCGATCCCGACAAAGCGATTCTGGGCAGCAGCGGTTTGCAGTACCGCGAATCGGAATAAGACGCTGAGCCTTTGCATAGAAAATCTCTGGGGACCGGAACGCGGTTCCCGGAGGGCGCGCAATGAGGGGAACAGGAGAGTGGCATAACACCATGCAAGAAGAGAAGAACAGGACCACGCCTGGGCAGAAAATGGAGAAAAAGAAGCGCCGCAGAAGAAAGTCTGCCGTAACGGCAAAACCGGTGGAAGCGGCAGTGCCGCAGCGGGAGAACGCTGCCGGGGAAGAACCCACAGAGGCCGCTGTGGCAGAGCCGTCTGTACCGCAGACGACGGCGACGGAAACCGCAGAAGCCGCACATGCAACGGAGGCTACTCCGCTGCAGGGGCAAACGACGATCCAGCCGGAAACGCCCGAAGTGGCGGAGTCTGCCCAGGAGGCGGAAACGGTGTCCGATGGGCAGACAGCGGAGCCATCCGAGGAACAGAAGGGCGAAGAGGCGCAGGCTGCCCCGGAGGAACCGACAGCTGCCGCCGAAGAACAGCCGGAGGAGCCGGATGTTCCCGCAGCGGAAGCTGAAAAAGCCGAACCGGAAGAGACAGCTCCGGCTACCGGGGAAGAGCCGCAGCAGGAAGCCCCGGCCCCCACTGAAACACAGGAGCCGGAACCGACCGGGCAAACCACCTCGGAGGACGTGACGCCTGCCGAAGAACAGGCGGCGCCGGCAGAGGCTGCCGGGGAATCGGATGGAACGCCTGAAGCAGCGGAAGAACCGACACCGGCGCAGGAAGCCCAGCCCGGGGAAACGCCGGAACCTGCGGCGGAAACGATTGATAATACGCCGGAAGAACCGTCCGACGGGAAACCGGCGCAGGATGCCGAAGAAACGTCTGACGGAAATGCTCTGGAAGAAACCACAGAAACGCCTGCCGCTCAGACCGACGCGGAAGAATCTTCAGAGGAAGAGAAACTTTCCGAGGAAGAGGAAAAGCGCATCTCGGATCTGACGCGGACGGTGCAGCTGTCGGTGGAACAGATCATGGCCCGGGTCAGCGAGGAAGAATCAGCAGATGAACAAACGGCGGAGGACACCGCGGAAAGCCCGGCGGAACTGGAATCCGAAACCATGGAGGAAACGCCGGCCACCCTGCAGGACACGCTGCGCAGCGGTCTGTCCGGCATGGCGAAGTGGTTCCTGCTGGTGGTGTTCTTCGTGCTGGTGATCGCGGGCTGCGGGGTGGCCTGGCTCTATCGCAGTGCCACGCCGGATATGCTGCCCCAGATCACCGTGACCTTCGCCGGCCAGACGCTGGAACCCACCGCCTACAAGTGGAAGGTCCCGGTCATCGGCAATATCTTCAAACGGACCTACGCCGACACCTACAGCAGCACGCCGGTGGAGCTGAGCGAAGCCATCGATCAGGTATCCCCGGATTTCGTGATCACGCCTTCCGACTACCGTACCGAACTCACGGTGACCGACGGGCAAGACAATGCCGTCTTTGAGGGGGACGTGGATACCTTCTCCTCCTTCCAGTTCACCAGCAACGGCACCTATACGGCCAAGCTGGTGGTGCACAGCGATGCCAGCTCGGTGCCGGGGTATACCACGGTGACCGGCAGCGAAACCTGGTATTTCACCTTCAGTGTGGGGGTCCGGCCGTCGGTCCGGCTCTCCGGCACTTCGGTGAATCAGGGCAGTGCGGTGGCGGTCCGTGTGGGCGATACCCTGGACGGCAGCAAACCTACCCTTCAGACCGAACTGGAAAATGCAGGCTTTTTCAAGGCCAGTTCCGGCTGGGTCTGCTACCTGCCCATTCCCTGGAACGAGCCGGCAGGTACCCGGACCCTGGTGGTCACGGCGGGCGGCTATACCGAGCAACTGGAACTCAACATCAAGGCGGTAAGCTGGGAATACAAGGACTACTACAGCGAGTCCCAGCGGGTTTCGCCCTATATCGGGCAGAATGACATCCCGGCTGAATTGCAGAAACTGCTGACCCAGAGCGAGGAAACCATCGCCTGGTCCAACGGCAATTTTGTGCAGCCCTTCCTCAATACGCTGGATGTGGAGCTGCCCTTCGGTGCCACCGAGTATGTGGGCCGCAGCTACAGCCAGCGCAGCACCAACAGCGGAGCCGGCGGACGTACGGTGACCAACCTGGTGCTGAATACCACGTCGGGCGAGCTGCTCATCGCGCCGGCCAGCGGCACGGTGCTGCTGGCCAAAGACCTGGGCGGTGATTTCGGCTATACGCTGGTCATCGACCATGGAGCCGGCATCAAGAGCATCTTCTACAATCTGCAGAAGATCAGCGTCAAGGCCGGTGCGGCGGTTAAGCAGGGACAGACTCTTGCCACCTGCAACAGAACCACCGTGGCGGAAATGCGCATCGGTACAGTTCCGGTGGATCCGCTGCAGATCTGGCGCGGCCAGTGTGATGCCATCAAATATTACTGATCCTGCACATCGGTGCCCTGTCCCAAAAGGACAGGGCACTTTTTGTATGCCTGTCCTCCGGGGCCAAGGAACGCCCGGGCTGCCGGGACCATAGTATGGCCCAAAGGAGGGAAGAACGCAATGCCGAAAACTTTTTGCGTGGTGGGCCATGATGCCCGCCAACGGGCGGCGGCACAGGCACTGCGTACGGCGGGATACCGGGTAGTCGGCCCGGAAACCGCGGCGCAGGCCGACTATGTGCTGCTGCCCATGTCCCAGGAACGGGTCAGCGACGAAGTGGCACGCACCCTGCAGGCGGTACGGCCGGGTACGCTGCTGCTGGCGGGACGCCCCGGTGCGCCGGTCCGGCGGGCGGTACAGGAAGCCAGCCTGCCCATGATCGACTATTTCCGCCGACCGGAACTGGAATGCCTGAACGCAGTACCCACGGCGGAAGGATGCCTTGCCATGCTGCTGCAGCTGCGGCAGCGCACGATCTGGGAAAGCGACTTTCTGGTCCTGGGCTACGGCCGGGTGGGGCGTGCGGTGGCCCGGAGGCTGGAACTGCTGGGCGGCCATGTGACGGTGACGGCCCGCAGCGCCGAACAGCGCGCCAACGCCCGCTGTGCCGGGCATCATGCCGCGGCACTCCAGGCGCTGGAAACGATCCTGCCGGCCTTTGATACCGTCATCAACACCATCCCGGCCATGGTACTGCCCCGGACGCTGCTCCAGAAGCTGCCCCCCGAGGCGCTGATCATTGATCTGGCCAGCCAGCCCGGCGGAACGGATTTTGCGGCGGCGGCCGAGCTGGGCATCCGCGCGGAACACGCGCTGGCTCTGCCCGGAAAATGCGCGCCCCGCACGGCCGGCACGCTGATCGCCCAGACGGTGCTGGCCATTCTGGAGGAGAGGGGGAGTTTGCATGACGAACAGTAAGTCGGCCGCCCGCACGGTGGCCTTTGGACTGTGCGGCAGTTTTTGCAGTTTTGCGGCGGTACTGCCCCAGGTGCGGGAACTGCGGAACCGGGGGTGGGAAATCCTGCCGATTCTCAGCAACAGCGCAGCAACCCAGGATACCCGGTTCGGCACGGCCGACGCTCTGCAGAAAACACTGCTGGAACTGACCGGCAACACACCGCTCACCACTCTGCAGGCGGTGGAGCCGCTGGGCCCGGAACATCTGGCCCGGGCGCTGGTGATTGCGCCCGCCACCGGCACCACCATGGCGCTGCTGGCGGCGGGCATCAGCTCCACGCCGGTGACGCTGGCGGCCAAAAGCCTGCTGAGGGGCGGTTGCCCCGTGGTGGTGGCGCCCTCCACCAACGATGGCTTGGCGGGCAGCGCACCGGCCCTGGCGGCGCTGCTCCAGCGCAAACACTACTATTTTGTGCCGTTCGGACAGGATGACAGCTACAAAAAGCCCAACAGCCTGAAAAGCGATTTTTCCCAGCTGCCGGACGCGCTGGAAAGTGCCCTGCGGGGTGTACAGATGCAGCCGATGCTGCTGTGAAAGGCATATCGGCAAGATGCTTTCATATATAAGTTAATGAGGAAAAAACGGCCATACAGCGGGGGCACCGTGTCGGGATGAGGCGGTGCCGTGTCTTTTTGCGCTGCGCCGCACCTGGATTGGGGGGCCAACATGCAGACAATTACCATTACCGGCGGGCACACCTTGCACGGAACCATCCGACCGGCTGCCGCCAAAAACAGCGTACTGCCGCTGCTGGCGGCCACGCTGCTGTGCGGCGGGCCCTGCTGCCTGCGCGGGGCGCCGGAACTGTCCGATGTGGATACCAGCCTGGCCCTGCTGCAGGCGGTGGGAGCCAAAGCGGTGCGCCACGGGCCGGACCTGTGCACGCTGCCGGTGGCGGCACAGGGCCTATGCGGAGAGATTCCGCCGCCGCTGGCAGGCGCCATGCGCAGCTCGGTGTTCTATCTGGCACCGCTGCTCTGCCGCACCGGGATGGTGCGGCTGCCGCTGCCCGGGGGCTGCCGCCTGGGACCGCGGCCGGTGGATATCCATCTGTCCGGCCTGGCGGCCATGGGGGCCAAGGTGGAGCTGGAAGGGGAGGCCGTCACACTGCGCCGGTTCGGGCCGCTGCAGGGGGTGGACTTCACCCTGCGGCTGCCCAGCGTGGGGGCTACCATTACGTTGGTGATGGCGGCCTGCTGCGCTATGGGCACCACCGTGCTCCGCGGCGCGGCCTGCGAGCCGGAGGTCTGCGACCTGGTTGAATTCCTGCGCAGCTGCGGGGCACAGATCACCGGGGAGGGGACCCCTGTGCTGGTGATCCGGGGGCGGCAGGCGCTGGATGGTATCACTTATACCCCCATGCCGGACCGCATCGCAGCCGCCACCTATGCAGCCGCTGTGGCGGTCACCGGCGGAAAGATCACGGTGGCGGGGTGTGCGCCCCGGTATTACGAGGCGTTTCTGCGGTTTCTGGAGGACTGCGGCGTGGAAGTCCGGCGGGGAGAAAACGGCGCCGAACTGGCGCGGGACCCCGGCCGGCAGCTGCGTGGCGGGCAGCACCTGTACGCCAACGGATGGCCTGCCTTCGCCACCGACAACGCCCCTCTGGCGGCTGCGGTACTGCTGACGGCGGACCGGCCCAGCGAGATCTACGATCATCTGTTCGCCAACCGATTCGCCTGCGCGGCGGGGTTTGCGGCGCTGGGGGCGGATTGCCGGGCCGAGGGGCGAAGGCTGTGGATCGCAGGCAACGCAGTCTTGCAGGGGGCCCCGGTGCAGGCGCCGGATCTGCGGGGCGGGGCGGCGCTGCTGGTGGCGGCGCTGGCGGCCCGGGGGACCACACAGCTGCGCGACCCGGGACACATCCGCCGCGGCTATGCCGATCTGCCGGCAGAACTGGAAAAACTGGGCGCCCGGTGCAGTGCCCGGCGGCAAGCGACGCCGGAACGCACACCGGCAACCGGCTGAAATTCTCCCTTTGTGCCAAAATAATTTGCCGGACCGCCCCCTACGGTTGGCAGATTGTATGCGAGAAGATGCATTTTTTACGAATTTTCCCCACAGGTATTGAAATCGGGGCGAAAATTTGTTATTCTAATAATCGGTTATATGCAAAAAATTCACGGACCAGTGTGCCCATTTTGGTGGGGTGACCGGATGGTCCGCTGACACTTTTACATTTTAGGGGGATACACTCATGGCATTCGTTCTCGACGAAGAAATGCAAAATGTGACCAACATCAAGGTCATCGGCGTAGGTGGTGGCGGCGGCAACGCTGTGAACCGCATGGTGGAGTCCGGCCTGTCCGGGGTCGAGTTCGTTGCGATGAACACCGATCAGCAGGCCTTGCTCAATTCCAAGGCAACCCAGAAGGTCCAGCTGGGCGCCAAGCTCACCAAGGGCCGTGGCGCCGGTGCCGATCCCGAGGTCGGCCAGCGTGCTGCCGAGGAGAGCAAGGACGAGATCTCCAACGCCCTGAAGGGTGCGCAGATGGTCTTCATCACCGCCGGTATGGGCGGCGGCACCGGCACCGGTGCGGCCCCCGTGGTGGCCGAGACTGCCCATGACCTGGGTATCCTGACCGTCGGCATCGTCACCAAGCCCTTTGCCTTTGAAGGCAAGCGCAAGATGAGCCTGGCCGAGCAGGGCATTGCCTCCCTGATGATGCATGTGGACTCTCTGATCGTCATTCCCAACGAGCGTCTGAAGCTCATCAGCCAGGAGCGCATCACGCTGATGAACGCCTTCGAGGCGGCGGACAACGTGCTGCGTCAGGGCGTGGAGAGCATCTCCAGCCTGATCAACATCCCGGCTTTCATCAACCTGGACTTCGCCGACGTGCGTTCCATCATGAAGGACGCCGGCTTTGCCCACATGGGCGTCGGCGTGGCCAAGGGCGCCGGCAAGGCCGAGAACGCGGCCAAGGCTGCCATTTCCAGCCCGCTGCTGGAGACCAGCATCGCTGGTGCACGCGGCGTCATCATCAACATCACTTCCAGCCCCGATATCGGTCTGGACGATGTGGAGACCGCTGCTTCCATGATCACTCAGTCCGCCCATCCCGATGCCAACATCATCTGGGGTACTGCCTTCGATGAGCGCCTGAGCGACGAGATGAGCATCACCGTGGTGGCCACCGGCTTCGAGAGCACACCGGAGGTCGACGAGCCCATTCAGGCCCATGTGGATGCCAAGCGTGCGGCTACGACCCAGCCCGTGGAGGCTGCCCAGCCTGCCGAAAAGGCCCAGCCCGCCGCGCCGGATATCAGCCCCGTCATGCCCAACCCCATCTTCACCCAGTCCTTCAATACCGGTGTGGATACCCAGGTGGGCAACAACCAGGCTCCGGCCGAGGAGGAGGATGACGGCGATTACTTCGATGATCTGCTGAGCATCCTGAACAAGCGCTCCTGATTTCTGCACATTTTGCTGCGAGAGGATGTAAAACGTCATGCCTTCTGATACCAAGAACATTCAGGAACAGGGTTTCCGTTCCAGTCTGTTCGGATTTGATAAAAATGATGTGCTGGCGTATATGAACGCTCTGGCGGATGAAGCCCAGCAGCATGAGATGGAATATGAGCAAAAGCTGCGCCGGGTCCAGTCGGAACTGGATACATTGCGCGGCGAGCGGCAGGATGCCGAGACCCGCATCAAGGCGCTGCAGGCCGAAGCGGCAGCCGCCAACCAGCGTGCCGAAGCGGCGGAAAGCAAGCGCCGCGAAGGGGAAGAACAGCTGGAAGACCTGCAGAAACAGCTGGATACATACCAGTCCAGCCAGAAGGAAAGCCAGAAAAACGCCAATGTGTGGCAGCTCAAGTGCCACGATCTGCAGCAGCAGGTGGAAGACCTGCAAAAGCAGCTGGCAGCTTCCCGTCAGGCCGGCGGAGCGCCGACCCCCGACGCGGTGCGGGAAGCCCGCCTGGAGGCGCGCAAGATCCTGTCGGATGCCAAGCTCTATGCCGAGAGCGCCGAGAAAGAGCTCAAGCAGCAGGCCGATACCCAGAAGACCCGCATGGCCGAGAATGCCCGCGGTATTGCCGCCGGTGTCATGCTGGTGCGCGACCGTCTGGCCCGGGTGGACCAGCGCCTGAGTGCAGCTACCCTCGATCTGGATGGGCTGACCCAGGCCATCTATAAGGCGCTGGACGATACCGAGGCGGAACTCAAGGAACTGGGCACCGAAATGCGGGATTTTGCCCAGGGGTCGCCGGAATGGACGGACCCCAAGCCTGCCGTGCCGCCCGTGTCAGAGCAACCCGCACCGGCCAAACAACAGCCGGCACCCCAGTTCCGCGTCAAGGCGACGGCCCAGCCGCTGCGTCCTCGCCGCAGCACAACGCCAGCGCCGCCCAAATCTGTGGGTAGTCATCGGCTGCGCAACGCGCGGAACCCGGTTTCCCAGCTGTTGCAGAATGAGATCGACAAGATGGACGATCAGAGCAAAAAATAACAGAAAGAAACAGCCGCTCCGGCTTCTGGCCGGGGCGGCTGTTTTTTGCTGGTATGCAGAGATTTGTAAGATTTTGCAGGAACAGATTGTTTATCAGGGTGAACGGAACAAGAAAAGGAGGAGAGGCAATGGCAACGATCACCCAACCCGGTCTGGCGCAGGCGATCCTGGAGGACCCGGAGACGGGCCTGCGCTGGGCCATGCGGGACTATGCTGCACTGGTGCGGGGCATTCTGCGGCGCATCCTGCCCGGACGGGAAAACGACGTGGAGGAGTGCATGGCCGATGTCTTTGTGGCTCTGTGGCGCAGCGCCGGGAAAATCCAGAGGCAACAAATTCCGGTGCGTGCATGGCTGATTGTGACGGCCCGCAACATGGGTATCAACCGGTACCGGCAGCTGAGCCGCCGCGTGGAAATCCCGCTGACGGAGGAGATGATCCGCACCCTGGCGGATCTGCCCACCGATACGACGGGGGAGGCTGCCCAGGAGGTGGGAAGGTTGGTGGCGGCGATGGAACCGCCGGACCGGGATATTTTCCTGCGCCGGTATTATCTGCTGCAATCCAGCAAGGAGATTGCGGCGGCGCTGGGCATGAGCGTATCCAATGTCAATACACGGTTGTCACGGGGGCGGGAAAAGCTGCGCCGGCAACTGCGCGAAGGAGGGATTCACCATGGGTAAAGAACAAGATCTGATGCATCTGCTGGACAGTCTGGCTACCGAGGATACACCGCTGACCGATACGGAGATGGACCGCCTGACCCGTCAGGTTCTGGGCCGAACACAGACAAAAACAAAACCAGCAAGCCACGCCCGGCGCAAAGGAAAGTGGCCAGTGTGGAGCAAGGCCTTTGCAGGGGCAGCGGCCTGCGTGGTGCTGCTGGCGGGGGTCAACGGGATCAACCCTGCGTGGGCGGAAGACCTGCCGGTGCTGGGCAATGTGTTTGCCTATATCAACGGCTTGCCCAAGGGGTACCTGCAGAGTGAACAGCTTGGGGAGTATGCCCAACCGGCACAGATTCAGGCGGATTCCGATGCCGATGCCCCGGATGAATCTTCCACTCCGGAGCCGGCGAGGCAACCCATCCAGTTGACGCTGAGCCAGATCTATTGCGATGGGCTGTATCTGCGCCTGGGGCTGACACTGACGGCCGAGGATGATAGCCTGGCGGATTTTGAGGTGGTGACCATTGATCCGCCGCTGCTCTGGGAGGACACCACCCAGGCGGAGGCCAACACCCTGTATGGCGGGGTGACACTGAACGGGGAAGCGGTCGGCGGCGATCTGCTGCCTTGTTTCCGCAAGCAGGATGCCCATACCTTCGTGTGCGAGATGGATTACAATCTGCAGGATTACACGGGGAGCCTCAAAAATATGCAGGCCTCGCTGACGCTGTCCAACCTGGTAGGGGTAAAAGGGACCACGGGTGCCGTGGACGACGAAGAAAAGACGCCGCTGGCGGGAAGCTACACGCTGTCCTTTACGGTTTCGGCTGACGGCACACTCACCCGGGAAGGACAGATCGAAGGCGGCGAGCAGAATCATGTCAGCCTGATCGGTGTACAAGCTACGCCGGGTGAAACGCGGATCCAATACTCCGTGAATGGACCGCTGCCCGATAACGCCACGCCGGCGATGCGCCTTTTTGCGGTACAGGATGGCAATCTTACCAAACTGCAGCCGGCAAGCGGCAGTATACAGAACGGGGAGGGGCAGTCTGAAACGGTGTATACGGATTATTTTGATGCAGTGCCGGAAGGTGTCACTGAACTGCAGGCCGAGGTGCTGGACAAAAATGCCAGGACAGAAGTGATCCTGGCCCAGTGGACCATCACGCTGCCGCAATAAAAAATGTCCCGCCGGGTTCCGCGCGGTTCCATAAGAAAACAAAGTCGCAAAACTCTGCCTGCAAGGCGGCCTCTGCCGCGTTATCGGGCTTTGCATCAAAGCCCTCTGCCCTGCACAGACCGCTTTGCAGCGGTTTTGCAATGCTTCACAGTTCTTGCAGAACCTTTGTTTTCTTATGTCGCCTGCGCTTTTCCGGCGGGACATTTTTGGTTATTTGGATTTGGGGTGGCCGTTTTCCACGTTGCTGGTGCCCTGTTCCATCAGATAGGTGGCGGTCAGGTCGGCAATGTGCAGCTTGACGGCCAGCGGGTAGCTGTTGTAGGCATCGCTGACGGCAAAACTGCCGCCTCGCACCGCGTCGTCAAAGCCGCCCATGTGCCAGCGGATGGCCACCGCCTCGGCGGTTTTCAGCCGCATGAAATGCTCAATGAGGTAGACGCTCTTTTCGCCGTGCCCGTAGGGCAGCTGGTCAGCCACCTGATAGTAGGGGACTTTCTCCCACTGGCCGGTGGCGTCGTTTTTCACGTTGCGGGTGCTGACCTTGTAAAAGTTCGCCTTGCACAGATCATGCAGCAGCCCACAGATGGCGTAGCTTTCCGCGTTTTCGCCTTCGGTGAAAAAGTGCTGCATCATGGCATGGTAGACGTTGATGCTGTGCATCACCAGGCCGTATTCGCAGGCACCGTGAAAACGGGTGGAGGCCGGCGCCGTAAAGAAATCCGTGGTTTCCAGCCAGTTCAGCAGACGGTCGGCACCGGGGCGGGTGATATTTTTATTGTAGATCTCCACAAACTGAGCGTGGTAGTCTTCCATAAAAACCTCACAGTTCCATATCGTTGAGAATATCCCGCAGCGTTTTCAGTTCCTCGGCGGTCAGGCTGATGCCCTTGGCCATGCGGCTGCCGTCGGGAGACCAGTCGCGGATATCATACTTGGGCGCGTTGCCGTTCCAGCTGATCATGTTCAGCTGGCGTTCCCAGCCGCGTGCGTTGGTGGAGAGCACCGCAATGCGCTCGGTGATTTCATAAGTGAATTCTGCCATACTTCACAGGCTCCTCTCATAGTATTGTCTTGCAACATCATAGCGGATTCCCACCGAAAATGCAAGACCAAACTGTCCGGGGAATGGTCAATCGCCAACGCGCACCGCCAGCAGAGCAAAGCGGGTGTCGGTGGCGGGGGTGGTGTTGCCGCAGGTGGACAGCGTCAGAAGCTGCTGCCCGTATTCCGGCGTGACGCCGGTGTCATAGAGCGACAACTCCAGAATGGCATTTACCCGCTGTTCCCATTCCAGCTTGGTGTCGGCGTCGAAGAAGGTGTAGTAGGGCAGGGCATCGGCTCCCAGCGTGGTATCCAGCGCGGCCACCACCTGCCAGGTGCCGGTCTCGTACAGGGTATCAAAGGTAAAGGTAGGGTGGGCCTGCCAGAACGCCTTGTCGCGGTAGCGGGTCAGTTCCCCGAACATCGAGCCGTCGGCCATATTGTGCCCGTAGACCAGCCAGTTGGCGGTGGGGGCGTCGGGGTCGATGGAGCACTGCTCATCCAGAAAGAGCGTGCCGCCGGTGGAATACAGCCCGTCGAATCCCCGGCGCAGATAATGTTCATTGTCGCCGGGCGTCTGGACAACAGGCAGGTCGATGTCCGTCCCGCCGATGCGCAGCCAGCCGATCATATCGGCATTCTGCTCGTACAGGGCGCGGTACTGGGGCAGGACCTGGTCAGACTGCCCGGGGGCAGGGGTAGGGGCGGTTTCCGGCGTGGTGGGGACACCCTCCTCATCGGCGCGGGCCAGGGCATCCCGGGTGGCGGCCAGCGGGGCTACTGTGACCCGGCCGGTTTCTGTGGTGGCTGCCACGGAACTGGTTGCCACCGGGGCGGGCGGTTCCGGCTGACCACCGTGAAATACAGTCTGCCGCAGCAGCAGGGCGGCGGCCAGCGCCAGCGCCGCCGCACCGCCCAGCCGCAGCCATCGTGCGTGACGCCGCTGCCGGGCGCGCAGCCCGGTGCGGGCGGCAAAGGGGTAGTAGGCGGTGTCGCCGCGCAGTCTGCGGTATCGTCTGGACAACAAAACCGCCTCCTTTCCCGTTTTTTCGGTAATAAAAAAACGCCCCGCAGGGCGTTGTCATCATATCTTGCGCAGCATCAGCAGTCCGGCGGAGCAAATCAGGATCAAGCCCACAATGCCGGCCAGATACAGAACCGGGAAATCACCGGTGGCCGGGGTATCTGCGGTTACAGGCGCCGCCGTGGAGGAAGGCGTCTGGCTGCTCTGGGCGGTCACCACGTCCACCTTGGCGGCGGTCTCATTGACCTTGACGGTATCGCTCTGCTGTTGGGTGCGCGAGGTGGAACTGGTGGGCGTTGCGGTGGCCTGTGCCGCCGAACGTCCGTTGTTCAGCACGCCGCAGGCGGCCAGCAAAGCGACCAGCGCAATAAAAAAGGCCGCGCATAAAAAGCGTTTCAACGCGAAAACGCCTCCTTAATCGATGATTCAGAATTCAATATTACAAGGCGGCGTACACAGCCGTCGACATTTACACTGCGTATATTGTATCATATGATGTCGCATGCGTCAAGCGTTCGTAAACAAATGGTAACAAACTGGAAACAAATTCCGCCTGCCGGGCCGGTGTCCCGGGCGGGATTTGCCCCTTGCGCCCTACCGATAAATGCGGTATAATGATTCCAATATTGTGTGAGATTGTGCCCCAATGGGAAGACCCTAGGGATGGGCGGCGCGCACTGTCAAATTCAGCATAAGGAGTTGTAACGATGAAAGGGATTATCCTTGCCGGTGGTGCCGGCACCAGACTCTACCCGTTGACGATGGTCACCTCCAAACAGCTGCTGCCTGTGTATGATAAGCCGATGATCTACTATCCGCTGTCGACGCTGATGCTGGCAGGCATTCAGGATATTTTGATCATCTCCACCCCCACCGACACCCCGCGCTTTGAAGCCCTGCTGGGCGACGGCAGTCAGTACGGCCTGCATCTGCAGTACAAGGTCCAGCCGAGCCCTGACGGTCTGGCCCAGGCGTTCCTGCTGGGGGAGGAATTCATCGACGGCGATTGCTGCGCGATGGTTCTGGGCGACAACATTTTCTACGGCGCCGGATTCTCCAAGCGGCTGAAAGCGGCCGCTGCCAACGCGGAGGCGGGCCGCAGCACGGTGTTCGGCTACTATGTCAATGACCCCGAGCGTTTCGGCGTGGTCTCCTTTGACAAGGAGGGCCGTGCCACCTCCATCGAGGAAAAGCCTGAGCATCCCAAGAGCAACTATGCGGTCACCGGCCTGTATTTCTATAATAAAGATGTGGTGGAGATGGCCAAGCAGGTCAAGCCCAGCGCCCGCGGGGAGCTGGAGATCACCACGCTGAACGCCATGTACCTGGCCCAGGGCAAGCTGGACGTGCAGCTGCTGGGCCGCGGCTATGCCTGGCTGGATACCGGCACGATGGATTCCCTGGTGGAGGCGGCCACCTTTGTGCAGACCGTCGAGCAGCGCCAGGGCATCAAGATTTCCGCCCCTGAGGAGATTGCCTACAAGTACGGCTGGATCAGCAAGGAAAAACTGCTGGAGAGCGCCGCACGGTACGGTAAGTCTCCCTACGGCAAGCATCTGAAAAATGTTGCCGATGACAAGCTGCTGTATTGAGAGGATTTGCGATGAAGATTTTGATTACCGGGTGCCGCGGTCAGCTGGGCACCGAACTGCAGCATCAGCTGGCGGAGGAAGGCTGCGTACTGGGCCCTCTGCCGGAACGGCTGCGCAAAGCCACGGTGATTCCCGTGGACGTGGATGAACTGGACATCACCGACCGGGAAGCCACCATCAACTATATCCGCCGCCATCAGCCCGACACGGTCATCAACTGTGCGGCGTTCACCAACGTGAACGGCTGCGAAACGTCCCGGGATGCGGCGTTCAACGTCAATGCCATCGGCCCGCGCAACCTGGCGCTGGCCTGTGACAAGGTCAATGCCCGACTGATCCATATTTCCACAGACTATGTGTTCTCGGGGGCGCCCACCGGCGGTGTGGCACTGGACGAGTGCGCTGTGCCGGCGCCCATCTCGGCCTACGGCCAGACCAAACTGCTGGGCGAGCAGTATGTGGAGCGGTTCTGCCGCCGGCATATCATTGTACGCACGGCATGGCTCTACAGCTACTACGGCAAGAACTTCGTCAAGACGATGGTGAATCTGGGCAAGACCCATGAGAAGATCACCGTGGTGAACGACCAGCTGGGCAACCCCACCAACGCGGTGGATCTTGCCTACCATATCCTCAAGCTGGCGGTCAGCCACGATTACGGCATCTACCACTGCACCGGCAATGGCATCTGCAGCTGGGCGGATTTCGCGGCGGCCATCATGAAGGGCGCCGGTCTTCCCTGCAAGGTAATTCCCTGCACCAGCGCCGAGTATGCCGCCGCCCACCCGGAGAGCGCCAACCGTCCCGAGTGGAGCGCGCTGGATAACCGCATGCTGCGCTGCACGGTGGGGGACGAGATGCGCGACTGGCAGGATGCCCTGAAGGATTTTTTTGCAAACTGGAACGGAGAATAACGACGTTATGAAAACTTATCTTGTCACCGGCTGTGCCGGTTTTATCGGCTCCAACTTTGTCCACTACATGCTGGACAAATATGAGGACATCCGTCTGGTCAACCTGGACAAGCTGACCTATGCCGGCAACCTGGAGAACCTCCAGGACATCGAGGGGGATGCCCGCCACATTTTTGTGCAGGGGGATATCTGCGACAAAGCCCTGGTCACCGAGCTGATCGCCAAGTATGATCCCGACTATGTGATCAACTTCGCGGCGGAGAGCCACGTGGACCGCAGCATCAAGAATCCCGAGATCTTCGTGGAGAGCAACGTGCTGGGCACCGTCAACCTGCTGCAGTGCTGCAAGGATGCCTGGTATGATGCCGAGGCCAAGACCTGGAAGGAAGGCAAGAAGTACCTGCAGGTGTCCACCGACGAGGTCTACGGCGCGCTGGGCGCCGAGGGTTACTTCATGGAGACCACGCCGCTGTGCCCCCACAGCCCCTATTCCGCCAGCAAGGCCAGCGCCGATATGTTCGTCAAGGCGTTCCACGATACCTACGGCATGCCGATGAACATCACCCGCTGCTCCAACAACTACGGCCCCTATCAGTTCCCTGAGAAGCTGATCCCGCTGCTCATTAACAACGCCAAGCAGCACAAGAAGCTGCCGGTCTACGGCGACGGCATGCAGATCCGTGACTGGCTGTATGTCATGGACCACTGCAAGGCCATCGACATGGTGGCCACCGGCGGCAAGGACGGCGAGGTCTACAACGTGGGCGGCCACAACGAGCGCCCCAACATCTTCATCGTCAAGACGGTGATCGCCCAGCTGCATGACCGCCTGAAGGATGAGGGTATCAGCGAGGAGCTGATCACCCATGTGGCGGACCGTCTGGGCCATGACCGCCGTTACGGCATCGATCCCACCAAGATCAAGGAAGATCTGGGCTGGTATCCCGAGACGCCGTTTGAAAAGGGCATCGTCCTGACCATCGACTGGTATCTGGCCCATCCCGAGTGGATGGCCCACGTCACCAGCGGTGACTATCAGAAGTACTACGAGCAGATGTACAAGAATAAGTAAGACTGTCTGCTTGCTACCGGTGTTCCGGGCTGTGCGCCCGCAGATCTATTAGGAGCTTCATAATCCACAATGGCAAATTACAGAGAAGAACAAATCCGCAACAGCCGCCGCCTGGCCCGCCAGATCCTGGGAGCCATCGCGCTGCTGCTGGCCCTGATCGGCCTGTTTACTGTGCTGGGATGGGTGGTCAGCGCGCTGCGCACCGCCCTGGACGATTCCGGCCGGCGGGCGTCCTACGCAGACCGGCTGTACGGTATGGTCATGCTGGATCCGCTTCCCTTTGATGATGTGAGTACGGTGGACCCGGGGGTCTTCAAACAGGCGGCCATCTGGGGCACGGTCTATGAGATCCAGAAAAATGGCGGAAGCCTGGACCAGTATGAGCGTGACCCCGATACCGGTTCGGCCATGATCCCCAAGCTGGAGATCGACACCTATATCTCCAACCTGCTGGGACCGGACTATCCCATCGCGGACGGCAGCTTCAGCACCGACGAGTTTGTCTACCAGTACAACGAGGAAAAACAGTGCTACCTGGTGCCTGTCACCAGCTCGGTGGCACAGTACACCCCGGAAGTGGAGAAGATCTCCACCTCGGGCGGCAAGATGTACGTGACGGTGGGATACATTCCCACCACCAGCAACAGCGCCAGCGGTGAATTGTCCCTGACGGCTCCCACGGACCCCGTCAAGTATATGGACTATGTCTTTACCCGCGGCGAAAACCGCGACTGGTATCTGAGCGCCCTGCAGGAGAGCGAGATGAAGGTGGAAGCCACGCCGACACCTTCGCCCACCGCGGAAGTGACCCAGGACACCCAGTCTCTGGTGGAAAGCCAGCTGAACGCTTCGATGACCGATACGGCCGACAGCACGGCGACGGAAGAACCTGCCGAATCCACGGACAGTGAGCCGGCGGAAAGCACCGACGCCGCTGCCTCCACCGAGGAGTCCCAGGAGGAAACGGACACTGCGGAATCCGAATCCACCGATTCCGCTTCGGAGGCGGACAGCAGTTCGGAAGAATCAGAAGAAGCCGTAGGTTAACTCAAAACACTCAAGCACCCTTGCCCAAAAGGCGGGGGTGCTTTTTTGTGCAAAAAACAGGTGCAATCTTGCGGGGTCTATGCTATAATCTATCCATATATACGGTAAAGAGGTGTATCAAACATGGAAGAATTGCTGCGCATTTTGGAAAAGAATGCCCGTATGCCCATCGAAGATATCGCGGCGATGCTGGACAAGACGCCGGAAGAAGTGGCCGCCATGATGGACGAGGCTGCCTCCAAGGGGTATATCCGCGGCTATGAAACCCTGGTGGACTGGGAGCAGGCCGGGGTGAACCTGGTGGAAGCGGTGATCGAACTGCGGGTGACGCCCCACAAGTCCCGCGGTTTTGACGATATCGGCACCATCATTGCCGGCTTTGACGAGGTGGACACCGTGCTGCTGATGAGCGGCAGCTATGACCTGCAGGTCATCATCAAAGGCCGCAGCTTCCAGGAAATCGCCCTCTTTGTCGCCAAGCGTCTCTCGCCGCTGGACGATGTGATCTCTACGGCCACCAGCTTTGTGCTGCGGGCCTACAAGCGGGGCGGCCGCCTGTATCAGGCCGAGGAGACCGACGAAAGAGAGTGGACTATGCTGTGATGAATTACAACGAACTGCTTGCCCCTGCCGCCCAGGCCATGCGCCCCTCCGGCATCCGCAAGTTCTTTGACCTGGCCAGCGATATGCCGCACTGCATCTCCCTGGGCGTCGGCGAACCGGATTTCAAGACCCCCTGGAGTGTGCGGGATGCCGGCATCCGTAGCCTGGAGCAGGGCCGCACCAAGTATACGGCCAATGCCGGCCTCAAGGAGCTGCGCGCCGAGATCTGCCGGTATCTGGAACGCCGCTTTGACCTGAAGTATGAGGTGCCCCAGGTGCTGGTCACCGTCGGCGGCAGCGAGGCCATCGACCTGGCCATCCGGGCACTGGTCAAACCCGGGGATGAAGTCATCATCCCGGAACCCTGCTTTGTCTGCTATGAACCCATCACCCAGCTGACGGGTGGCGTGCCCGTGCACATTGCCACCCGCGCCGAGGATGGATTCCGCCTTACGGCCCAACAGCTCAAGGCGGCCATCACGCCGCGCACCAAGCTGGTGATCTTCCCGTACCCCAACAACCCCACAGGCGCTGTGATGGGCGTCCAGGACCTGGAGGCCATCGCCGACGTGCTGCGGGATACCAACATCATGGTGCTGTCGGATGAGATCTATTCCGAACTCACCTACGGCCTGGATCGGCATGTCTCCTTTGCCTCCCTTCCCGATATGGCGGAGCGGACCGTCGTGGTCAACGGCTTCTCCAAATCCTACGCCATGACCGGCTGGCGTCTGGGCTATGCGGTGGGGCCGGAACCGGTGATCCAGGTGATGACCAAGATTCACCAGAACTGCATCATGAGCGCGCCCACCACCAGCCAGTATGCCGCCATCACGGCGCTGCGCCAGTGCGACGACCAGATCGAGATGATGCGGGACGAGTACAACCGCCGCCGCCGCTATGTGGTCAAGGCCCTCAACGAGATGGGTCTGACCTGCTTTGAACCCCGGGGAGCCTTCTACGTCTTCCCGTCCATCCAGATCAGCGGCCTGACCAGCGAGGAATTCTGCGAACAGCTGCTGCGGGAAAAGGAAGTGGCCATCATTCCGGGGGACGCTTTCGGTGCCTCCGGCGAGGGTTACGCCCGCATCAGCTACGCCTACAGCGTGGACCATCTGGAAACCGCCATGCGCCGCATCCGGGCCTTCCTGAAGGAACACGGCTGGCTGAAGACCGAATAAGGCGAACACACAAAAGACAGGAACGTGAATCCTATGCGCAAAAAATCCGTCACGGTGCTGGCCCCGGCCAAGCTGAATCTCTCGCTGGATGTGGTGGGCACGATGCCCAACGGCTACCACGATCTGGATATGGTCATGCAGACCATCGATCTGTATGAAAAGATCACCCTGCGCCGCAGCGAGGGGCTCCAGCTGACGCTGCCCGGCAGCTTTGTACCGGTGAACGATAAAAATACCGCCATCAAGGCGGCGCTGGCCTTTTTCCATTACACCGGTCTGCTGGCCGGGGTGGATATGACGATCTACAAGCGGGTGCCCGTGCGGGCCGGTATGGCCGGCGGCAGCGCCGACGCCGCCGGTGTGCTGGTGGGCCTCAACGACCTGTATGATGCCCGGCTCTCCATGAGTGAACTGTGCGCCATCGGCGCGGGCATCGGGGCGGACGTGCCCTTTGCCCTGCTGGGAGGCACCTGCCGGGTGCGGGGCGTGGGCGACCTGATGAAGGCACTGCCGCCCTGCCCGGACTGCTGGTTCGTGGTGGCCATGCCCAGCGTGGGGGTCTCCACCCCCGAGGCCTTCGCCCGGTACGATACCATGGGCAGCCCGGTGCATCCCGACTGCGAAGCCCAGGAGCAGGCCGTGCGGGCCGGGGATCTGGCCGCGGTCTGCAAGGCTGCCGGCAACGCGCTGGAACATTGCTCCGGTGCCCAGGAAACCCCGGCCATCTGCGCGGTGCTGCGGGAAAGCGGCGCCCTGACGGCCCAGATGACCGGCAGCGGTGCAGCGGTATTCGGCGTCTTTGACGACGAGGAAAAAGCCCGTGCGGCCCTGACGGCGCTCAAGCCCGGCTACAAGCAGACCTATCTCTGCCGTCCCACCCGGGGCGGCCCCCGGGTGACGGTGCGCCGTCCCATGAAAAAATAATTTACGCCCGTTTGCGGGGCATCCTTTCTGACCATACTCCCGACGAAGGGAGTGGAGAAGATGAACCGACATAGAAGACGGGTTTGGGAACTGGGCACAGGCCTGGGGTTCCTGCTGACGATTGTACTTACGCTGGTCATGGGCTGGCGGCAAACGGTGGCAGCCCAGGTGCGCGCCGATACCATCCGGCTGCATGTGCTGGCCAACAGCGATACCATCGAAGACCAGCTGCTGAAACTGCAGGTGCGGGATGCCATCCTGGCGGCGCTGCCGGCCACAGTCACCGGGGCAACGACCCCCCGGGAGGCGCAGCAGGCCCTGCAATGCGCATTGCCCGCGCTGCGGGCCGCGGCCAACCGTACGCTGCTGGATGCCCATAGCGGCCAGACAGCCACGGTGCGGCTGGAGACCTTTGCCTTCAGCGCCAGGGACTACGGCGATTTTGTCCTGCCCGGCGGCGATTACACCGCTCTGCGGGTGGAACTGGGCGCTGCCCAGGGACACAACTGGTTCTGTGTGCTCTATCCGGCCCTCTGCGTATCGGGGGCCACGGCGGAATATCCGACCCGGGCGGAAAATGCCCTGGTGTTCGGTCCATATGAAGTGCGTTTCGCGCTGCTGGATGCCCTGCGGGGGCTCTGAGCAAAACGCCAAGAGGGAAACAGACAAACAGGTTTCCCTCTTTTTTCTGTACAACGGGAAAGGATTTTTCTGTATGCTTCATCTGCTTCTGGGGCCTTCGGGCAGCGGCAAATCCCGCCGCATGCTGGCGGAACTGCGCACCCGCGCCGAGCACGGCCAGCGCAGTCTGCTGATTGTGCCGGAACAGTTCACCTCCTCCACCGAGGGACAGCTCTACCGCACGCTGGGGGATACTCTGTCCGCCTTCGTGGAAAGCTACTCCTTCACCTCGCTGGCCGAGACGCTGCTGCGCCGCTACGGCGGTGCGGCGGTGCAGACACTGGACGAGGCAGGCCGGGCACTGCTGGTACGGCGGGCGGTGGATTCGCTGCTGGACCGGGTGGTCTACTACAACCGGCAGCGCCGTTCGGCGGCTTTCTGCGAGAAGGCTGCCCAGACCATCGAGGAACTGAAAAGTGCCGGGGTCACGCCCCAGGCGCTGGCCGACTATGCCCTGGCACCGGGGGCGGACCGGGACAAACTGCAGGAACTTTCCCTCATCTATGGCGCCTACGAAGGGCTGCTGGCCCAGACGGCGATGGATCCCGGCGACCGGCAGCAGCTGGCTGCCCGCTACCTGGATGCAGATTTCTTTGCAGGGCGGGCGGTTTACATCGATGAATTCGATACCTTCAACGCGCCCAAGCGGGCCCTGCTGGCGGCCATGCTGCCGGTGGCGGATGTGACGGTCTGCCTGTGCTGCGACGGCCCGGAGGACCGGGACGGCGGTATGGGACTGTTCAGCGGCGCCAAGGCGGTGGCCAGCAGCCTGCGCCGGATGGCCTCCGACGCCGGTGTGCCGGTGCAGACCGAGACGCTGACCGAGGATCTCCGCCACCGGGACACGCCGGTGCTGGCGGAACTGAACTGGCTGCTCTCCGACCCCACCTACACGCCGGAGCAAACGGTGGACCCGGAGCATCCGGCCATTGTCTGCCATGGGGCGGCCAGCCGTCAGGCCGAGGCCAAGGCGGTGGCGGCGGAGATCGCCGCCCGGGCCCGGGCAGGCATGCCCTACCATCGCATGGCGGTGATCTGCCGGGATGCGGCCCAGTACCTGGGCCCGCTGCGGTATGAATTCCGGCTGCAGAACATTCCGCTTTTCTGTGATGAGGCCACCACACCGGAAAACACGGCGCCCGCCCGGGCGGTGCACGCGGTGCTGGATCTGGCCCGGGGCGGCGTGTCCAGCCGGACGGTGCTGCGGCTGCTCAAGACGGGGCTGGTGGATCTGCCGGAACGGCAGCAGACCGCCCTGGAAAACTACGCCTACACCTGGCCTCTCAAGGCGGCGGACTGGCGGGCGCCCTTTACCCGCAGCGCCGCCGGCTATGCGGACGGGGAGCGGGCCGAGGATGTGCGCACCCGGCAGGATGCCGAGGCGGCCCGTACCTTCCTGATGGAACGCATCCAGAAATACCTGCCCCGCCTGAAGGACGCCAGCGCGGCAGCACTGACCAAACAGATCTATTTGTTCCTGCAGTCCCTGGGCGCCGAGGACACCCTGAATGCGCTGGCAGAAACGCTGCGTGCCCAGGGCCGTATGCCGGAGGCGGACGAGGTTCTGCGGGAGTGGAACGTGGTCATGGGGCTGCTCAACCAGCTGGCCCAGCTGCTGGGGGAGGAAACGCTGCCCCCGGCGGACTACGCGGAACTCTTTACGCTGTTGCTGCGCACCACCGATATGGGCCATATTCCCCAGAGCCTGGACAGCGTGATTCTGACCACGGCGGGCCGTATGCGCCTGCCGGAGACCGACGCCGTGTTTGTGGTGGGCCTGGTGGAAGGGGAGTTTCCCAAGACACCGGGCGACCAGGGACTTCTGACCCATGCCGACCGGGACGCCATGATCCGGCAGGGGGCGGAACTGCCCGACTGCTTTGAAAACAAGGTGTTGCGGGAAGGTGTCTGCTTCTATAAAGCCATGACGGCGGCACGGTCCTTTCTTTGGCTTAGCTGGCCCGGCGCCGCCCACGGGGAGGACGATACTCCGGCCAGCTCGGCGCTGGCGCCGGTGCGCCGTCTGCTGCAGGTGCCCTTTGCGGAACCCGACACTGCCGAACTGGGGGCCTCCCCGGCGGCTGCTCTGGATATCCTGGGCATCATCAGCCAGCAGCCCGGCCGGGAAGGGGAGGGCGAGGCCCTGCGCGCTGCGCTGGATGCCGCCGAAGCCACCCCCCATGCCGCCCCGGGGTACGAGGCGGCGCGCCGTGCGCGGCAGAAGGCGGAACCCACGGTACAGGATACCGCCGCTCTGGAAAAACTGCTGGGGCCGGGACTGCGGGTGAGCCCCACCCGTTTTGAAAAATACCAGACCTGTCCCTTCGGGTATTTCATGCAGTTTGTGCTGCGGGCGGCGCCGCGCCAGAAAGCGGAGCTGGCCCCCAACATCAGCGGTACATTGACCCACTGGGTGCTGGAAAACGCACTGCGCCGCCAGGGGGCGGCCTTCAAGGACCTGAGCGCTGAGGAACTCCAGGCCCTGGTGGAGGAGCTGGTGGAAGAATACACAAAGGCCAATCTGCCGGGTATCACGGTGCGGATGCAGTACCTCATCGAGCGTATCCGCCGCAACCTGGTGGGATTGCTGGGCTTCATCCAGCGGGATCTGCAGCAGTCCGGCTTCCAGCCGGTAGCCTTCGAGCTGCGCATCGACGACCGCCCCGGGGAGGACCCTGCGGCGCCCCGGGTGGACCCGGTGGAGCTGGACGATGGGGCCGGCCATACGGTGCGGATCGTGGGCACGGTGGACCGGGTGGATGCCATGCCCCTGGGGGAACGCACCTATCTGCGGGTGGTGGACTACAAGACCGGCGGCAAGGATTTCCAGCTCAAGGAAGTCTACTGCGGTCTGGACTGCCAGATGCTCCTCTACCTCTTTACGCTGGAACGCAACGCCGGGAACCAATTCCCGGGGGCCACGGCGGCAGGGGTGGAATATCTGTTGGCAGACCCCGCCCCCGAGAGTGTACCCCGGGCCCAGGCCGGGCAGGGGGACACCGAAGGGGAAAACAACTATCCCCTCAACGGCCTGCTGCTGGACGACGAGAGCATCTACCACGCCATGGACCGCCGCTGTACCGGGAATTTTGTGCCGCTGAATTTCAGCGCCAAAACCGGCAAAGTCACCAACGGTAAGAGCCGCCTGGCGGACGAAAAGAAACTGGCCCGGATCCGGGATCACCTGGACGGGCTGCTGAAACAGATGTCCCGGAACCTCTATGGGGGCAAGATCGACGCACAGCCGCTGTGCAGCGGCGGCTGCAGCCCCTGTGCATACTGTGATTTCCGCATTGCCTGTTCCCATCAGGACGGCGAGAACGAGCGCAAGGTGGAGGCGGCGACCGACCCGTTTGCGGAAGAATAAAAGGAGAACACCATGCCGGATACCCACAAAATTCAATTTACCCCCGCCCAGGCGGCGGCCATCGGCGCCCGGGGCGGCAGTCTGCTGGTGTCGGCGGCAGCGGGTTCGGGCAAGACCCGTGTCCTGGTGGAGCGGGTGGTGGGGCTCATCACCGACCCGCATCACCCGGTGGAGGCCGACCGGCTGCTCATTATGACCTTCACCAATGCGGCGGCAGCCAAACTGCGCGCCGATATTGCCACCCGGCTGGCCGATGAGGTCCGGGCCCATCCCGAGGATGTGCGCCTGCGCCGCCAGCAGCTGCTTTTGCAGCGTGCCTCCATCGGCACGGTGGATGCCTTCTGCTTGCATTTCGTGCAGCAGCATTTCGCGGCGCTGGATGTGCCGCCCGACTTCGAGACCGCCGAGGAGGCGGACCTGGCCCGCATCGAGCAGGAGACGCTATCGGATGTGCTGGAGGAAGCCTACCAAGACCCGGACTTCCGCGCCTTTGCCGACCTGTACGACCGCGGCCGCACCGACCAGACGGCGGGCAACGCCGTGCTGGAACTCTATCATTTCAGCCGCTCGCTGCCCCATCCCATGCAGGCGCTGCAGTCCTTTGCGGAACAGTGGCAAAACGGTGAACCGCCGCAGGATACGCCCTGGGGTCAGGATCTTTTGCGCATTGGCCGGGACCGTGCCCGGGGCGCGCAGGCATTGCTGGAAGCGGGCGCCCGCACGGCGGCCCGGGACGAGGCGGCCGATGCTGCCTACACCGCGGTGCTGCAGGATGATGTGGCCCGGGTGGAGTGGCTTTGCCAGAAACTGCAGCAGGCCGACTGGAACGCGGCAGTGGCAGCCCTGGAAGAACTGGGCGGCAGCTGGCGCAAGGCGGGGCGTATCAAGGGCGGCAAAGATTCCAACCCCTCAGCTTTTGCGGCCAGTGAGCTGCGGGACCGCGCCAAAAAGCAGATTGCAGCTTTGCGCACCGACTTTTTGCTTTGCACGGCAGAGGAGTATGAGGAGGACCGCCGCCGCGCGGCCCCTCTGGTGGCGGCACTGGTACGTGTCACCCGGACCTTCGCCGATGCCTGCTTTGCGGCCAAATGCGAGGAAAAACTGCTGGACTACGCCGACTTTGAACACCTGACGCTGGATCTGCTCATCGCGCCGGACGGCAGCCGCACACCCCTGTGCCGCACCGTCAGCGAGCGGTATGCCGCGGTGCTGGTGGACGAATACCAGGACACCAACGCCCTGCAGGATGCCATCTATTTTGCGCTGGCTTCCCCGGCGGGGGATAACCTGTTCTTTGTGGGGGATATCAAGCAGAGCATCTACCGCTTCCGGCAGGCGGACCCGGCGGTGTTTCTGGGCAAGCAGCAGCGCTGGCAGCCCTACCCGCAGCCGGCGCCCCAGCCGGCAACCCTGGCGCTGGATGCCAATTTCCGCAGCGCCCCCGGCGTCATCGAGGGCATCAACTACCTGTTCTCGGTGTTTTTCTCGGAAGGGCTGGGCGGCGTGACCTACGGTGCCGGCCAGCGGCTGGTGGTTGGCAAACCGGACGAAAACTATCCGGGACTCTGCGAGGTGGACGTGCTGGACGGCGCCGACGCGGCAGGGGATGCCGCCGGCATTGCCCGGCGTATTGCCGAGATGGTGAAGGCAGGGTTCGCCGTACGGGACAAGGCGGGCACCCGTCCCTGCCGGTATGACGATTTCTGCATCCTGCTTCGGGGCCGCGCCGATTTCTCGGTCTATGAGGAAGCCCTCCGCGCCGCCGATATCCCGGTGTTTGCCGATACGGCTGCCGACCTGCTGGATGCACCCCACATCCGGCCCTTTGCGGCCCTGCTGCGGGTCATCGACAACCCCGCCCAGGATATTCCGCTGGCGGCGGTGCTGCTCAGCCCGCTGTTTCCCTACACGCCGGACGATCTTGTGGCGCTGCGCCGTGCCTGTCCCCAGGGCAGCCTGTACGGGGCGGTGCTCTACGGCGGACAGCCCCGCTTTGCGGCCTTCACCGAAGCACTGGCGGAATACCGCCGACTGGCCCGCACACTGCCAGTGGACCGTCTGTTGGAAGAACTGCTGGCCCGCACAGGCTATCTGGCGGCGGTGGGAGCACTGCGGGACGGCGCCCGCTGCCGGGAGGATCTTCTGACCTTTGTGGCCTGGGCCGGTGGTGCCGGCCGGGCGGGTCTGGCGGCGCTGGTGCGCGCCATGGATTCCGCGGCGGCCAACGGCGGCCTCAACCAGAGCGGCGGCGGACAGACCCGTCCCGGCTGCGTCAGCATCATGACGGTGCACCGCTCCAAGGGACTGGAATTCCCGGTGGTCTTTGTGGCCAACACGGCGCACCAGTTCAACCAGAGCGATGCCATCCGCCCGGTGCTGACACACAGCCGGCTGGGTGTGGGCGTCATGCTGCGGGCGGGGCAGACCGCCAGGCGGTACAAGACGCTGCCCTACGCGGCGCTGGCCCAGGCCATCCGCACCGAGACCCTCAGCGAGGAGATGCGGGTGCTTTACGTGGCGCTGACCCGTGCCCAGGACGCCCTCATCGTGACGATCCCTCTCAAAAAGACCGACAGTTCCCTCAAGACGCCGGCTCTGTGCGCGGCTGCCGAAGCCACCGGCCCGGAGGCTATGCAGGGAATGAACAGCTGGGCGGGCTGGCTGCTGACGGCGGTCCTGCTCCATCCCGAGAGTGATGCGCTGTGGGCCCATACGCCGCTGCTGCCCCACCATCTGCCCACCCGGGTGCCGCTGACTGTCCGATTGCTGTCGGCGCCGGAAGCGCTGCCGGAACCGCCGGCCCGGCCCGAGGCGGCCCCCGACGAAGAACTGCGCCGTGCGCTGGAGAAGACCTTTGCCTGGCAGAATCCCCAGGAGATACTCCAGAAGATCCCCGCCAAGGTCAGTGTCAGCGCGGTGGCCCACGCGGCGCGCCCGGTGGCGCTGGAACGTCCGGCGTTTTTGCAGAAGAGCGGTATGACCGGCGCCGAGCGCGGCACGGCCATCCATGCCTTCCTGCAGAGCGTGCCCTTTGACGGCCCGGCGCCCGACCTGCGGCAGGAGGTGCAGCGGCAGGTGGACCGCAGACTGCTGGACCCCGACTTGGCCGACAAGCTGGATCTGGCGCGGGTACAGCCCTTCTTCGAGAGCGGCGTCTGGCGCCGCATCAGGGCAGCGCGCCGGGTACTGCGGGAGGAACCCTTCATCACGGCACTGCCCGCCTCCCGGGTGACGCCCGAGGCAGGGGACAGTGATGCCGAGGTGCTGGTGCAGGGCATCGCCGACCTGGTGCTGGTCTTTGACGACCACGCCGAGATCTGCGACTACAAGACGGACGGCAGCAAGGATCCCGACTACTATAAAAAGGAATACGCCGCCCAGCTGCGCCTGTACCGGTACGCCTTTGCGCTGCGGCTGGGGGTGCCGGTCACCAGGCTGACCATCTACAGTTTCGCCCTGGAACAGGAGATCGACATCCCCCTTTCGGACAGATAACATACGTACTGCCGCCAAGAAAATCTGCAAAAAATGCGGCAGGAAACCTTGACTTAGACCCGCGGTTGTGCTATTATGATAGCACCTCTTTTGCGGGTTTATTTTTTATGCCCTTTTTCCGGGGCGGCCCGTAAGCGCGAGGGAGGCTTATTAACCGATAATGGAGGTGCCGAACAATGACTGTCAAGATCACCCTGGCTTGCACCGAGTGCAAGCAGCGCAACTACAACAAGGAGAAGAACAAGAAGAACTCTCCCGATCGTCTTGAGATGAAGAAGTATTGCCGTTTCTGCAAAAAGCATACCCTTCACCGCGAAACCAAGTGAGGATAGGAGCTTAGAGATGGCGGATAAGAAATCTTCGAACACCGCAGCCCAGGCTCAAAGCGACAAAAAGAAAAAGACCTCATTTTTTGGCAAGGTCAAGAACTTTTTCAAAGGCATCGCGAAGTATTTCAAAGATACCAAGAGCGAGCTGAAAAAGGTGGTTTGGCCCAGCAAAAAGGATGTCAAGACCAACACCGTCACGGTGATCGCGGTCGTGCTGATCGCGGCCATCGTGCTGATTGTGCTGGACCTTATCTTCGGCGGCGCGATCCATCTAGTGGTCGGCGCCTGAGCGCTTGAGCGGAGGCATGACCAATGGCTGAACAGGCAAACTGGTATGTGGTGCATACCTATTCCGGCTATGAGAACAAGGTCGCACAGGACCTGATGACGATGGTGGAAAACCGCCGTCTGCAGGACCTGATCTGCGATGTCAAGGTTCCGACCGAGACTGTGATCGAGGAAGTGCTGGACAAGACCGGCAACAAGACCGGCGAAAAGGAAGTCCAGCGCAAACTCTACCCCGGTTACGTCTTCGTCAAGATGGTCATGAACGACAACACCTGGTACATCGTGCGCAACACGCGCGGCTGCACCGGTTTCGTCGGCCCGGAGTCCAAACCCGAGCCGCTGACCGAGGCAGAGGTGGCCAAGATGGGCGTTGAGACCACAGCCGAACTGCAGGTCGACTACAAAGTCGGCGACACGGTCGAGATCACTGCCGGTCCGATGGAAGGTTCCGTCGGCACCGTGGAGGAGATCGACATTCCCGCGCGCAAGGTGCGCGTGAAGATCACGATGTTTGGCCGCGAGCTGCCTGCTGAACTGGAGCTCCATCAGGTCAAACTGTTCTGAGAAACTTCTCGGAACGCAAGCAATTTCCGGTAAGAACCGCGAACGGGCCAAGACCCGGGGTACGGTTTTTATAGGGTATGCGGCCGTCGCATACCCGTGGGAGGCCTGCACCGCGGGCCGCAACTCACCACAAAATTTGGAGGTGCAAGTATCATGGCACAGAAAATCACTGGCTACATCAAGCTGCAAATCCCCGCCGGCAAAGCGACTCCGGCTCCCCCCGTTGGTCCTGCCCTGGGCCAGAAGGGCGTCAACATCATGGCGTTCACCAAGGAGTTCAACGAGCGTACCAAGAACCAGATGGGCATGATCATCCCCGTCGTCATCACCGTCTACGCTGACCGCTCCTTCAGCTTCATTACCAAGACCCCCCCGGCGCCCGTTCTGATCAAGAAGGCTGCCGGCATCGACACCGCCTCCGGCGTGCCGAACAAGAACAAGGTCGGCTCCATCACCCTGGCCCAGGCCGAGGAGATCGCCAAGACCAAGATGCCCGACCTGAACGCTGCCTCTCTGGAGGCCGCCGTCAGCATGATCAAGGGCACCGCCCGCAGCATGGGCGTTACCGTTGAGGGTTGAACAGGAGGGGAATAAGCAATGAAACACGGCAAGAAATATACCGATGCTGCCAAACTGATCGAGAGCAGCAAGACTTATGATCCGGCCGAGGCCCTGGAGCTCTGCTGCAAGACCGCGACCGCGAAGTTCGACGAGACCGTCGAGCTGCACGTCCGTCTGGGCGTTGACAGCCGTCACGCTGACCAGCAGGTCCGTGGCGCCGTTGTTCTGCCCAACGGTACCGGTAAGAACGTCCGCGTCATCGCCATCGCCAAGGGCGAAGCCGCCAAGGCTGCCGAGGCTGCCGGTGCGCAGGAGGTCGGTGACGACGATCTGATCGCCAAGATCCAGGGCGGTTACCTGGACTTCGACGTTCTGGTTACCACTCCCGACATGATGGGCCGCGTTGGCCGTCTGGGCAAAATCCTTGGTCCCCGTGGCCTGATGCCCAACCCGAAGGCCGGCACTGTGACCCCCGATGTCGGCAAGGCTGTTACCGATGCCAAGGCCGGTAAGATCGAGTACCGTCTGGACAAGCAGAACATCATCCATGTGCCCATCGGCAAGGCCTCTTTCGGCCCCGAGAAGCTCATGACCAACCTGGATACCGTTCTGGATGCCATCGCCAAGGCGAAGCCCGCTGCGGCCAAGGGCCAGTACTTCAAGAGCGCGACCGTCGCCACCACCATGGGCCCCGGCGTCCGCGTTGCCACCAACAAGTACGGTGTCTGATCCAGCGTTTGCTGAATTTTAAAAAGTACTTGACAAACGTACGTTTGTGTGCTATATTATCTAAGCTGTTTTTAAGACAGCAGGTGCCGCAAGGCATAATGGGGTAACCCACCTGCCGAGAAACGTGCGTTTGATTGCTGTGCTTTCAAGCCCTTTTCCCGGCGACGGGAGAGGGGCTTTTCTGTTTACACGAAAAGCCGCTTACCGTTACCAAACTGTAAGTGGAACGAGGTGAAATTCAAATGCCCAGTGCAAAGATTCTGGAATCCAAGAAGGCTCTTGTCAAGGCCCTGAACGAGGAGATCTCTTCTTCTCTGGCCGGTGTGGTTGTCGCGTACAACGGCATCAGCGTGGCCGACGACACCAAGCTGCGTAAGGACCTGCGTGAGGCCGGCGTGCACTACATGGTCGTCAAGAACACCATGCTGCGTCTCGCTGTCAAGGACACCCAGTACGAGGCTCTGGCCGACTACTTCAAGGGTGACACGGCCATCGCTCTGTCCCCGGAGGACCCGGCTGCTGCGGCTCGCATCCTGTGCAAGTTCGCTGACGCTGACAAGTCCAAGCGCTTCGTCGTCAAGGGTGGTTTCTGCGATGGTCAGGTGATGGATGCCGCCGGTATCAAGAGCCTGTCTACCATGCCCAACCGCGAGGGTCTGCTCTCCATGCTGGCCGGCTCCCTCAACGGGATCATCGGCGGTCTGGCTGTCGCCCTGCAGGCGGTTGCCGACAAGCAGGAGGAACCCGCTGCCTGATTGTAAATCAAGCTGCATGAGCACCCCGGCGCAGTGCTCGTTCAATCCATGCGCCGCTTAAACACCAAATTATAATGGAGGTAACTACCATGGCTTCTGAGAAGATCACTGCCATTGTCGAGTCTGTCAAGACTATGACTGTTCTGGAGCTCAAAGAGCTCGTTGACACCATCTGCGAGGAGTTCGGCGTTTCCGCTGTTGCCGCTGCTGCTCCCGCTGCCGCCGGCGCTGCTGCCGCTCCCGCTGAGGAAGAGAAGACCGAGTTCGACGTCATCCTGAAGGATGTCGGCGCCAACAAGATGCAGGTCATCAAGGCTGTCAAGGAGCTGACCGGCGCTTCCCTGATGGAGGCCAAGAAGCTCGTCGAGACCCCCGATGCCAAGCTGAAGGAGCAGGCTTCCAAGGCCGATGCCGAGGAGATGCAGAAGAAGCTGGAAGAAGTCGGCGCCAAGGTCGAGCTGAAGTAATTCAGTTTTCCGGACTGATTCACAACACCGCATGGTTTCACCGCCATGTGGTGTTTTTTGTTTTGCACACAAAAACAGCACGGTGCCGTAAGGCATCGCGCTACCGGGAGATCCGTATCAGAAAATGGGCTGCCGCCGCGCGGTATTGCGGGGGCTCTTCTCGGGCGGCAGGCCGGTGCATTTGCCGTACATATCCTTCAAAAGGACGTTGCGTCGTACAATCCCGATGAATACATTGCGGTCATCCACCACCGGCACGAAGTTCTGGTCGATGGCGGCCCGCAGCAGGGTGGGCATATCGGTGGTGACGGTCACCGCCTTGTAATCCCGGCGCCGGGGGAAGCTGGCGATGGGTACATCCTCGCTGGCCTCCAGGTCCAGCCCGTGGAGGTTTTTCATGCCCCACAGGATGTCGCCCTCGGTGATGGAGCCCACATACTCGCCGTTGCGCTTCAGAACGGGGATGGTGGCGAAGCGCTGGTTGGACCACTTCTCCAGCGTCTGGCGCAGGGTGAAGTCTTCGTAGATGTACAATACGTCCTGCTTGGGTGTCAAAAAGAACAAAAGATTCATGCTTGAATGCACTCCTTTTGGTGGTAGTGTTGGTTCTATAATCAGTATATACGTTCGACCTGTAAACTTTGTGAATGGATTGTTAAAAAACAACCGCTCAGATTTTTCTTGAAAAAAGACTGTTCAAACGGGAAAAAGTGGTGTATAATAAACTTAATTAAGCCCAACAAAGGAGGATCGCAGATGATCACCAAGGTGAATCCTTACGGACATATCTCTTTGACCAACGATTATTTCTCCGGCCTGGTGGAGCAGGCGGCCAAACAGTGCTACGGCATCGCCGCCATGGGACAGGCCCCGGCGGAAAGCGTTGTGCGCAATGCGCTGCGCACCGGCAGTCTGCCGCCGAAGGGCGTCACCGTCACGCAGGAGGGCGGACGTCTGGTCATCGCGCTGCATATTAAAGTGGGGTATGGGCTCAATATCTCTACCATTACGCAAAGCATCACGCACCGCGTCAAGGACGAAGTGGAGCATGCCACCGGCCTGAAGGTTGCGCGCATTGATGTGTATGTGGATGATATTCTGGCAGATTGAAACATGAGGTGTAACATACGATGATTACTGGTCAGATCCTGCGCGACGCCATTCTTTCCGGCGCCAACAATATTGCCAATCAGCGCACCCGGGTGGATGAGCTGAATGTTTTCCCTGTTCCGGACGGTGACACCGGCACGAATATGAGCATGACGGTGGGTGCCGCCACCCGGGAACTGGAAGCCCTGTCCGACAGCTGCACGGTGGCGGAAGCAAGCAAGACGGCTGCCTCCGCCATGCTGCGCGGCGCCCGCGGCAACTCCGGCGTTATTACCAGCCTGCTGTTCCGTGGCTTTTCAAAGGCCCTGAAGGACAAGACCGAGGCCAGCGCCGCCGATCTGGCAGCGGCGCTGCAGATGGGTGTTGACGCAGCCTACAAGGCCGTCATGAAGCCCACCGAGGGCACCATCCTGACCGTCACCCGTCTGGCGGCGGAGAAGGCCCAGCAGTGCACCGAGATGGAAGTCCCCGCCATGTGGGACGCCATGCTGGAGGCTGCCCAGACCGCTCTGGATGACACGCCCAATCTGCTGCCTGTGCTGAAGAAGGCCGGCGTGGTGGATGCCGGCGGCCAGGGTATTCTGCTGGTCTTCGAGGGCATGAAGCAGGTCTTTGACGGCGGCGAGATCATCGCCGGTGCCGAAGTGGCGGCCAAACCCAAAGTTTCCAGTGAGTCTGCCGGCAAGGGAGTCTTTGCCGACGACCTGATGAAGGTGGAGGACATCAAAAACGGTTACTGCACCCAGTTCCTGCTCCACAAGAATGCCGATGCCAGTGTAACCCGTCTGCGCGCCTTCCTGGAGTCCAACGGTGACTCTGTGGTGGTCATTGAGGACGACGACGTGGCCAACTGCCATGTGCATACTTCCGACCCCGGCATGATGCTGTCGGAGGCCATCAAGTACGGCTACCTGACCGACTTCAAGATCGAGAACATGCATGAACAGTTCCTGGCCCGCCAGAAGCAGGGCAAGGGGCTGGAGAAGCAGGCCCAGGCCGAGGAAAAGAAGGAGAGCGAGTTCACCTACGCTGCGGTGGATCCCGAGCGGGAGTACGGCTTTGTGGCCGTGGCTGCCGGCGAGGGTCTGAAGAATGTCTTCACCGACCTGGGCGTGGATGCCGTGGTCAGCGGCGGCCAGACGATGAACCCCTCTACTGAGGATATTCTGGCGGCCATCCAGAGCGTGCCGGCCAAGACGGTGCTGGTACTGCCCAACAACAAGAACATCATCATGGCCTCCGAGCAGGCGCAGAAGCTGGCGGACCGCAAGGTCATTGTGCTGCCCACCCGCACGGTACCCCAGGGCATGACGGCCATGCTGAACTTTGACCCTGAGGTCAAGCCCGACGAAAACGCCGTCAACATGATGCAGGCTGCGGACCGCGTGAGCACCGGTCTGGTGACTTACGCCGCCCGGGACAGCGAGTTCGACGGCAAACCCATCAAGAAGGGTGAGATCATGGCGCTGGAGAACGGCAAGATCGTGGCCACCGGCACCGACATCGTCAAGGTCACCTACCGTCTGGCCCGCTCCATGCGCAAGAAGGACACCCAGTTCATCACGGTGATCTCGGGCTGTGATGTGAGCGACGAGGACGCCGAGCACACCACCGATCTGGTCCGCGCCAAGTGCGGCGGCAACATTGAGGTCAGCCATATCAGCGGCGGTCAGCCGGTGTATTACTACATGATCTCGGTGGAGTAAGCGGCAAGCAAACAAGACAAAAGGCGAATTTGGGAAGGTTCCGAGTTCGCCTTTTTCCTTTATGGCGGTCCGCCGCCCATCCAAGACAGAAAGGAGGTTCCGTATGGCCACCATCGACAGTTCCATTCAATATCTGAAGGGCGTGGGCCCTGCTTTTGCCAAAAAGTTTGAAAAACTGGGCATCCGCACCATCCGGGACCTGCTGCTCTGCTATCCCCGCAAATACATCGATTATACCCAGCCCTACACGGTGGCTTCGGCCCCCTACGATGTGGACTGCTGCGTCAAGGCCACCGTGCTGCAGAAGGAGCCTGCCCGGCGCATCAAGGGCGGACGGGTGCTTAGCCGGGCGCTGGCCGCCGATGATTCCGGCGTGCTGATGCTGTCCTGGTTCAACGCTTCCTATGCAGCCGACAAGCTGATCGTGGGCGAAACCTATTATTTTGAAGGAAGGGTCGGCGGTACGCTGACCCACCGGGAACTGCTGCACCCGCTGGTGCGCACCGAAGCCCAGGTGGCAGCCAGTCCCTTCGTGCCGGTCTACCATGGAACCGAGGGCTTGCCGGCATCCCGGCAGGCCAGCTGTGCCCAGGCGGCACTGGCCTACGTGGGGGAGCTGAAGGACCCACTGCCGGCGGAACTGCTGACCCGTTACCGGATGCCCAACAAGGCCCAGGCGGTGCGGGCGGTCCATGCGCCCCGCAACCAGGCGGATCTGGCCGCAGGCCGTCGCCGCCTGATCTTTGAAGAACTGTACCTGCTGCAGATCGGCATCTTTCTGCTGCGCAGCCATGACCGCCGGGAGACCAGCGCCCCCATGCGGCCGCTGAATCTGGCCCCTTTCTGGGGTAGCCTGCCCTATGCGCCCACCGGCGCCCAGCGCCGTGCTACCGAGGAGATCACCCGGGATCTCTGCGGCAAGGTACCCATGAACCGTCTGCTACAGGGGGATGTGGGCAGCGGCAAAACGCTGGTGGCGGCTGCGGCCATCTGGTTCGCCGCCCAGAATGGCTGGCAGAGTGCCATGCTGGCGCCCACCGAGATCCTGGCCCGGCAGCATGCGGTCACACTGGCGGACCGGCTGGAGCCCTTCGGCATCAATGTGACGCTGCTGGTGGGCGGCATGAAGGCCAGCGAGAAGCGCATCGCCCTGGCGGCCATCGCCGACGGCCGGGCGGGTCTGGTGGTGGGCACCCATGCGGTGCTCACCGAGTCGGTGGTGTTCAAAAACCTTGGCCTTGCCATTGTGGACGAGCAGCATCGCTTCGGCGTGCGGCAACGGGGACTGCTGGCCGGCAAGGCGCAGAGCCCCCATCTGCTGGTCATGAGTGCCACACCCATCCCGCGCACCCTGGGCCTTTTGATGTACGGCGATCTGGATATCTCGGTGCTGGACGAACTGCCGCCCGGCCGCAAACCCATCAAGACCTGGTTCATCAACGGCAAAAAGCGGCGGGATATGTACGGCTTCCTGGATAAGCAGATCGAAGCCGGGCATCAGGTGTACATTGTCTGCCCGGCCATCGAGGAGAACGAGCTGGACACCGGCATGCAGGCGGTGAACAAGTACTATACCGAGGTGGCCTGCGCCATGCTGCCCCACCGGCGGATCGGCCTGCTCCACGGCAAGATGAAGCCCAAGGAGAAGGACGAGGTCATGCAGCAGTTCAAGGCCGGGGAGCTGGATGTGCTGGTCTCCACCACCGTCATCGAGGTGGGGGTGGACGTTCCCAACGCCACAGCCATGGTCATCGAGAATGCCGAGCGGTTCGGCCTTTCGGCGCTGCACCAGCTGCGGGGCCGGGTGGGCCGGGGTGCGGCGGACTCCTGCTGCATCCTGATCTCGGACAACGAAAACGATTCGGTGCGGGAACGTCTGCGCTTTCTGTGCCATACCTCGGACGGCTTCGCGGTGGCAAAATACGACCTGGAAACCCGGGGCCCCGGCGACTTTTTCGGCCAGGCCCAGCACGGTCTGCCCACCCTGCGGGTGGCGGACCTGGTGCAGGATACCCGCACGCTGCGGGTGGCCCAGGACGAGGCCAAGGCGCTGCTGGCGGAAGATCCCAACCTGACGGATCCGGCCCACCGGGCCCTTTCCGACGAGGTGGAGCGGCTGTTTGCCACGGCCGGGGCCATGAATTAAATCCCCGAATCCCTTTTATTTCCGGGGAAAGTTTGCTATACTAAAAGATAAATCGGAGAGAACCAACCCTGAACAGAGGAACCACATGCTTATGAAACGATTCTGGGCACTGTTTTGCACCGTTGTGCTGACCTTTGTGCTGGTACTGCCGGTGGCGGCGGAAGGGGAGAGCAGTGCACTGTCTGCCGACGCGCCGGAACTGACGGCCCCGGCGGGCTATGTTGTCAATCTGGACACCAACATTGTGGTGTACGACAAGAACAGCGATACCCAGCTGCAGGCGGCCAGTCTGACCAAGATGATGACCTGCCTTCTGATGCTGGAGCAGTATCAGGACCAGCTGGACACCATCACGGTCACGGCGCCCAGCTATATCTATGACCTGATCTGGGAGAAGACCACCAACGCCTCCACGGCGGATATCCGCAAGGGGGAGACCCAGACACTGCGCAATCTGCTCTATGCCATGCTGCTGCCCAGCGCCAACGAGGCAGCCTATATTGTGGCGGACTATATGGGCGGCGGCAGCATCGACAACTTTGTGGCCATGATGAACGACGAGGCGGCGGCCATCGGCTGCACGGGCACGACCTTCGCGGACCCCTGCGGTCTGGATGAACGCAACGTCACCACGGCCAAGGACGCCTACCTGATTCTGCGGGCCCTGACGGCCTACGACGTGGTGGGAACCGTCATGGCGACGGCCAGCTATGACATGGGCACCAACGACCGGTATACCACGCCCGGCACCTATATCATCCAGAACACCAACAAGATGATCTCCAACACCAGCTACTACCGGGCCTACACCAAAGGCGGCAAGACCGGCAGCCTGGGCGAATGGCAGAACTTTGCGGGCTGGCACAGCCAGGACGGCGAGAACTACATCAGTGTGTTGCTCAACGTGCCCAACTCCACCGATGAGGAGGGCGGCCGTCCGGCGCTGCTGGAGACAGGTACGCTGATGGACTGGGTCTATGCCACCTATACCATTGCCCCTGCGCTGGATACCACCCAGCCCATCACCGAGAGCCGGGTGGTCTACTCCACCCAGACCGATACCGTCATGCTCTACCCGGCGGACGATATGATGACGCTGCTGCCCCGGGAGGGCGGTGCAGCGCTGACCGAGCAGGTCTTCAACCTGCCGGACCACCTGACGGCCCCCCTGAAGCAGGGGGACGTGGTGGGCACCGTGACGCTGACCATCGAAGGAGAGAGCATCGGTACGGTGGACCTGATTGCAGGCAGCGACGTGGACCGCAACCAGATGTTGTATACGATTTCCCGTGTGGGAGAGTTCTTCTCCAGCACCTATTTTAAAGTGGTCATCATGCTGACGATGGCGGTCATTGCCGTCTATGCGTTTGTGTGGGTCCTGTCCATTCTGGGCGTCTGGAGCCGGGAAAGTGAAGACAAATAAAGCCGGAAAAATCCATCAGGAGGAAAAGACCATGCTGGATGTAAAACGTAATCTGACGACAATGACGGACTTCTATGAGCTGACCATGTCCGCCGGCTATCTGGACGAAGGGTATGAGGACAAGGTAGCGGTGTTTGACATGTTCTTCCGCCGTGTTCCGGACGGAGGCGGCTATGCGATCATGGCCGGCCTGCAGCAGTTCATTGACGCGGTGGACAATCTGAAGTTCACCGACGAGGACGTGAACTACCTGCGCTCCACCGGCGTCTTTGACGAGAAGTTCCTGCACTACCTGGAAACCTTCCAGCTGCACTGCAACATCTGGGCCATTGAGGAGGGCATGCCGATCTTCCCCCAGGAGCCCATCGTCACGGTGGAAGGCCCCGCCATCGAGTGCCAGCTGCTGGAGACTCTGCTGCTGGTGACCTTCAACCACCAGTGCCTCATCGCCACCAAGGCCAACCGTATTGTCCGTTCGGCCGCGGGACGCCCGGTGATGGAATTCGGCTCCCGCCGCGCCCAGGGGTATGACGCCGCCTACTTCGGCGCCCGCGCGGCCTACATCGGCGGCTGCGGTTCCACCTCCTGCGTCATGGCGGCCCGGGATTTCGGTATCCCGGCCTCCGGCACGATGGCCCACAGCTGGGTGCAGATGTTCCCCAGCGAATATGAAGCCTTCAAGAAGTATGCCGAGATGTATCCCGACGCCTGCGTGCTGCTGGTGGATACTTACAACGTGCTGCGCCACGGTGTGCCCGATGCCATCAAGGTGTTTGACGAGGTGCTCAAGCCCATGGGCAAGCGCCCCAAGGGCATCCGCATCGACTCCGGCGATATCGCTTATCTCTCCAAGAAGGCGCGCAAGATGCTGGATGAGGCCGGATATCCCGACTGCACCATCTGCGCCTCCAACAGCCTGGACGAATACCTGGTCCGTGACCTGATTCTCCAGGGCGCCCGGGTGGACAGCTTCGGCATCGGTGAGAATATGATCACCGCTAAGAGCGATCCGGTTTTCGGCGGCGTCTACAAGCTGGCCGCTGTCAAGGAGGAGGACGGCAGTTATACCCCCAAGATGAAGCTGTCCGAGTCGGCGGAAAAGGTCACCATTCCCTGCCTGAAAAAGGTGTGGCGCATCTATGACGAGGACGGCAAGGCGATGGCTGACCTCATCACCATGGCCGATGAAAAGGTGGAAACCCAGCACGGCATCACGCTGTTCGATCCCATCGAGACCTGGAAAGAGTGCACCTATGTCCACTGCACGGCGCGCTGCCTGTCCACGCCCATCTACGAGAACGGCAAGCGGGTGTATGAGAGCCCCAGCCTCGACGACATCAAGAAATTCTGCAAGGCCCAGGTGAATACCCTGTGGGATGAGGTCAAGCGTTTCGAGAATCCCCACCGCTACTATGTGGACCTGAGCCAGAAGCTGTGGGATACCCGCAGCGCCCTGCTGAAAAAACTGTCCAAATAAATTCATTACAATCGGGTTACAAAACAAACCTCCTGCGCATACTAGGGTCAATACACCGGTAAGCGCGGGAGGTTTTTATGTTGGAACGGATGAGCTTGTTTGTGTTGGGCGGCGGGGGATACCTGGGCATCGAACTGGCCTGGCGGGGCAGTACCCACTGGACGATGTTTCTGGCGGGCGGACTTTGTCTGTGCTTTCTGCAGGCGCTGGCCTCCCGGCGGATGGCCCTGCCTCTGGCAGCAGGGGTGGGTGCCGTGGGTGTCAGCGGCCTGGAGGCCGTGGTGGGGGTACTGTGCCGCCGCTTCCTGCACGTGGCCGTCTGGGATTACAGCGCCGAGTGGGGCAATCTGGCGGGGCTGATCTGCCCCCGGTACTGCTTTTACTGGTTTTTGCTCTGCGGCTGGGTGGTGGCGGTGCTGCGCCTGGCCAGCTGGACGACAAGCAGTCCCTTTTATCGTACTAAAAGAGCGGCTATGAAGACATGAAGTCCTGATTTTGGGACCGCCGATGCTGTATACTGAAAGCATCCAAACAGAAAGGCGGTATCCAACCATGACCCAGCAGTTCAGATATGTCGGCGGTCACATCGAGGTCTATTCGGAGGGCGGCGAGTTTCTCTTCTCGGCAGACACCATGCAGGAGGCGTGGGAGGAACTGTCCGCGTAAGGCGTACAAACGCAACGCTATTATGTACAATATGCCGAAATAGTGGAAAATATACAAATAACTTTTGTAAGTTTGTACAAAGTGCATCTTGCAAAAGACGGACTTTTTCCGTATAATGAAGACAGAAAACAGAAAGGAGATGGGGTTGCATGTTGAAGCTGCATACCCTGGCGGAATGGATGCACGGATTTCTGGATCCGGATCGTCCGTACGGCTTGCCGGAGGAGATGTACAACGACGTGATCCCGTCGGGTGTACACACCTACAACCGTACCGATCTGTTCTGACAACCCATTCATCCCCACGCAAGCATGCCCCGTGCCGATGCCTTTGTGCATCGGCACGGGGCATTTTTTGCTTGTATTTTTTCGCAAAAAAGGGTATTCTAATACTGTTACTGTAAGAAGGCCGGTGAGGGTGCGCCGGTTCGTCAAAAGGAGTATCCGCATGAAACTGATTACTTTTACTGTGCCGTGCTATAACTCGGCCGCGTATATGGACCGCTGCATCGAGACGCTGCTGCCGGCGGGGGAGGAGGCCGAGATCATCCTGGTGGATGACGGCTCCACGGACGACACCGGCAAGGTGGCGGACAGCTACGCCGAAAAATATCCCACGATTGTGCGCGTCATCCATCAGGAGAACGGCGGTCACGGCGAGGGTGTCAACCAGGGCATCCGCAACGCCACGGGACTGTTTTTCAAGGTGGTGGATTCCGACGACTGGCTGGACACCGAGGCGCTGGCCAAGGTGATGGAGGTGCTGCGCCGTTTTGCTAAGGCCGAGACGCCGCTGGACCTGCTGATGGCCAACTATGTCTATGAGCATGTGGCGGATAACACCCGCAACGTGGTGGACTACACCGGCATCCTGCCGGAGAACCGGGTCTTCCACTGGGATGAGATCGGCAAGTTCCCGCCGGACAAGAACATCCTGATGCACAGCGTTATCTACCGCACCGAGGTGCTTCGCGCCAGCGGCATGGTGCTGCCCAAGCATACCTTCTATGTGGACAATCTGTTTGTCTACCAGCCGCTGCCCCAGGTCAAAACGATCTACTATCTCAATCTGGATCTCTACCGGTATTTCATCGGCCGGGACGACCAGAGTGTCAACGAGAAGAACATGATCAAGCGGGTGGACCAGCAGCTGCGTGTCACCCGGCTGATGATGGAAGCGGTGGATCTCTTTGCACTGCCCCCCGAACAGGACAAGCTGCGCGCCTATATGTTCAACTATTTCTCCATGATGATGGCCATTTCCAGCATCTTCCTGGCACTGGACGGCAGCGAGGAAGCCCTGGCCAAGCGGCAGAAACTGTGGGATGACCTCAAGGCCCACGACGAGCGGCTCTATCGCCGGTGCCGTCATTCGGTGGCCCAGGCTTGCAACCTGCCTGGGTGGCTGGGCTGCAAACTGAGCATTGCCGGGTACCGTATTGCGCAGAAGCTCTTCAAGTTCAACTGATGGGGGCCGCCATGCAGCAATACAAGACCATTCTGTTTGATCTGGACGGCACGCTGACCGACTCGGCGCCCGGCATCCTTAACTCGGTGCGCCATGCCTGCCGGAGGCTGGGAATGGATGTGCCGGACGAGGCCACACTGCGCCGATTTCTCGGCCCGCCGCTGCCCTCCTCCTTCCGAGATTACCTGCACTTGAGTGAGACGGATGTGGCCCGTGCGGTGGCAGCGTTCCGGGAATATTACCCTGAGAAGGGCATCTTTGAAAATGAAGCCTTTCCCGGCATTCCCGAATTGCTCCATGATCTGAAAAAGTCCGGCAAAACGGTGGTGATGGCCACCAGCAAGCCGGAGGTGTTTGCCCGGCGCATCATGGAACACTTCGCTCTTGCGGACTGCTTTGACGCCATCTGCGGCGCCACCATCGACGAGACCCGCACCGAAAAGGCGGAGGTGGTTGCCTATGCGCTGCAGGCGGCGGGCATCACCGACCGGCAGAATGTGGTGATGGTGGGTGACCGGGAACACGATGTGAAGGGCGCGGCCCGCAACGGGCTGCCCTGCATCGGGGTGCTCTACGGCTACGGCGACGCCGTGGAACTCACGGCGGCCGGCGCGGTGGCCCTGGCTCCCACCGTGGAGGATCTGCGCCCGCTGCTGTTGGGATGAAATCAAGAACTGCGAGCCTGCGTTCCGGTGTATCCGGGACGCAGGCTTTTTTTCAAATAATCATACCATAGAGGCCTGTTTTGTGCTATACTGGGATTGTATTTCAAAACAAAGAGGGAAACAAACCATGTATCAATTGGGAGACGATAAAATCGAAGTCCGGGAACTGCTGGTCAAGGCGTTCGCCAGTGCGTGGGAGTGCAGTGACAAGCATGTGGACCGGGATACCTATATCAACAGCAGCATCAATGTGATTGATTCTTTGCAGGTGGGCCCTGAGATGATCTACGGCGAGGAAGGCCAGGGGCTGCTGGAGGGAGAACTGGACCATTTGCCGGATCTGCTGCGTGCCGACGGCATGTGGGTGTACTACGAAGTGCCGTCCGAGAATTTCTTCATCCTGACCTGGATGACCGATGCCGAGAAGGCCGAAGCTAAGGTGGCGTCGCTGCAGGGAGAAGAGGGCAGCCTTGCCTGCGTGGTGGACCTGAAACAGGAGTAGCACCGCGAAGCATAACCCAATCCGACAGGGAGGAAAGGAGGGGCGCCCATGAAGCGGGAGAACATCCATCTGCCGCAGGATGTGGTCTGGCTGCTGCAGACGCTGCACCACGCCGGATACAGTGCCTACGTGGTGGGCGGCTGCGTGCGGGACAGCCTGCTGGGGCGCCGCCCGGGAGACTGGGACATCTGCACGGCGGCCCGCCCGGATCAGATGCGTGCCCTGTTTGCTGACCGGCAGCTGATTCTGACGGGGGAAAAACACGGCACGGTGGGGGTGGTGCTCCACGGGACACCCTATGAAATCACCACTTACCGGCTGGACGGCAACTATCAGGACCACCGCCACCCCGACCGGGTGCAGTTTGTGGGCGAACTGGCCCAGGACCTGGCCCGGCGGGATTTCACCATCAATGCCATGGCCTACGCCCCCGATGAGGGTGTGATCGACCTGTACGGCGGGCGTCGGGACCTTGCAGCGGGTATCATCCGCTGTGTGGGAAACCCGGAGGCCCGTTTTGCCGAGGATGCCCTGCGCATTCTGCGGGCGCTGCGCTTTTCGGCGCGGCTGGGCTTTACGCTGGAGGCGGGGACGGAAACCGCCGCCCGGGCAGCCCGGGACAGTCTGCAGACGGTCAGCGCGGAGCGGATTTATGCCGAACTGGACGGCCTGCTGATGGCCCAGTATGCGGGCAAGACGCTGGCAACCTATGGCGAAATTCTGGCCGGCGCCGTGCCGGAAGTGGCGCCCTGCATCGGCTGCACACAGCCGGGGCGCTGGCATTGCTACGATGTGTGGCAGCACACGGCGGCGGCGGTTACAGCACTGGATCTGCGCGGCCAGGACACCCGGGGCGCCCGGGTGCTGCGCTGGGCCACTTTCTTACATGACATTGCCAAGCCCCTCTGCCGCAGCGTGGGCCCGGACGGGGCCGCCCATTTCAAGGGGCACAACCAGCGGGGGGCGGTGGTGGCCCGCACGATTCTGCGACGCCTGAAGGCTCCCAGCTATCTGCTGGAAGGGGCCATCGGGCTCATTGCCATCCATGACGCGCCGCTGCCCACCGGGGACACCGCCATTCTCAAATGTCTGAACCGCTACGGGGCGGTGTTCCTGCGCCGCCTGTGCGCTCTCAAATATGCCGATCTGGATGCCCACGCCCGCACGCCGGAGGTGGCCTGCCGCCGGCAGGATGTCACGGTGTTTGAAACCCGGATGACCGAACTTTCCAAGACGGGCTGCTATACCATCCGGCAGCTGGCAGTCAATGGTTCCGATCTGATGGCCGCCGGACTGCCGGCCGGGCCGGAGGTAGGGCACCTGCTGCACGGGCTGCTGAACGCGGTCATGGAAGGACGTATTGCCAACGAGCGCACGTCGCTGCTGCAGGAAGCGCAGCGGATGATGGGCGATTCCTGAATATTTTATTCTGCAGTATTTTTACAGGGAGGTTTTTGCTATGATTGAAAATGAAGTTTTGTCCGCCATCAAGGCGCGCCGCAGCTGCCGCGCCTATCAGCCGGAGCAGATCAAGCCGGAGGAACTGGATGCCGTGCTGGAGGCCGGTACCTGGGCACCCACGGGCATGAACCGTCAGAGCCCTGTGATCGTTGTGGTGCAGGACAAGGAAACCCGCGACAAGCTCTCCGCCATCAATGCCGCCATCATGGGCAGCAGCGGCGACCCGTTCTACGGTGCGCCCACCGTGCTGGTGGTGCTGTCCGACCGCAGCGTCCACACCCACGTGGAGGACGGCTCCCTGGTGATCGGCGATCTACTGCTGGCGGCTTCCAGCATCGGACTGGGCTCCTGCTGGATCCACCGCGCCAAGGAAACCTTTGAAACCGAGGAGGGCAAGGCGCTGCTGCGCAAGTGGGGCCTGGATCCCGACAAGTACGAGGGTGTGGGCAACTGCATCCTGGGCTATCCTGCGCCCGGCGGGGTCAAGGCCGCGGCACCGCGCAAGGCCGATTATGTGGTGAAGGCATGATTCTCGGCATCGGCATCGATTTGTGTGACGCCCAGCGCATCGAGAAAAGCCTGGAGAAACCGTCTTTCTGCGACTATGTGTATGCACCGGCCGAACAGGCCCTGCTGGCGGGACTTTCCGGCAAGCGCCGGGCAGAGACCGCCGCGGCCAATTTCGCCGCCAAGGAAGCGTTCCTGAAGGCGGCCGGTACCGGGCTGGGCGGCTTCGCTCTGTCGGAACTGGCGCTGCTCCGGGCGGAAAACGGTGCGCCTTATTTTGAACTGCAGGGCCGGGCGGCGGCCTGGGCCACCCAGCGGGGACTGACGGTTCATGTCAGCCTGACCCACGAGAGGGGCCTGGCCAATGCCATTGTCCTGCTGGAAGAACACCGACCCAAAGGGGAGTGACCGATGGCTGTCAGAACACCTCGCGCCAGCAATCTGGAATTGCTGCGGATCCTCTGCATGCTGTTCATCATCGGTGACCATCTCACCGGGCAGGGGGGCATTGCGGATTACAGCACACTGTCCTCCTCCTTTGCCTTCTGCCTGATCGGCTGCGGTTCCCGCATCGCCTGCAGTATCTTTGTGCTCATCGGCAGTTGGTTTTTGTGCGAGCAGCCCTTTGCCACCCGCCGACCGCTGTCGCTGTGGCTGTCCCTGTGGCTGTACACGGTGCCGGTCACGCTGCTCTGCGCGCTGGGCGGCTTGCCGGTGTCTTTCGGCACGCTGCGGTGGGCGGTTTTCCCCGCCTCCACCCGGCAACTCTGGTTCATCTCGGACTATCTGGTGCTGCTGGTCTGCATGCCGCTGCTGGCCCGTATGCTCCATGGGTTGTCCCGCGGAGCCCACCGGGGGCTGTTGCTGGTGCTGGCAGTGCCGCTGGTTCTCTATCCCACGCTCTTTGCCGAGGACGGTATCGTCAGCGATCTGTCTTGGACATTCCTGTATGAATATCTGTTGGCAGCCTATCTGCGCCGCTACCCGGACAACCGCCTGAGCCGCCTGCTGCGTCACCGCGCCCTGGCACTGGCCCTGGGCATCGGTTTGCCGCTGCTCAACACGGCGGGCCGCGCCTGGCTGGAATGGCAGGGCTGCACCGACGGCAAGGCCTTCCAGTACATTGCCTACTACCGCACCGGTCTGGGGGCACTGCCCAATCTGCTGGCGGCGCTGGCCCTGTTTGCCTTTTTCCAGACGCTGAACCTGGGCAGCCGGCGCTGGGTGAATGCCCTGGCCGGCACCACGCTGGGGGTCTATATCCTGCACCAGGTGCCGGCGTTCCGGGATTTTCTGTGGAACGGCATCTTCCAGGCCCAGGCACACCGGGGCTCCGTGCCCTACACCCTGTTTGTGATCGCGGCAACCTTTGCGGGGTGCGCGTGTGTGGATGCGCTGCGCACCCGGCTGGTGCTGCGCCCACTGTACGGCAGCCGGTGGTTCCGAAAACTCTGTGACAGGGGCGACGCCCTGGCCGCAAAAATACAGCTTCATGATTAAAAGGACCTCCTCCCGCTTATACTAACAGTATGAGACGAGAGGAGGTCTTTTCGATGGAAGTGCACAGAGGGGAAGTCTTTTACGCCGACCTGAGCCCGGTGGTGGGGTCAGAGCAGGGGGGCATCCGGCCGGTACTTATCATTCAGAATGAGATCGGGAACCGGCACAGTCCCACCGTCATTGCGGCAGCCATCACCAGCCGGCAGGACAAAAACCGGCTGCCCACCCATATCAGTGTGCGGGCCGACCGTTGCGGACTGTCCAAGGACAGCATCGTGCTCACCGAACAGATCCGTACGCTGGACAAACGCCGCCTGCGGGAGCGGGCCGGGCGGATTCCCCCCGACGACATGCGCCGGGTGGACGAAGCGCTGGGGGTCTCCATGGGGCTGGAGAGCCAGAACACCCATGAGGACGGCGGCTACTTTTGACAACAAAAATCCCTCCGGGACACTGGTTCCGGAGGGATTGCCGTATCAGAGAAAAATCAGAACGCCACTTTCTTGGCGATGTAGTCCTTCAGCTCGCTGATGGGCAGACGGACCTGCTCCATGGTGTCGCGGTCACGGATAGTGACGCAGTTGTCGGCAGCCACTTTGTCGTCGCCCACGGTCTGGAAGTCCACCGTGATGCACAGCGGGGTGCCGATCTCATCCTGACGGCGGTACCGTTTGCCGATGGAACCGGCGTCGTCGTAGTCCACCATGAAGTCCTTGGCCAGCTCGTTGCGGATTTCCATGGCCTTGTCGCCCAGCTTCTTGGACAGCGGCAACACTGCGCACTTGAAGGGAGCCAGAAAGGGATGCAGATGCAGCACGGTGCGCACATCCTCCTTGCCCTTGGCGTCCACCAGGTGCTCCTCGTCGTAGGCCTCGCACAGGAAGGCCAGCGCCACACGGTCGCAGCCCAGGGACGGCTCGATGACATAGGGAATGTAGTGCTCGTTGGTCTCGGGGTCAAAGTACTCCAAGCTCTTGCCGGAGGCTTCCTGATGGCGGCTCAGGTCGTAGTTGGTGCGGTCGGCAATGCCCCACAGCTCGCCCCAGTCGGTGAACGGGAAGGCGTACTCGATGTCGGTGGTGGCGCGGGAGTAGAAGGCCAGCTCGGCAGCCTCATGGTCACGCAGACGCAGGTTCTCCTCCTTGATGCCCAGGCTCAGCAGCCAGTTCTTGCAGAAGTCCTTCCAGTAGGCGAACCATTTCAGGTCGGTGTCGGGCTTGCAGAAGAACTCGCACTCCATCTGCTCGAATTCGCGGGTACGGAAGGTGAAGTTGCCCGGCGTGATCTCGTTGCGGAACGCCTTGCCCACCTGGCAGACGCCAAAGGGCAGCTTGCGGCGGGTGGTGCGCTGGATGTTGGCAAAGTTGACGAAGATGCCCTGGGCGGTCTCGGGGCGCAGGTAGCAGGTGGAGGAAGAATCCTCGGTGACGCCGATGGCCGTCTTGAACATCAGGTTGAATTTACGGATGGGGGTGAAGTCGTGCTTGCCGCAGACGGGGCAGACCACCTCGGGATGACTGGCGATGAAGGCGTCCATCTCGTCGAAGGTCATGGCATCCACGTCCACATTCTTGCCCTGCTCGCAGTCGGCGATCAGCTTGTCCGCGCGGTGACGGCTCTTGCAGGCACGGCAGTCCAGCAGGGGGTCAGAGAAGCTGGCCACATGGCCGGTGGTCACCCAGGTCTGGGGATTCATCAGGATGGCCGCATCCAGGCCGACGTTATAGGGGCTTTCCTGGACGAATTTCTTCAGCCAGGCCTTTTTGACGTTGTTCTTGAACTCAACGCCCAGAGGACCGTAGTCCCAGCTGTTGGCCAGGCCGCCGTAGATTTCGCTGCCGGGGTAGATGAACCCGCGGTTTTTGCACAGGTTGACGATCATGTCCAGGGTCTTTTCACTGTTCTTCATGTATAATACTCCTTCCGCATGGCTGGCTGCCACACAAAGCGATTTGCTGCGCCGCACCAATCGGGCGCAATGTACTTATTATAGCATAGGCCAAAGGCCCGCACAAGCGCTGCGGCACAAAAGCGGTTGAAAAGAACAATCTGTATTGGTATAATGAAAAATCCGACGCGCCCGAAGAGCTGTCGGATAAAAATGATGATACTTCTGTGCGCTTTTGTCTACAGGAAAAACGGCGTACTGCCCCGGGGTAAGACCCCTGCGGCACCGCAAAACAACCGTTCAGCACAGCTGGCGGGCGATCTGGCGGGCCAGCTCGGGCAATGCGGCAGGGTCCAGCGGGGTACGGGCAGACAGCCGGGCCAGTTCGGCCTGGACCCGGGGCACCTTGCGGGCGGGAATGCCCAGCGCCAGCAGGGCACCGCTGTCCAGGGGGCTTTTGCCCGGATCGTTTCCCAGGCGGGAGACCGCCAGCGGATCGTGACTCCAAATCCATTGTGACATACTTCCTGCCTCCTCAGCGGCCCAAAACGCCGGATTTTGAAAATCTTTTCTGCCATTATACCAAAAATTTCAAAAAAGTGTTTATTTTACTGCAAAAAAATATTATAATTATAAAAAACTTTTGTACAAGAATAGCCGCTCCGAAACGGTGCGGACTTTGTTTGAGGTGAAGGCTCATGGTATTGAACATGTTTGACCCGAAATTGCTGGATGGCGTCAAGACCGTACATTTTATCGGTTGCGGCGGATCCGGGACCTATCCGCTGATTCAGATCCTGCACAGCCATGGCTTTGCCATCACCGGGTCTGATGTGGAAGAAACCAAAAACACCGAGGCGGAGCGTGCCCTCGGCGTCAAGGTGACGATTGGCCACGATGCCGCCAATCTGGGGGACGCCCAGCTGGTGGTGTACAGCGCCGCCATTCATGAGGACAATCCCGAGCTGCAGGCCGCCAATGCCCGGGGCATCAAGACGGTGGAGCGCAGTGTGCTGCTGGGCTATGTGAGCCGGATGCATCCCCAGAGCGTAGGCGTGGCGGGTACCCACGGCAAGACCACCACCACCGGCATGATCACCACCATGCTGGAGCTGGCCGGACGGGACCCGGCAGCTGTGATCGGCGGCAAACTGCCGCTGATCGGCGGTTACGGCAAAGCGGGCAGCGGGCAGAGCGCCGTCATCGAGGCCTGTGAATACCACGAGACCTTCCTGCACCTTACCTGTGCGGTGGGGGTTATCCTGAACATCGATAACGACCATCTGGAATACTACGGCACCATGGGACAGCTGAAGCTGGCGTTCCAGAAGTTCGCCCTTCTGTCCCACACGGTGGTCTTCAACATGGATGACCACAACACGCTGGATGTGGTGAACAGCATCGACCGTCCGGTGCTGAGCTTCGGCATCCAGGAGGAGGCGCGGTTCCGTGCCGTCAACGTGGCGGAGTACAAACCCGGCTTCTATGAGTTCGACGTGCTGGAAATGGGCGAGAACTTTGCCCACATCCGGCTGAGCGTGCCCGGCTACCACAACATCTACAATGCACTGGCCATGTGCTGCTGTGTGCGTCCGCTGGGGCTCCGTCCCGAGGATGCCGTCCGTGCAGCCGAGTCCTTCCACGGGACCGGCCGCCGCTTCGAGATCAAGGGCGAGTGCAACGGGGCGGTCATCGTGGACGATTACGCCCACCATCCCACCGAGCTGGCGGCCACGCTGAAAACCGCCAAGGGGCTGGGTTACCAGCGGGTGATCGCGGTGCATCAGCCCTTTACCTACAGCCGCACCAAGATGCTGATGGACGACTTCGCCAATGTGCTGCGGGAGGCCGACCAGGTGGTGCTGCTGCCCATCATGGGCGGCCGCGAGGAAGATGACGGCACGGTCAGCTCCGAGCAGCTGGCCGCCAAGATCCCCGGCAGCGTGGTGGTGGATGGCCTGGAAGGTGCCGCCGACTGGGTCAAACAGCATGCCGGCAAGGGGGACCTGGTGGTCTGCATGAGCTGCGGCGATCTGTACAAGGCCGCGGACATGATGGTCGGCAAATAATTTCAGAACAAGCGGCAGGCGGCCTGAATGTCGCCTGCTTTTTGCTGTGCGGCTACACATCTTATCCAAAATGGTGTATACTAAGGCAAAACCACAAAAGGAGAATCTGTCTATGAACCAGCACTATCTGCAGCTGTATGCTGATTTTGTTGTGAAGGTGGGCGTCAACGTGCGCCCGCGCCAGAATTTTATCGTCCGCTGCCCGGTCACCATGCCGGAGTTTGCCCACGCCTGTGTGCGCGCCGGCTACGAAGCGGGGGCCAAGCGGGTCATCGTCCGCTGGGAGGATGACAAGCTCACCCGCCTGAATATGGAACTGGGGCAGGAGGCGGACCTCTGCGAGATGAAACCCTACGAGCTGCGCAGCTATCTGGACTATGCGGAGGACCCGGACGGCTGCTGCACGCTGGCCATCCATGCCGACGACCCCGAGGCGCTGGCCGGACTGGATGCCGGCAAGGTCAACCGGGTGAACCTGGCACGGCGCACCTTCATGAAGTCCTGGCAGGAGTACACCATGAACGACCGCGTGCAGTGGTGTGTCATTGCGGTGCCGGCGCCGGGCTGGGCGGCCAAGGTGTTCCCCGATCTGCCGGTGGAGGAGGCCGTGGAAAAGCTGTGGGCGGTCATCTTTGATGTCTGCCGGGTTTCCACGGGGGACCCTGTCACGGCCTGGAAGGAGCATGTGACCAAGACGGCCGCCCGCCGCGACCAGCTCAATGCCTGGGATCTGGACTATGTGCACATCACCAGCGGCAACGGCACCAACCTGAAGGTGGGGCTGGCCCAGGATGCCACCTGGGAGGGAGCTTCCAGCAAATCGGAGAAAGGCATACAGTTCATCGCCAACGTGCCCACCGAGGAAGTTTTCTGCGCCCCTGACCGCAACCGGGTGGAGGGTGTTGTCTACGGCACCAAACCCTATGTCTACAACGGACAGCTCATCGAGGGCTGGCACGTAACCTTCAAGAATGGCCAGGTGGTGGAGCATGGCGCCGAGAAAAACGCCGATCTGCTGGCCGAGCTGCTCTCCACCGACGAGAACTCCAACCGCATCGGCGAGATTGCCCTGGTGCCGGCCTCCAGCCCCATCAACCGCAGCGGTGTGCTCTTCTTCAATACCTTGTTTGATGAGAATGCGGCCTGCCATATCGCTTTCGGTGCCGGCTATCCCACCAACATCCGCGGCGGTGCCTCCATGACCCGGGCCCAGCTGATGGAGAAGGGCCTCAACGATTCCGCCATCCATGAGGATGTGATGATCGGTGCCGCCGACAGCCACATCACCGGCGTGACGAAATCCGGCGAGAAAGTCACCATCTTCGAAAACGGCGAATGGGCCTTCTGATTTTCTATCCATAACGAAGCCCCGGACGGTTCAGCACGAACCGTCCGGGGCTTTTTCAGGAGGCGGCAGCGGCAAAGACTTCCGCAAAGCGCGGAGCCAGCCGGTCAAAATCCCAACTGCCGTCAGGGTCTGTCCACAGCACGGAAAGTACCCGGCGGCCCTGCACGAGGATCAGCTGCCGGAAAACACCCTTCCCGTCGCTGTAGGCATAAGCGGCATCCATCCCGGCCAGGGGCGGCAACGGTTGCGGTTCCCCGGCCAGGAAGGCATGGTTTTCATGCAGGTCACCGACCAGAAACCGTGCCAGCCAGGGGGAGCGGGTATCATAATATTGCACGGAAAGGGAGGTATCCCACGGAGATTCCCCGTCCTCCAGAATAACTCCTCTTTCGCTGTATTCCAGAATGACGGGCGCCAGCATGGAATGCCGTTTCTCCAGCGTGTTGTATCCGTCGTCCTCCTGCACCAGCGTGCCGTCGGTCAGGTCCTGCAGCGTGGCAAAGGGGAGGGAACCCTGGTAGTTTTCCAGAGGCTGTCGGGAATCCATCTGCACGAGGGTTCCGAAAGCAAGCACCATCACCAGGGAAAAGGCGCCCAGGGTGATCCCACGGCTGATGCGGTAGACCCGTGCGGTGGCATGCCAGTTCTTCCGGTGGTCCGGCGGATAACCCCGGCCCAGGCGTCGGCTCAGCCGGAAAATATGGTATACATCCCGGGCGGCAAGGAACAGGGCGCCGAAGATATACAGGTATATGCAGCAGGAAAGCAGCGGCATCTCCACCAGAAGCCGCGCCAGGCGTCCCCAGCCGTTCAGAAAAAACTGCAGCGCAAGAACGAGGAATCCACCCACCAGGGACCACCAGGCGCTGCGGCGGGCCATCTTCAGGCTCAGCGCCTGGACGGGCGGGTCGGTGTGCAGTTCGGGGGCCTGGGGATCCCGGCAGGCATACAGAAAGAATTCCTGCTGGGAACAGACAAACTCCCAGCCGTATTCGGAGTAGAGGGCCTTCTCGGCGGAAAGCGGCTCGGTGGGGACTGTGTCCAGCCAACCGCCCTTCAGCCGGGCCGCAGTCAGCCGGTAGCGCACAGCGCAGGGTGTGCCCCGGCGGAACCGGGCCAGCGTCCGGCCCAGCTTCTCCACAAACAGCCCTTCGGCGGCCATGTCGGTCAGCCAGCTCTCGCAGGCCTCCACCTCATAGCACGGGCAGGGCACCAGACGGTATACGGTCTCCCCGTTGAGCAGTTTCATCCCGGTCCTCTCCTTTCGTCAGACGGGCGGGGGCGGTGATCTCGGCCCGGGCGGCGTCGTCCAGGCAGCGCTGCAGGCGGGCGCGCTCTCCTTCGTAGGCGGCCTTGCCGGCGGCGGTCAGGCGGTAGTAACGTTTGCAGCCCACGGTGCCTGCATCGGCCAGCAGGCCTTCCTTTTCAAAGCGGGCCAGCAGGGTGTAGAGGGTGGCGGGGCCTAGCCGCACGGCGCCGCCCGAGATCTGTGCCGCCCGGGCGGAAATTTCGGCGCCGCAGGCATCGCCCTGCTGGAGCGCCATCAAAAGATAGAACATGGACTCGGTCAGATTTTCCATGGCCTGTTTGGGCATCGGCAAACACCTCGTGTAACGATATCGTTTAATGATATTGTATAACGATATCTCTGAAAAGTCAACGATTTGCCCGCCTCCGGGCAAAAAATGGCCTGTAAAAGGCATTTTTGCTGTCGTTTTTCTGCGGCAGGGGGTTGCAATTCCCGCGGGGGTGTGGTATATTTTTACTGTTCGATGATGATTTTATTGGAAAGTGGGCCGTCAAGGTCCGCTTTCTTTTTGTGATAGGGAACAATTAAGGAGCGTTGGCATGGCAAAACAGCAAAACAGCGGCGGTGCGGCCCGTACGGTCGAAACGCTGGTGCGCCCCACGGTGGAAGGCATGGGCCTGCGCCTGTGGGATGTCCGTTTTGAAAAGGAAGGCCCCGACTGGTTTCTGCGGGTGCTGATCGACCGGGATGAGCCGCTGGATACCGATACCTGCGAAGCCGTTTCCCGTGCGATCGACCCCATCCTGGACGAGGCGGATCCCATTGACCAGAGCTATTATCTGGAAGTGGGCAGCCCCGGGCTGGGACGGCGGCTGACCCGCCCCGAGCACTACGAAGCGCTGCGCGGGCAGAAGTGCGCAGCCCACCTGATCCGCCCCGATGAGGCGGGACGCCGCGATGTGGCGGGCATCCTGCAGGGGCTGGATGTCGACGGCAATGTGACCCTGGCAGACGGGGAGGAGACCTACACCTTCCCGGTGAAGGCTGCAGGGTACGTCAAACTCTGCGATGATGAAGACCTGTTTGGCTGAGCGCCAAGTTCTGTATTTGTGTACTGAAACCTATATTGGGAGGAAACCGTAAAAATGGCTACTGCGAACAACGAATTCTTTGATGCCCTGGCTGCGCTGGAAAAGGAGCGCGGTCTGCCGGAAGATTACCTGATCGAGAAGATCAAGGCAGCCATCGTTATTGCCGTGAAGAAGGACTACGAGGTGGAAGACGACAACGTGGTGGTGGATATCGACCCGGAGATCGGTGCTTTCCGTGCCAGCCTGCTGCGCGACATCGTGGAAGAAGTGGAGAACCCCCACACCCAGGTCAGCCTGGAGGAGGCCCAGAAGGTCCGCAAGAGCTATCGGGTGGGCCAGCGGATGGTCACCCAGCTCAAGACCAAGGAGTTCGGCCGCATTGCTGCGCAGACCGCCAAGCATGTGATCCGTCAGGGTCTGCGGGAAGGCGAGCGCAACCTGCAGTGCAGCGAGATGCAGTCCCGTGCCCACGAACTCATCACGGCCACGGTGGTTTCCATTGATCCCGAGCGCGGCAATATCGTGCTGGATCTGGGCAAGGGCGGCAGCGCCGTGCTGCCCCGCAACGAGCAGGTCCCCGGTGAGACCTTCCATGAGGGCGAGACCGTGCAGGTCTACGTGGTGGATGTGCTGGCCACCGACCGTGGTCCCCGCGTGACGATCAGCCGGACCCATCCCGGCCTGGTCAAGCGGATGTTCGAGCTGGAAGTGCCGGAGATCTATGACGGCACCGTGGAGATCAAGGCCATCGCCCGTGAGGCCGGTGCCCGCACCAAGCTGGCGGTCTGGAGCAAGAACCCCGACGTGGATCCTGTGGGTGCCTGCATCGGTGCCCGGGGTGCCCGTGTGGAGAAGATCGTCCAGGAGCTGGGCGGCGAGAAGATCGATGTCATCCGCTGGAGCGAGGACATCACCGAGTTCATCTCGGCGGCGCTGTCGCCGGCCAAGGTGGTCAAGGTGGAGCTGCTTCCCGGCGAGACCAAGAGCTGCCGCGTGACGGTGCCGGATCACCAGCTGAGCCTGGCCATCGGCAACAAGGGACAGAATGTACGTCTGTGCGCGCATCTGACCGGTTACAATATTGATATCCGCCCTGAGTCCGGTTACTACGGCGAGGACGAGGAATAAAAGAAAACGACCCGGGTGCCTTTGCCCCGGATTCCAAGGGAAAAGAGGTCGGCTACTTGCAGCAGCAAAAGCAAAAAAAGATCCCGGTGCGCCGTTGCGTGGGCTGTAATGCCCAGCGTCCCAAGCGCGAGCTGGTGCGCGTTGTGCGCAGCCCGGAAGGCGAGATCAGCATTGATCTGCGCGGCAAGGCCCCGGGACGGGGGGCATATCTCTGCCCGTCCGCCGCATGCCTGGCGAAAGCCCGCAAAGCCAAGCGGCTGGAGCGCACGTTTGAGGTCCCCATCCCCGGGGAAATCTACGATCGCCTGACCGAGGAGATCCAATGCGCGGAACAAAGTGCAAAGGAGGCGGCAGAGCATGGCGAATGATCAACATCCGTTGTTGGGCGCGCTGGGGCTTTGCCGCAAAGCCGGAAAGCTGCTGCACGGGTACGACCGGGTGCAGGAGAATGCCCTGCGCGGTAAGGTGGCGCTGGTCCTGCTTGCCGCAGACGCCAGCGAACGCACCGTGACCCACATGCGCAGCGCCTGTGAGGGCATCGTGGCCTGTGAGCAGATGCCGCTGACCACCGCCGATCTGGCGATGCTCACCCCCAAGCCCGCCGCTGTGTTCGGCATAACGGACGAACACCTTGCGCAGCTGTGCGCAAAACATCTTACCTGATGCAGAGGAGGACCACAGTTTATGGATTTTAAATATAAGATTGCTGATGTTGCCAAGGAGTTCGGCGTGCCCGCCAAGAAGGTCATCGAGACCGTTTCCGCCGTCACGGGGGATGCCTACAAGACGGGCGGAACCTTCGGGGAGAAGGAGCTGAACTTCCTGCTGGAGACGCTGACCCGCGAGAACGCCGAGGCGAGCCTGGACGCGTATCTCGCTAGCGGTGCCAAGAAGGAAGAGCCCAAGCCGGCCCCCAAGGCGGAGGCGAAGAAGCCGGAAGCCAAGAAGCACGAGGCCAAGCGGGAGAACCGCAAGCCCGAGAAGCCGGCGGAGAAGCGCAACGAGAAGCGCGTCACGCTGCAGGAGCTGGCCGCCGATACCGGCATCAAGAAGCCGGTGGCTGCCACCGAGCAGGTGAAGGTCAACCGTGCCCAGGTGTCGGTGGACACCCGCACGGTGGACGTGAACGTGGATAAGTTCAATGCCCGGTATGACGATCTGGCCGACAGCCGCAACATGCCCAACAAGCGCAAGAACCAGCCCACAGGCAAGAAGGAAAAGTTCAACAACCGCAACAACCGCCGCGGCCAGCAGTTCGGCCGCCGCCGCGAGACCGAGGCCGAGCGTCTGCAGCGCATCCAGCTGGAGAAAGCCCGCAATGCCCAGCTGAAGATCTCCATTCCCGACGAGATCACGGTGGGCGAGCTGGCCAGCCGTCTGAAGCAGACCGCCGCCAAGGTGGTTGCCAAGTTCATGCAGATGGGCGAGATGCACGCAGTCTCCGACGTGGTGGACTTCGACACCGCCGCCCTCATCGCCGAGGAATTCCATGCCAAGGTGGAGCATGAAGTCCATGTCTCCATCGAGGAGCGCCTCTTCGTGCAGGAGGAGGACAACGCTGCCGATCTGGTGGAACGTCCCCCGGTCGTGGTGGTCATGGGCCACGTCGACCACGGCAAGACCTCTATCCTGGACGCCATCCGCAAGACCAATGTGACCGCAGGCGAGGCCGGCGGCATCACCCAGGCCATCGGTGCCTACCAGGTCAAGAGCGGCGACAACATCATCACCTTCCTGGATACCCCGGGCCATGAGGCGTTCACCGCCATGCGTGCCCGCGGCGCCAACATGACCGATATCGCGGTCCTGGTGGTGGCGGCCGACGACGGCATCATGCCCCAGACCATCGAGTCCATCAACCATGCCAAGGCGGCCAACGTGAAGCTCATCGTGGCCATCAACAAGATGGATAAACCCACCGCCAACCCCGAGCGCGTGAAGGAACAGCTCACCAAGTACGAGATCGTCCCCGAGGACTGGGGCGGCGACGTGGCCTGCATCCCGGTTTCCGCCCTCACCGGCATGGGTATCTCCGACCTGCTGGAGCGCATCGTGCTGGAAGCGGAAGTCATGGAACTGAAGGCCAACCCCAAGCGCCGCGGCAAGGGCGCTGTGGTGGAAGCCCGTCTGGACAAGGGCCAGGGCCCTGTGGCCACCCTGCTGGTGCAGAACGGTACGCTGCGCAAGGGCGACTGCCTGATCGCCGGTACCGCCGTGGGCCGTGTGCGTACCATGCGGGACGACAAGGGCCGCGAGATCACCGAGGCCGGTCCGTCCACCCCTGTGGAGATCACCGGTCTGACCGAAGTGCCGGAAGCCGGCGAACTGTTCGAGGCGGTTGAGGACGAGAAGCTGGCCCGCGAGCTGGCCGACAAGCGTACCGCCGAGGCCAAGGAACGCCAGTTTGCCGCCTACACCAAGGTCACCCTGGATAACCTGTTCGATCAGATGGCAGCCAACGACATGAAGGAACTGCCCATCGTGGTCAAGGCGGATGTCCAGGGCTCCGCCGAAGCCATCAAGCAGAGCCTGGAGAAGCTCTCCAACGACGAGGTCCGCGTCCGGGTCATCCATGCGGGCGTGGGCGCCATCTCCAAGTCGGATGTCTCGCTGGCCGATGCCTCCAACGCCATCATCATCGGCTTCAACGTCCGCCCCGACGCCATCGCCAAGGCGGAAGCCGAGCAGACCGGCGTGGAAATGCGTATGTACCGCGTCATCTACGATGCCATCAACGATGTTTCCGACGCCATGAAGGGCATGCTGGCCCCCAAGATCCGCGAGGTGGCGCTGGGCGAGGCCCAGGTCCGTCAGGTCTACAAGATCTCCAGCGTGGGCACCGTGGCCGGCTGCCGTGTCACCAGCGGCAAGATCACCCGGGATGCCCAGCTGCGTCTGGTGCGTGACGGCATCGTCATCTGCGAGGATGCCATCGCCAGCCTGAAGCGCTTCAAGGACGATGCCAAGGAAGTGGCCGAGGGCTTCGAGTGCGGCATCACGCTGGCGAAGTTCTCCGACATCAAGGAGGGCGATGTCTTCGAGTGCTTCAAGCTCGAGGAGTACCGCGACTGATTTGTCAATCCGCAGAAAATCCTGCATATAATCGAGGAAAACGATCATGCCAAGCAAAAATCACGGCCGTATGGCACAGGACATGAAGCGGGAACTCATCGCCATCATCGGCGAGATGAAGGACCCGCGTGTGACCGGCGGCCTGCTGACCGTCACGCGGCTGGATGTGACCCCCGACCTGGACCAGGCCAAGGTCTACATCAGCGTGATGGGACGGGAAGGCGGTCCGGAACCGGTGGTCAAGGCGCTGAACAAGGCGTCCGGCCACGTGCGTACCGAAATCAGCCGCCGCATGCACATCCGCAAAGCGCCTCGCTTTGTGTTTGTGGCAGATGAGGGCGCAGCCTATGCTGCCCATATCAACAAGCTGTTGGGGGAACTGGCCGCCAAGGCGGAACCGGCCGCAGAAGACGGTGCGGACAGCGACGACGAATAATCGATGCAGGCGGGCCATGCCCGCCATCCCCAGAAAAGAGGAACTGTATGACGCAATCCGTGGATCATGAGACAGTTGTCTCGCGCCTGCTGAGCGCGGACGAGATCCTGATACTATGCCATAAGAACCCGGACGGTGACACCATCGGTTCGGGCACGGCGCTGTGTCTGGCGCTGCAGAAGCTGGGCAAGACCGCTGCGGTTCTGTGCAGCGATCCCGTTCCGGCCATGTATGCGTTCCTGCCCATCACGGTGTTTGACGGCAGCTTCACGCCCCGTTTTGTGGTGGCGGTGGACGTGGCCGGCATCCAGCTGTTCGGCGACCGCAACAATATGCCCCAGTACGCCGAACATGTAGACCTGTGCATCGACCATCACGGCTCCAACAGCGGCTATGCCTACGAGTCCATGGTGGACGACAGCGCCGCCGCCACGGCGGAGCTGCTGACGGCACTGATCCCCGAGATGGGCGTGGAGATCACGCCCGATATCGCGGCCTGCCTGTACACCGGCATTGCCACCGACACCGGCTGCTTCCGGTTCACCAACACCACGGCGGCCACCCACCGCGCGGCGGCAGCCCTGATTGAGGCGGGCGCCGATGTGGAGAAGCTCAACGAGCGGCTCTTTGAATGCCGCTCCCATGCCCGGATGGCCGCGGAGCGGATGGCGCTGGAAAGCCTGGAATTCTATTATGACAACCGCTGTGCCCTGATCTGCCTGACCTGGGATCAGATCCAGGCGGCCGGCGTGGCGGGTGCCGAACTGGAAGACCTGACCAGCCTGCCCCGCTCCATCGAGGGCGTGGAGGTCGGCCTGACGCTGCGCCAGCAGAAGGACGGCAGCTACAAGATCAGCGTGCGCACCGGCCACGATACCAACGCCTGTAACATTGCGCGGCGTCTGGGCGGCGGGGGCCATCCCCGTGCGGCTGGCTGCGAGATCAGCGGCAATCTGGACAACGCGAAACACGCCATCCTGGATGAAGTGAAAAAGGAACTGGACCGCAGCGCCACCCTGAACGCGGCGGAATCCCAGTCCTGAAAGTAAAGAAAAGGAAACCCCACTATGCAAACGCCAAACGGCATTCTGCCCGTGGACAAACCCGCCGGCTGGACCAGCTTTGATGTGCTGGCCAAGCTGCGCGGCGCCCTGGGCACACGCAAGCTGGGGCACTCGGGCACACTGGATCCCATGGCGACCGGTGTGCTCGCTGTGTTTATCGGCAAGGCCACCTCGGCCGCCGACCGCCAGCTGGATCACGACAAAACCTACGAAGCAACGCTGCGTCTGGGCCAGCGCACCGATACCGGCGATATCACCGGCACCGTGCTGGAGACCACCCCGGTGACGGTGGGGGAGACGGAGCTGCACGCCGTGCTGCCCCGTTTTCTGGGAGAACAGATGCAGCTGCCGCCCATGTACAGCGCCGTGAAGATCAACGGCCAGCCCCTCTACAAGGCGGCCCGCAAGGGCCAGACGGTGGAGCGCACACCCCGCCCCATCACGGTGTACAGCATCGATTACCTGGGCAGCCCGGCACCGGGGGATTACACGCTGCGCATTGCCTGCTCCAAGGGCACCTACATCCGGGTGCTGGCCGAGGATATCGGCACAGCCCTGGGCGTGCCGGCCACGCTGGCTGCGCTGCGCCGTACCCGGGCCGGTGTCTTCACGATCGGCCAGTGCCATACCCTGCCGGAAATTCTGGCGGCGGCCGAGGCCGGCGCGCTGGCGGACAGCGGCTGGATCCTGCCGGTGGAGACCGTTTTCGCACCGCTGCCGGCCCTGACGGTCAACGACGGTGTGAAAGCGCATCTTTTCAACGGCTGTCCCACCAGCCACTATGCAGCCGCCGACGGGCGCTACCGCACCTACGACCAGGCCGGGCAGTTCCTGGGGCTGGCGGCGGTGACGGAGGGCGTGCTGCGGGTGGAAAAACTCTTTTGTGAAAGGAAGGAAAAGGCCGATGCAGATCTATCATGCCATGACGCCGGTGCAGGCCCCGCAGGGGTGCGCGGTGGCGCTGGGATACTTTGACGGCGTACACTGCGGGCACCGGATGGTGCTGGGCAGCGCCGTGCGGTATGCCGCCGAACATGGATTGACGCCGGCCGCCTTCACCTTTGAACTGCCCGGCAACCAGACCCTCAAGGGCGGGCGGATTCTCTCCATGGCGCAAAAGCATGCCCGCATCGAAAGCCTGGGCATCGAACAGTATCTGGAGCCGCCCTTTGAGGCGTTCCGGGACCTCTCGCCGGAGGATTTCGTCCGCAAGGTGCTGGTGGAATGCTTTGGTGCCCGGGCGGTTTTCTGCGGCAACAATTTCACCTTCGGTGCCCGAGCGGCCGGCAATGTGGAGCGGCTGCGCGCTCTCTGCGACCCGCTGGGCATTTCGGTGCAGATCGTGCCCATGGCGCAGTATGGTTCCCAGGCCGTTTCCTCCACCCGCATCCGCGCGGCGCTGGAGGAGGGGCGTCTGGATGACGCCAACGCCATGCTGGGAGCGCCCTATGCCATCGACTGGACCATCACCCACGGCAAGGGCATCGGCACCAGCCGGCTGGGCACTCCTACCGTGAACCAGAACTATCCGCCCGATGCCCTGCAGCCCTGCAGCGGCGTCTATCTGACCCGCATCCGGCTGGAAGGATGCTGGTGGCCCGCTGCCACCGGCATCGGCCGGCGTCCCACGGTGGATGACAGCGCCAACGCGGCCGTCACCTGTGAGACCTACGTGCCGGACTTCTCCGGGGATCTGTACGGCCAGAATCCGGTGCTGGAATTTCACCGGTATTACTGCCCTGTGCGCAAGTTCCGCACGCTGGAAGAACTGTCCCAGCTCATTCACCGCGCGGCGGGGGAGAGCGAGGCCTATTTTGCCGCTCAGACGGTAAAATAATTGGCAAAATACCGCACCCTGCTCTTGTAATTCCGGCGCGGTTGTGCTATACTATTGTCTGCTACCGTGGCCCGGTATGGGGCGTATGCCTCAGATCTGCAGTTACCCTATACTGCGCCATCGGCAAATATTACTTGAAAGAGGTATCTGTTATGAGCCAGAAATCTGCTATCGAAAAGCAGCCCATCATCGCGAAGGCCGCCCTGCATGAGGGCGACACCGGTTCTCCGGAGGTCCAGGTTGCGCTGCTCACCGCGCGCATCAACCACCTGACCGAGCATCTGAAGAGCAACAAGCATGACAACCACAGCCGCCGCGGCCTGTTCAAGATGGTCGGCCGCCGCCGCAATCTGCTGGCCTATCTGCAAAAGAAGGACATCAACCGTTATCGTGCCCTGATCGCTGAGCTGGGTCTGCGCAAGTAATTTTCGCAAAAACGGGCAGGGTGCATATCCGCACCCTGCCCGCTTTTTATTTTTTCCACTGCATGGCTTTCGGCCGGGGATGCCGCCGTTTTGTGCAGTAAATCGAGCATCCAGACATCGGGTCTGGCTGCTGGCTTTATTGCTCAAACCGGGAGCAGACGCGGCCACGGTATAAAAAATCCAAACAGAAGGAGAATCATTCATGGCTTACGAATTTGCTTCCCGCCTGGAAACATTCCCCCACTACCGCAAATTTGAGACGACCTTCGCGGGCCGTCCTTTTGTGGTGGAAACCGGCAAGATGTGTGGCCTGGCCAACGGCAGCGCCATGGTCCGCTATGGCGACACCTGCGTGCTCTGCAACGTGACGATGAGCGAAAAGCCCCGGGAGGGCGTGGATTTCTTCCCCCTGAGCGTGGAGTTTGAGGAGAAGCTCTACGCCGCAGGCCGCATTCCCGGCAGCTTCATGCGCCGCGAAGGCCGCCCCGGCGAGCATGCGATCCTGTCCTCCCGCGTGGTGGACCGTCCCATCCGGCCCCTCTTCCCCAAGGAGATGCGCAACGATGTCTGCGTGACCATGACCGTCATGAGCCTGGACCCCGACAATTCCCCCGAGATCACCGGCATGAACGGCGCTTCGCTGGTCATTGCCATGTCGGACATTCCCTGGAACGGCCCCATCGCCGGCGTGTTTGTCGGCCTGGTGGACGGCCAGATCGTCCTCAACCCCACCAAGGAGCAGCGGGAGCACAGTGACCTGTCCCTGACGCTGGCCGCCAGCGAGGAGAAGATCGTCATGATCGAAGCCGGCGCCAACGAGGTGGACGAGGCCACCATGATGGAGGCCATCAGGGCCGGCCATGCCGAGATCAAGAAGATGCTGGCCTTCATCCGCAGCATCGTGGACGAGATCGGCAAACCCAAGAAGACCTTCACCCCGGTGGAACTGGACCACGGCCTGCTGGCAGATGTCTACGCCAAGCATCTGGACGAAGTCAAAAAGGCAATGGACACCGACGACAAGAATGTGCGTGACGCCGCCCTGCTGCCCATCATGGACGCCATCGCAGAGGAGCATCCCGAGCTGACCGCCGCGGACATCGACCTCATCAGCTACAAGCTGCAGAAAAAGGTGGTCCGCACCTGGCTGCTGGAGGATGGCAAGCGGGTGGACGGCCGCGGCATCAACGAGATCCGTCCGCTGGCTGCCGAAGTGGGCCTGCTGCCCCGTGTGCACGGTTCCGGCATGTTCACCCGCGGCCAGACCCAGGTCCTGACGGTCTGCACGCTGGGCTCCACCAAGGATGCCCAGCTGATGGACGATCTGTCCGACACCCAGTACAAGCGGTACATCCACCACTATAACTTCCCGCCCTACTCGGTGGGCGAGGCCCGGGCACCCCGCAGCCCCGGACGCCGCGAGATCGGCCATGGCAATCTGGCCGAGCGCGCCCTGGTGCCGGTGCTGCCCGACCAGAGCGAGTTCCCCTACACCATCCGCTGCGTCTCCGAGGTGCTCTCCTCCAACGGTTCCACCTCCCAGGCTTCCATCTGCGGTTCCACCCTGGCCCTGATGGATGCCGGCGTGCCCATCAAGGCGCCGGTGGCGGGCATCTCCTGCGGCCTGATCACCGACGGTGACCCGCTGCACGGCGGCCGCTGGATGACCATGTTGGACATCCAGGGCGTGGAGGACTTCCACGGTGACATGGACTTCAAGGTGGGCGGTACCCGCCGCGGCATCACGGCCATCCAGATGGACATCAAGGTGGACGGCCTGACCTACGAGATCGTGGAGGAAGCCCTGGAGAAGTGCCGCAAGGGCCGTCTGTATATCCTGGACGAGATCATCAAGCCGGTCATCGCCGAGCCGCGCAAGGAGCTCTCTCCCTACGCGCCCAAGATGTTCAGCATGATGATTCCCGTGGACAAGATCAAGGATGTCATCGGCAAGGGCGGCAAGGTCATCCAGGAGATGTGCGCCAACTTCAACTGCAAGATCGACATCGAGGAGGACGGCCACGTCTTCATCTCTGCCGTGGATCAGGAGGACGCCAAGCGGGCCATTGCCACCATCAAGACCATTGTGGAGGATCCCGAGATCGGTGCCATCTACAAGGGTCGGGTCACCCGCCTGATGAACTTCGGCGCCTTTGTGGAGATTGCGCCGGGCAAGGAAGGCCTGGTTCACATCTCCAAGCTGGACGATCACCGTGTGGTCCGTGTGGAGGATGTGGTTGCCGTGGGCGATCCCATCTTCGTCATGGTCACCGACATCGATCAGCAGGGACGCATCAACCTGTCCCGCAAGGATGCGCTGGCAGCCATCGCCAAGAAGCGTGCAGCCCAGCAGCAGTAAGCAAAATACAAAAGGAGACCGGCTCCCGCGGGAGCCGGTCTCCTTTTTGTTTGTGTGACAGGGGAGAAATGAATTACTCGTCGGCCAGAACTTCCTTGGTGTCGCGGGCAATCATCAGTTCCTCGTTGGTTTCCACCACAAGCGTGCGGACGCGGGCGCCCCAGGCGGTGATCTCCACCACATCCTTGTGCTGGCTGCGCACACTGCGGTTTTTGTCGGTATCGATGCGGATGCCCAGCCAATCCATGTGATGGCAGATCTTGGCGCGGGACTCATCGTCATGCTCGCCGATGCCGCCGGTGAAGACGATGGCGTCCACACCACCCATAGCGGCGATGTAGCTGCCGATGATCTTCTTGATCTGGTAGTTCAGCATATCCAGGGCCAGCTGTGCGCGTTCATTGCCGTCCTTGGCGGAGGACTCTACGTCACGGATATCGCTGGAAACACCGGAAACGCCCAGCAGACCGGACTTCTTGTTCAGGATCTCATCCAGCTGATGGCCGGTGATATCCAGGGTGTACTTCAGGTAGTTGACCACAGAGGGGTCCAGGTCACCACAGCGGGTGCCCATCATCAGGCCGGCCAGCGGGGTCATGCCCATGGAGGTGTCCACAACCTTGCCCTGGTCGACGGCGGCGATGGAAGAACCGTTGCCCAGATGGCAGGTGATCAGCTTCAGGCGCTCGATGGGCTCCTCCAGGTATTCCGCAGCGCGATGGCTGACGTATTTGTGGCTGGTGCCATGGAAGCCGTAGCGGCGCACGCCGTACTTCTCATAGTACTCGTAGGGAATGGCGTACATGTACGCCTTCGGCGGCATGGTGGAGTGGAAAGCCGTGTCGAAGACAGCGACGTTGGGCTTGTCCTCACCGAAGACCTTGTAGGAGGCCTCGATGCCCAGGATGGCGGCGGGGTTGTGCAGCGGCGCCAGGGGAGAGAGGTCACGGATGGCCTTGATGACATCGGGGGTGATCAGGCAGCTCTTCTTGAACTGCTCGCCGCCGTGGACCACGCGGTGACCGATGGCATCGATCTCGCTGACGCTGTCAATGACTTTGCCGTTGCCGGTGGTCATCTTCTTGACGACTTCGCCGAACGCTTCGGTATGGGTGGGGAAGATTGCAGGCGTCGTGGCCTTCTGACCGTTGGCTTCATGGGTGATCATGCTGCTTTCCATGCCGATACGTTCACACAGGCCTTTGCAGAGCACCTTCTCACCGTCCATATCGATGAGCTGGTACTTCAGGCTCGAAGAACCGCAGTTGATAACCAGAATTTTCATGGGGTATCCTCCTTCAGTGGTGTCAGGGCAAAAGGCCCTTTTCGAGTTACTAAAAATATTATATAATGGGGACACTTGATTTTCAAGGACAATAAACGCAAGATAGCACAATTTTTGCATAGTAGGAGCAGCGGATGAATTTTGTTGGCATCATTACTGAATACGACCCCTTCCACAACGGCCATGCGGCACAGCTGGCGGCGGTGCGCCGTGCGGGGGCTGCATGCATTGCGGTCTGCATGAGCAGCGGCGCAGTCCAGCGGGGCGGTGTGCCCATCCTGCCGGGCAGCGTCCGTGCCCGGGCTGCCCTGGAAGCGGGGGCCGATCTGGTCATCGCGCTGCCGGCGCCCTATGCCTGCGCCACGGCGGAGCAGTTTGCCGCGGCAGGAGTGTTTTTGCTGGGGGCGCTGGGGTGTGATACGCTGGCCTTCGGCGCCGAAACCCCCGAGGCAGACAGACTGATGCAGGCGGCACAACTGTTGAGGGAGCCCGCCTTGCAGACAGAACTGCGGCAGCGGCTGGGCACCGGTATGACCTATGCGGCAGCCCGGGCCGAGGCAGCGGAAGTGCTGTCGCCCGGCATGGGGGCCCTGCTGCGCACTCCCAACAACATTCTGGGCATTGAATACTGCAAGGCCATCCTGGGCCAGAACAGTCCGCTGCGCCCCATGCCGCTGCCCCGGTGGGGAGCAGCCCATGGGGGAAAAGCAGGAAAATACAACGGTATACCGATGGCCAGCGCCAGTTATCTGCGCGCCCTCCCCATGGAGGCGTGGGCACCCTTTGTGCCGCAGCAAGCCATGGTGCTCTACCGAAAGGCCGGAGCAGAAGGGCATCTGCTTGATCCCCGCAGGTTGGAAACGGCATTGCTGGCGCTGCTGCGGGCGGCACCGCCGGAGCGTTTCGCCCGGGTGCGGGGCGTCAGCGAAGGGCTGGAACACCGGCTGGCAGCGGCGGTCCGGGAAGCAACCAGCCTGGAAGACCTCTACACCCGCCTGAAAACTAAGCGATATCCCCACGCACGGCTCCGCCGGCTGGTGCTGGATGCGGCGCTGGATTTTCCGGCGGATCTGCCCGCGCCGCCCTATCTGCTGGTGCTGGGAGCCCGCAAACAAGCGCTTTCCTGTCTGAAAAATGCTGCCCTGCCGGCCGGCACATCGCTGGCTGATCTGGTACGTACCGGTTCCGACGCAGCCCGCATTGGCGGGCTGCACAGTCGAGCGGTGGATTTTTCGTCACTTTGCAGGGAAGAAATCCGGCCTATGGGACTTGCCTTCACGACAAAACCGGTGTTACTATAAAACTATGGAGAATTCGGGCGCTATACGACGACTTTGTTGCATTTTTAACGTGCAAGATTTGTGCGTTTTATCGCTCGCTATCTGGAAGAAAGGATCTGTTTAACTCCCATATGGCAAGGCGGCAGAAGCTGATTTTTGGTGTTCTGCGGCCGGAAAGGAGGATTCCCATGCGGCGATGGAATCTCTGTGTTATGACTCCCATACTCTGTGCGGCAATTCTGACGGGATGTGGCCGCGGCAACGCCACGCCTGCGTCCACGGAAAAACCACAGGCGACCGCCACCCCGGAAACCTCGGAGTTAGCGGAGCCGACCCCGACGCAGACACCGGCGAGGGCGCTGCACTGGATCGACGGGCGGAACAGTGAAGGACTCTACTGGCGGGAGCCGCTGTATGGCGAAGGGGGCCGCCGCTACGGTGATGGCGGCATAGGAGCCCATTATTTCGATTTTGCCCGGGCCACCGAAGAGATTGTCGGGAAACCTCAGAATTTTGAAAACGGCAACGTGTATCTGTTCGCGGATGAGGATTCTCTCTACTGGGCCTGGTCCGGTATGATTCTGGATACACCGGTGTTGCTGCGCAGCGATTTGGATGGCAGCAATTGCGAATCGGTCTATGATTTTCCCCAGGGAACCGCTATTGGTGTGTGGGATGGCGGACTGGCCAGCGACGGAGATGGGCTGTATTTTCGGTATAGCCAGATTTCCGATGACCCGAAGGTACCGGATGAGAACTTCCTGGTCCGCCTGGACCTGACCACCCGCACGCTGGAAACGGTGACGCGGTGGGACAAGTTCTGGGGAAATTTGATGGGCGTGTGGCAGAACAGGCTTCTGATCACCCGGACCCTGCTGGCGGAGGACTGTCCGGTGGAGCCGGTCTACGATCATTATTCGGTGGCCAACCGGGAGGAGCTCTCCCCCTGGCTGCGGACGGTGCTGTATGCGCTGGACCCTGTGACCGGCCAGGAGGAAGAATTGTACAGCGAGCCGGGGTTCTTCCTGGCCCGGAGTGACCTGGCCTACGATGCACTCTGGAGTGTTGATGACCAGTCCCGGCTGATCTGCCGCCCCCTGGGACAGACGGAAGACCAGGTGCTGGCCCAGCTGCCAGAAGGTGCATATATCTGGGGCGTCTACGACGAGGATGTGCTGCTCTACTGCACCGAGGAGGGCGAGCAATGGCTGTATGTTTACCACCGCGCGGATGGCTCGCTGGACCGCAGCCCCCGGAAGGGCTGGTTTGGCGGGGAATACCGCGCCATCTCGATCATCGGGGAGGCCGGTCCGGGACGCTATCTCGTGCTGTCGGATGCTAACACCGGGATGCAGCAACTGGCCGGAGCGGATGGTACCCAGTATCTCATTGATGGGTACAACGGGTATGCCATTGCCAGCCGGGAGGCTTTGCTGGACAGTTCTGTACCGATGACTCCGGTGACCAGGCCGGGAACGCCCTGAAAAGGAAAGATGGATATGATTTATACCGTAACGTTTAATCCGGCCATCGACTATGTGGTGCGCCTGGACCGGCCGCTGGAGGCGGGCGCTATCAACCGCAGCGCCGGGGAGGACTGCGTCCTGGGCGGCAAGGGCATCAATGTGTCGGGGGTGCTGGCGCAGCTGGATTGTCCCAGCGTGGCTTTGGGCTTTGTGGCCGGGGAGACCGGCGCCTGGCTGGAACGCGGTCTGGCAGCCCAGGGACTGCATACCGAATTCATCCATCTGCCGGCGGGCATGACCCGCATCAATGTGAAGATCAAGGCGGGGCAGGAAACCGAACTCAACGGTGCCGGGCCGGTTATCCCGCCCCAGGCCATGGAGGCCCTCTTCCAGCAGCTGGATAAATTGCAGGCAGGGGATATTCTGGTGCTGGCGGGCAGCATTCCCGCCAGTCTGCAGCCCGACACCTACGAGAAAATCCTCACCCGCCTGCAGGGACATGGTGTGCAGAGCGTGGTGGATGCCTCGGGGGCGCTGCTGGCCGGCGTGCTGGCCTACCACCCGTTTCTCATCAAGCCCAACCACCATGAACTGGCTGAGATCGTGGGCCGCCCGCTGCAGGGCGATGACCAGATCACCGGGGCCGCCCGGGAACTGCAGGAGCGGGGCGCCTGCAACGTGCTGGTCAGTATGGCCGGGGACGGCGCCCTGCTGCTGGACGCGGACGGCGGAGTGCACCGCATCGGCACACCCAGGGGGACGGTAATCAACAGTGTGGGAGCAGGGGACAGTATGCTGGCCGGTTTCCTGGCCGGATACCTCCGGACCGGCTCCTATGAAACGGCCCTGCGGCTGGGCACAGCCTGCGGCAGCGCCACGGCCTTCAGTCTGGGGCTGGCCACACGGCAGGAGATTGACCGCCTGCTGGCACAACTGTAAACGAAACCCCGGCCGGACTTGTTCCGGTCGGGGTTCTGTGCTATGATGAAGGAAAATCGGTGCAAAGGGGAGAACGGGATGGAACAGCAAAGGCAGCCGGTGCCGGGGTCGGAGATCACGCTGGAGGGGGCGGTGAATTTCCGGGAACTGGGCGGCTATGCGGCGGCGGACGGGCGCCGAGTGCGCCGGGGACTGCTGTACCGCGGCGGCAACCTGGATGCGTTGCAGAGCCCGGCGGACCGGGCGGCGCTGGAAAGCTGGCACCTGCGGGACATTCTGGATCTACGCAGCGCCGGGGAGGCCGACAAACACCCCGATCCGCCGGTGCCGGGGGCGCAGTATCACCGGGTATGTGCCATGCGGATGCAGGACGGCACCGAGATGGATTTTTCCTCCACGGGCATCCAGCGGCTGGCAGCCGAAAAGGCTGCGTTTGAGCGGGAGGCCGGTCATCCGGTGCACGATTTTGAATGGTTCAGTGTGCTGTACCGGCAGATGCCCTTCGGCAATCCCGCCTACCGGCTGCTGTTCCGGCTGTTGGAAGAACACCGCGGCCCGCTGCTGTTTCACTGCACCTGCGGCAAGGACCGTACCGGCATTGCGGCCATACTGGTCCTGTTGGCGCTGGGTGTGCCCCGTAAATTGGCGCTGACGGATTATCTGCTGACCAATGTGTACCGCCGCCGGATCATTGCGGCCTCCCTGCAGGGGAAAACGCCCCGGGACCATCGCCTGCTCTTGTCGGTGGAGGGGGTCAGCGCGGAGATGGGCGCCGGTGCCATCGATGAGATTCTGCAGCGCTATCCCAGCTATGAGGCGTATTTTGAGAGTGAGTACGGCCTGGACGCAAAACGTCTGTCCGCGCTGCGGGATTTTTACCTGACCCTATGAAAAAAGGAGCGCTGCCCCTTACGGGCAGCGCTCCTGCTTGTTATGAGAAAGAATCCGCCGGATCAGCCCAGGCTGATGCCCATGGCGCGGGCCACATTGACCATGTCGCAGTCGCCGGGCACGCCGCGGGTCTTGCCGGCAATGTCGGCAAGCGGGTTGGCGGTCACGTGGCGGTTGACCATGGCCACCGTCACGCCGTAATGTTCGTCCGCCACAAGGCTGGCCGCATAGGAACCGAACTGGGTGGCCAGCACGCGGTCGTAGGCGCTGGGGCTGCCGCCGCGCTGCATGTGGCCCGGCACGCAGATGCGGGTCTCGGCACCGGTCATCTCCTCGATCTGATGGGCGATGCGGGCGGTGGCAGTGGTGTAGCCGGCCTGGGCGCGCTGGGCGGTCCACTCCTTGCGCTTCATCTTGGCTTCCTCCACCGAGAAGGCGCCCTCGGCCACGGCCAGGATGGAGAAGTTCTTGCCGGCCTTGGCGCGGTTCTCCACGGCGGCAGCCACCTTCTTGATGTCGTAGGGCATTTCGGGGATCAGGATAATGTCAGCGCCGCCCGCAATGCCGGAATACAGCGTCAGCCAGCCGGCCTTGTTGCCCATGATCTCGATGCACATCACGCGGCTGTGGCTGCCGGCAGTGGTGTGGATGCGGTCGATGACCTCGGTGGCGATATCCACAGCCGTATGGAAACCGAAGGTCACATCGGTGCCGTAGATGTCGTTGTCGATGGTCTTGGGCAGGCCGATGATGTTGAGCCCTTCCTGGCTCAGCAGATTGGCGGTTTTGTGGGTGCCGTTGCCGCCCAGGCAGAGCAGGCAGTCCAGTTTGGCAGCGCGGTAGTTTTTCTTCATGGCGGCCACCTTGTCCACCTTGTCATCCTCCACAACGCGCATCTTCTTGAAGGGGGTGCGCTTGGTGCCCAGGATGGTGCCGCCCACCGTCAGGATACCGGAGAACTCATCGGGGCTCATCTCACGATAATTGCCGTTGATCAGGCCGTCGTAGCCGTTCAGGATGCCGACGATCTCCACCTTGTCGCCCATACGATTGTACAGCGCTTTGGCCACGCCGCGGATGGTCGCGTTCAGACCGGGGCAGTCGCCGCCGGAAGTCAGGATACCCACTCGAATTGCCATAATGATTACCTCCCGTATGCCGCGCTGTGCGCGGTTTTTGCACGGCGATGCCATGCAATCTTACTATAAATGTACGCCACGGAAAACCGCTTGTCAACCCTGGAAAACAAAAATAGACGATAAAGCGACAGATGCAAAAAACATGAAAAAATCGCAAAAAAACTGTTGACAAAAGACCCTTCAGCGGCTATAATAGTTAAGCGTTGAGGGCAGGCGCCCACAACACAATGCGATGGGGATTCGCATAATGGTAGTGCAGCGGACTCTGACTCCGCCCGTGGGAGTTCGATCCTCTCATCCCCAACCACACCGCAGCAGCTCTGCTGCTGCGGTTTTTTTTATCGGGGTGTAGCGCAGTTGGTAGCGCGCTTGGTTCGGGACCAAGAGGCCGTGGGTTCGAATCCCGTCACTCCGACTTGCTTGACCGCGAAAAGCTGCAATGCTTTTCGCGGTTTTTGTTATCCGCATAGTATAAAAAGGGACCGTTTCCTGCCAGGGCAGGAAGCGGTCCCTTTCGTTTCAGGATTGCAGGCGCTGGTCGGTGCCGAAGAACTTGAACATTTTGCAGCCGCCCAGCATCCGGCTGGCCACCTTTTCGGTATAGCGCGCCACAAACACACTCTGATCGGTGATGTTGGTGGTGTAAATGGTGGGGCGCTCGGTGAGCATCCGGGTGTTGATGAGTTCGTACAGCACGCTGATGGTCAGCGGTGTGATGTACTCGGTACCCAGATCGTCCAGGATCAGCAGGTCAGCTTCCTGGCAGGCGTTCAGCCATTCGTCGCCGCTGTCAAAGTCGAAGTGCTCGCGCCCCAGGCGGGCGGCCAGGGCGGCCGCACTGGTGTAGAGCACATCGTGCCCTCCGCCCAGCACGGCGTCGGCGATGGCCAGCGCCAGGTGGGTCTTGCCCAGGCCGGTGTGGCCCATAAACAGAAGGTTGGGACTTTTGCTGCTGAACTTCTTCGCGTAATTCTCGCAGTAATGCAGCAGCTTTTCCATATAGGCCCGGGCGGAGATCCCCAGCTCCGGCTCCACATCGGCCGAGTAACGGTTGATGTCGAAGGTGGAAAACTGGCACAGCCCCAGGGGACTGGCGGCGTTGATCTCCTCCCGGCGCAGGCGGCGGGCAATCTCCGCTACACAGGTGCAGGGGTTGCCGTTGTACATGCCGGTGTCATGGCAGCGCGGGCAGGAATAGGCAGGCTGGAAAGCGTTTTCGTCATATCCGGCCTCCCGGGTGGCGGCGGCCAGGGCCTCATCAGCCCGCACCAGCGCAGCCCGTGCGGCCTCCACGTCGCCCCCCAGCGCCGCGGCCTTGGCCAGTGCCAGGCCGGCACGCATCTGGGCGTCATCCGCCCGGGCCAGGGCCGGATGGGCGGCAAAGGCGGCGCGGCGGGCATTCTCCGCCTGCATGACAGCATACTGCCGGCGGGAAGCAATCTCTCGCTGTGCGGCGCGGAACAGTTCGTCCTTGGTGCGCATCGGTTATCCCTCCTCGTCAAACATGGCGGTCCAGTCGCGGTTGAACAGGTCTTTCTGGGCGCTGGCAGCGGGCTGCTGGACGGCAGGCCGTTCGGTGGCCAGAATGTTGCTGCCGGACAGCTGACCCTGGCCCCGTGCGGCGGCGACGGTGGTGATGCCCTGGGCACGCCAGGCGCGCAGGATACCGTCCACGTAGCGTATGGTGTTCTTGCTGCCAGCCCGGAGCAGCGCCTCGTCGATCATATCGCGCCCGATGCCCCATTCCTCGTGCCAGCGGGCAATGGCGCCGCGTTCCCAGCGGGTCAGTGCCGTGGGGGCGATGCCGAACTGCGCGGCCGCATCGGCACACCATTCCTCCCGCTGCTTGACCTTGCGCAGGTAGCGTTCCGCATCCTCGCCGGATTCCACGCCATCCTCCCGCCACCTGGGCAGTTCCCGGGCAACGGCGGCCACACTGCGACGGCCCTGCCGGGTGACCTCGGCACAGCACAGCAGGATGACATCGGGCTGCCAGCCGTCGTTGAGATACAGGGCCACCAGCCGCTGCATCTCGCTGCGGCTCAGTGCCTTGCCGAAAGCCGTCTGGGCTTCCTCGCACAGGACGGCCACATAGGGGTCGTTGAGGCTGGCCAGATCAATGCTGGCGGCCTTTTCCTCAGCGGGCACCAGCGGAGCGGCGGCTTTGCCGTTCTCCAGGAGTCCGGCGCCGGCCCAGTACTGCAGCGCCCGGCGGGCAGATTCGATGCTGGGAAGACCCAGCGCACGGGCTATGGTGCGCGGATCGGTATCCCCGGTCTGCAGAACATACAGTGCGGTGCGCACGGTGTCTCCGTCTGCCTGTGCCAGATGCGTCAGCACGATCTGTGGCACGGCCAGTGTGTCGCCGTGATACGCCGCCAGCTTGTATGGCATACTGCCAAACCTCCCCACTTTAAAAGTATTCTCATTATAGCAGTTTGACCGCAGAGTGTAAAGCCGGAGCCGCAAAACTGCCCAAAAAGGCCCCGGTTATTTTGGGCAATGCGTTCCTTGCAATCAAACGGCAAACTCTTTACAATAGTAGGTAGAAAGTTAAAGGGAGGGACCTCCAATGGCCATGAATCTCGTCAAACTGCCCACTGGCAAGACCAATCTGATGCTCCGTGTCTGCAAGGGACACTTTGCCACCAGCCACAGCCATATCAACTATTACATTGATGTGACGATGACCAAATCCCGCCTGTCGGAAGCCCGGGAAGTGGCGGCGGAACTGGTCAAGGAGTACACCCTCAATACCATTGTGGACACCATCCTCTGCCTGGACGGTACCGAGGTGATCGGCTCCTGCATGGCCAGCGAACTGACCAAGGCGGGGTATGCCAATATGAATGCCCATCAGACCATTTATGTGGTGACGCCCGAGCATACCGTGGGCAGCCAGCTGCTGTTCCGGGAGAACACCGCCCCCATGATCGCGGGCAAACATGTGCTGGTGCTGGCGGCTTCTGTCACCACGGGCTATACTGTGGAGAGTGCGGTGGAAGCCATCAACTACTACGGCGGTGTGCCGGTGGGTATTGCGGCTATTTTTGCGACGCAGCAGGAGTGCGCAGGCTTCCCGGTGACCAGTATCTTTGACCCCAACGACCTGCCGGACTACGAAAGCTACGATTCCCATGCCTGCCCGTGGTGCAAGGCCGGGCAGAAGATTGACGCGCTGGTCAACAGTTTCGGCTATTCCAGTCTGTAAAAGCTGTACGCAAGAAAATGATCCCCCTTGGTCCAGGGGGATTTTTCTTTTGCTGTCAAGAGGAGGTGGTCGTAACAACGTTATTTTTGTGGAAAAAGCCTATGACATTTTTGTTAAAAAAGTACTATACTATATAGTAGAGAAATTTGTACCCTGGTGCGAAAATAAATAAAGGAGGACGCAGCATGTTTCAGGTTGGAGATGCGGTAAGTTACGGAACGAGCGGTGTGTGTACGATTGAAGAAAAAAAGAGCATGAAGCTGGCAGGTCAGCAGTGCGAATGTTATATTTTGAAGCCGGTCTATGACAGCACGATGAAAATCTGTGTGCCGTGCAACAGCCAGGTGCTGCTGGATCGGATGCGGGCATTGCCCAGCAAGCAGGAACTGCTGGATCTTCTGCAGGAGCCGGCACCGAAACATGAACCCGACCCGGAAGTGCGCAAGGAGCATTACCGCCAGACGCTGCAGAGCGGCGACCGCCATGCGCTGCTGCGGATGATCCGGGACATCTACACCGAGCGCCGTCACCGCCATGCCATGGGCAAGCAGCTTTCCAGCTATGAGGACAGCGCGCTGCGGGAGGCACAGAACATTCTGCACAGTGAATTTGCCTACACGCTGGGGATCGACCCCGGGGAAGTGCCGGACTTCATTGCCGGTGTGCTGGATGGTGCTGCCGAAGCCTGATGGCCGATATACAAGCAAAGGACCGCCCATAGAGGGCGGCCCTTTTTGCATTTTATTTCATTTTGCCGATGAAGACCAGATAGGAGTACAGATAAATCCAGGCGGAGCCGCCCAGCAGTGCCACCATCAGGATGGTCACGGTGCCGGCCTCACCCAGCGCCCGGGAGAAGAAGGCTGTGACCAGCAGCACCGCCCCCATGACGATAAAGACGATGCCGCCCATGCGCTGGGTGCGATTCCAGTTGTGCTCATCGTTCAGCGCCCACGGTGTCTTGCAGCCGAAGGTATAGTTCTGCTTGATGCGGGGCATATAATTGCCCAGGGCGATGAAGAGAAGACCGATGCCCCCACAGACCAGGATGCTCACCAGGTTGCTGCTGCCGGGCAGCACGTTGAACACCGTCAGCTCGCTCAGCCAGGTCATGGCGCAGAGAAACAGGGTGCAGCCGATGACGAATCCGCGGTACACCTTGCCGAACTTTTCGTAGTTCTGGGCGCGGGGATCAATCCTGGGAATGACGGCCAGCAGGATCAGGATGGCCAGGGGCAGGGCGCAAAGAAGCAAAATGGTGGATTTTGGCCCCCAACCGTTGGCCTGGCCGTCAAAGCCCCAATGGATGGGGACCTCTTCCGGCAAAGACGGGTAGAAGGGCAGATGGGCGGCGAAATTGAGCAGACAGACCACCAGCAGGGTGAGGTAGAGTTTCTTATTTTTCATCATCGGGGTCCCCCTTTACCAGATCGACATCGTAGAACCATTTGACCAGTTCCTGGAAGACGGTCAGATTCACGCTGTAGACGATATTCTGGCCGCTGCGCTGGTCGCAGACCAGGCCGGCGGCTTTCAGAATGCTGAGATGATGGCTGACCGACGGCTTGGTCATGGAAAACTGTGCGGCGATCTCTCCGGCGGTCATATCGCCCCGGGCCAGCAGTTCCAGGATGCGGCGCCGGGTGGGATCCGCCAGGGCCTTGAATGCATCTCCCATCATGAACTCCTTTCTGCGAATAATAGATATTTAGATAAACATCTAAATATCTATGCCTTTACTATACGCCATTCCCGGCCCGTTGTCAAGCACAGCGGGAAAAAATAAAAATCCCCGCACACCGAAGCGCGCGGGGAAAAAATCGTGGTTATTCGTACTTGACGTTATCGATGAGGTTCTGCATGACGATGCTGTCCAGCAGCTGGCACTTGACGTAGTTTTCGCCGTAGATCTCGGTGAAGTTGCTGGGGTCCTTGATGCCGTACTGGTTCACAAACTCGGTGTTGAGGGTGTTGGTATCGCACTTCAGGCCCTCTTTCTCGGCAATCGCCTGCAGCAGCAGCGTCTGTTCCACCTGCGTATTGATGCTGCCATCCATATCGGCGATGAACTCATCCACGGTGGAATAGCCGGTGCCCAGGAAGCCGGAGGTGGCGATGGTGGTCATGTCGGTGCCGTACTTTTGGGCGTAGCTGTAGATGCCGTAGAGCAGCACGTTGCGGTAGTATTCCTTGGCGGACTCGGGCAGTTCGTCGGCGAAGGAAACCTTATCGTGCAGCTGGGTGTAGACCTCGCTGTACTGGTTGTTGAAGGCGAGCTGCTTCTTGACGAAGGCATTGAGGGAGGCTACATCGGTGACGCCCATGGTGGGGGAGAGGTTCTCCTGCACCCAGGCATCGGTGACTTCAGGGGTGACAGTCTCGCTGATGTAGTTCAGCGTGGTGCTGAACACCGCCGCCTTGCCGGCCAGGTCGGCGCTGCCGTAGTTTTCGGGGAAGGTGACGTTCACATCGAAGGTCTCGCCGGGGGTATGGCCCACGATCTGCTCCTCAAAACCGTCGATGAAGGTGCCGCTGCCCAGCTCCAGGTCGTAGCCCTGGTCGCTGCCGCCGTCAAAGGCAACGCCGTCAATGGTGCCCACGTAGTCGATGTTCACGGTGTCACCGTCCTGGGCGGCACGGTCGGTGACCTGGTTCGTGGTGGCAAAGCTGGACAGGATATTCTGGTTGATGTAATCGGTGATGTCCTGGTCGGTCACTTCGGCCAGAGAGGCGTCGATGGTGATGTCGTCGTAATCATCGGGCAGGGTGACATAGTCGGCAGCAGTCACGCCATCCAGATAGCCGTTTTCGTCAAAGCCGTCGGAGTAGCTGAAATTTGCCAGATAGTCGTAGGCGGAATCGTCAGCAGTCTCGGGGCTGGCGGTTTCGGCCGAAGCGGTCTCAGCAGTGGACTCGCTCTCGGCGGTTTCGGAACATCCGGCCAGGGCGGCGGTCATGGCAACCGCCAGCGCGCAGGCCGCGGAACGGTACAAAGTTTTCTTCTTCATGGGGTTCTCCTGTAATGTAAAAATTGCATACGCATCCTTTATTATACACATTTTTCAAAAAAAGTACAGCCTAAAATCAGAAATCGGGCAAGAACTGCCCCTTGACTTGAAGTACGCTTTAAGTTATATAATACCTTAGGAAACAAGAGGGCAGAGCGATCTGCCGGGATTACACATGGAGGAACCAAACGATGGATATTTTTCATGGTGCAAAAAAACTGGGCTTTGGCCTGATGCGTCTGCCGCTGACCGACCCCAACAATGCGGGCAGCATCGATGTGGAGCAGACCAAACAGATGGTGGATACCTTTCTGGAGCGGGGGTTCACCTATTTTGATACGGCCTGGATGTACTGCTCTTTCCAGAGCGAGAATGCCGTCAGGACCTGCCTGACCAGCCGTCATCCGCGGGAATCCTTCACGCTGGCGGACAAGCTGCACGCAGGCTTCATCCACAACCTGGAGGACCGGGACAAGATCTTCAACACCCAGCTGGAGAAGACCGGCGCGGGGTATTTTGACTATTACCTGCTGCACGACATGGGCACCGAGCATTACGAAATCTACAAAAAGCTGGATTGCTTCCGCTGGCTGCAGGAAAAGAAGGAGCAGGGGCTGGTCAAGCACATCGGCTTCTCCTTCCATGACCATGCCGATCTGCTGGACAAGGTGCTGACCGAACACCCCGAGGTGGAATTTGTTCAGCTGCAGCTGAATTATCTGGACTGGGACAGCGAAGGTGTACAGTCCCGCAAGTGCTATGAGGTGGCCGAAAAACACCGCAAACCGGTGATCGTCATGGAGCCGGTGAAGGGCGGCACGCTGGCCAAGGTACCCGAGGCGGTGGAATCCCTCTTCAAGGAATACGCGCCCCAGGCTTCGGTGCCCTCCTGGGCCATCCGTTTTGCCGCCAGCCGTCCCAATGTGAAGATCGTATTGTCCGGCATGAGCAACATGGAACAGCTGCTGGACAATACCGGATACATGCAGGACTTCCAGCCTCTCAGCGAGCAGGAGGAGGGCCTTGTCCGCAAGGCGGTGTCCATCATCAATGCCAGCATTGCGATTCCCTGCACGGGCTGCTCCTACTGCACGGAAGGCTGCCCGAAGCACATTGCCATCCCCAAGTACTTCTCGCTGTACAATGCGGATCTTCAGGAGGCAGAGGGCAAGGAGTGGACGCCCCAGGGTGAGTATTACGACAACCTGACCAAGTCCTTCGGCAAGGCCAGCGACTGCATCGGCTGCGGCCAGTGCGAGAAGGTCTGCCCCCAGCATCTGCCCATCCGGGAAGATCTGAAGCTGGTTGCCAAACATTTTGAAAAATAAATAGGGAAGAACGCCGCCCCGGTCCAGTGCCGGGGCGGCGTTCTATTATGTGGTATATTCACCCACTTCGGTGTAGTTGGGCACACCGTTCAGAAAATCCTCGGCGGAGATCAGCCCCAGATACTCATGCTCGGTATCGATGGTATAGGGGGTGCCGTCGGTGCCGACGACAGTGCGGGTATAGGGTTCATACCGGCAATCCACCAGCAGGGTATCGCCCAGATTCAGGTAAATGTTGGGCTGGTGGGAGGAGCCGTTCCAGTAGTTGTCGGGAAGGTTCGGCTTCTCCCGGATTTCGCCGGTCTGTAAATTGACCATCGGGGCCGGAGCGTAGAGGAGCAGCCAATCCTGCACGGTGTCCTGAATTGCGAAAGAACCATGCAAGTGATCGGTGGGGTACTGATCGGTGAGCAGTTTGGCCTCGCCGGTAGCGGGATCCACCACCGAGATGGAGCCGGCCTCCTGGTCCACCTGGTAATACTGGCCGTTCACAATGGTGCTGTATATCCGGGACAGACTGCCGTCATCGGAGGTATAGGTCCAGAACACCTTCCACTCGCCTGTGCAGGGGTCAAAAAGCCAGTGGGTGTCGGTGCCGGTGGGGGCAGCTAGAGCGTCCACTGCCAGATCACCGGTGGGTTCGGGGTAGGTCACATCGGATTGGGAAAAGACGAACCGGGAACCCAGCGCGCCCAGAAACCTCACATCCTGGACCGGCGCGTTCTCCAGCAGGTCGGTCACCTCGCCGCTCGACATATCGATGCGGAACATTGCCTCGCTCTCACCGTATCCGTTCTGGTAGCCGGGGCAGTACAGGTACTGCCCATCGGTGTAGGGGCAATCGGCGGCACCGTATCCCAGGGATAAGAAGATGCTGTTGGGGATGGTGGTGAACACCCGGCGGTTCTGGCAGTTGCGGTCCAGCAACACCACCAGGCTGTCCTCGGTCTCGGGAAACTGGTTGTTGGTGAAGGCTACCAGCGTGTCGTCGTCCAGCACAAACACACGGTCGCATTCGCCCCGGCGGAAAACAGCCGGGCAGCTCTCGCTGTCGTGGGTACAGCCTTCCACGTCGCAGGGGACCTCCGTCACATGATTGACCAGATCAGCCACCCGGTAACGGATGAGTTCGCCGGTGACCATCTCGTCCATATAGTACTGCTTTTCGTCCCCTAAAAGCAGGGGGCGCAGCGTCTGGGCAGCGGTTGTGGCGGCAGGGGCTTCCGCCGTGGCGGGCGTGTCGGACGTGGCGTTCTGGCTGTCGGCGGGGGCGGCAGTGCAGCCTGCCAGCAGCAGGGCAGCCAGCGCCAGAGAAAAGAATCGCTTCATACAAACTCCTTTTGAAAATCAGTAGGGACCCTTGCAGACTTCGGTATAGTTGGGAATGCCGTTGAGGAAATCGTCAATGGAGATGAGCCCCAGGTACATCTGTTCGGTCTGGGTGGTAAAGGGAGAACCGTCCTCGCCAATGTCGGTCCGGGTGTAGGGCTCGTACCGGCAGTCCACCAGCAGGCGGTCCTTCAGCTGCAGGAAAATATAAGGCTGGTGACCATACCCGTTCCATAGGTTTTCCGGCAGATCGATCCGCTGGCGTACCTCGCCGGTTTCCACATTGACAAGGAAGGGCTGGTTGTAGAAGACCAGCCATCCGTGAAGATTGGCCTCGATCAGGTAATCGGCGGAGTGGTCATTCGGTTCCGCTGTGGGAATCTGGTCGGAGATCAGGTGTTCTTCGCCGGTGTCGGGATCCACCGTGCTGATGGTCCCGGCGACCCGGTCAATGGTGTAGTACTGTCCATCCACCACGCAGGCGTCCAGCAAATCTAGATTCCGCTCGTCGGAGGAGTAGCTTTTCAGCACGCGGGTCTCGCCGGTGTCCACATTCAGCAGAACGTGGCTTTTGGTGCCGGTGGTTTCCGGCCATCCATCGGTGGCAACGTCTGTGGACGGGTCGGGGTAGGTGAGATCCTCCTGCTGCAGGACATAGTAGCGGCCGATTACCCCCATCATGAACTGGGAATCCTGGAAATGTTCGGTCAGATTGGTGATGGAACCATCGGACAGGCTGATGCGATAGATGTTATAGACGTTGTTTTCACTTCCGGAGCAGTAGAGAAAATCATCATCGGTATAAATCTGGTCTGCGTTCCAGAAAAGGTTGATCCCGTCCGCTTCCGTCAGGACCCGGCGGTTCTGGCAGTCGCGATCCATCAGAAGGATTTTGCTGTGATACGAGAGAGGCACGCTCCCGTCCGGGGAAGATTCCGCCGACCCGATTTGAGAGAAATCTGTCTGTACAGATATTACCACCAGGGTGGTGTCGTTCAGCACAAGGGGCAGATAGGCGGGAATCTCCGTGTTGACGGCAGGACAGCTTTCGCTGTCGTGGGTGCAGCCGTCCACGTCACAGGGGATGGTATCCTCTCCGGTTTGCAGGTCCACGACATGATATAAGGTCATGGAATCCCCGTCCCCGACCGTCTCCCCCGTGTAATACTGCTTTTCGTCACCGTGCTGCAGCCGCCGCAGAGGTTTGCCGTTCCCGACGGGGGTTTCTGCGGCCGCAGTCTCGGCGGTGGCTGCGGCACTGGTCGGGGCACTGGCGGCCGGAGCACTGCCGCAGCCTGCCAGCAGCAGGGCGGCCAGCAACACAGAAAAAACTCGTTTCATCCGAACATCCTCCTTTTCCGATATACAATCACAATCCGGCATAGGTCTCCGGGGCCATGGATGTGACGCTCATGCTGAAATAGCCGCGGTCCATGTTGGCTACCAGATAGAGTTGGGCGCCTGTAGTGTAACAGGGCGCAGGGTCACCGTATCCCAAAGGCTCGGCGTCCTCCCAGTCGGTAAAGCTGGCCAGCCCCAGCATGGTGCGGTAGGCTGCGGCAACCTCGGCGGGGGCGAACCCTTCGGTCAGCCCCAGATTCCCGTTGAGGCTGGTCAGGGTGCCATATTTGGTTACGGTCATGCGGAGATAGGGCTTGTTTGGCCCCTGGCTGAAATAGTAGGTGGTGGTATCGGTGCTTTCGCTGCTGGTGGTACACTCGGCGGCCTGTGCCACCAGTTCTTCGGCGGCATCCAGATAGTCGTCCGGCAACACCTTGTTATTGCGCAGCGCGGCCAGGTAAGGCTGCACCTCATCCCGTGCAGTGGCGGATTCGGTGGGCTGTTCATAGGGCGAATCGTTGGACTGCTGGCGCAGCACATACAATTCCCGGGCCACAGCGTTTTCCCGCCCCGCAGCGCTCAGAAAGTCTGCGGCGGGTTCCGTGCGCCAGATGGCGGTGCCCAGCTGCCGGTCCCGGAGGACAAACCACGCAAAGGGCAATGCCATGCAGAACAGGACCAGAACCACCGTGCCCAACAGGGCCAGCCAGCTTTTACGCAGTTTCATGGTGTGCCTCCTTTGGCTTGGACAGGGTGAGAGAGACGGCGGTGCCTTCACCGGGCTTGCTTGCAAAGACGAGCCGTGTGCCGTGCAAGGCGGCGATGCGTGCACAGAGGGCCAGCCCCATGCCGCTGCCACCCTGCTGCCGGGCGCGGGATTTGTCCACCATATAAAAAGGTTCGGTGATGCGGGGCAGGTCCCCGGCGGGAATCCCGCAGCCGGTGTCCCGCACAGTGAGGGTGACACTTTCCGGCTGATCCTCCACTTCCAGAGTGATCTGGCCGTCCGGCGGGGTGGCGTGGCGGGCGTTCTGGACCAGGTTGTACAGCAGATCGCACAGCAGTTCCGGCTGGGCCAGCACGGTGGTCCGGCAAGCCGGTACCGACAGTGCGGGCTTGACATCGGGAAGCGCCCGGGACAGCTGACGGAATACCGTATCCAGCCGGACAGGCTCCAGGGCAGGGGCGTCCTGCCCGTTGAGGCGCAGCAGTTCCATCAGGCGCCGGCTCAGCAATTCCAGGCGCTTGCTTTCATGGTAGATAAAATCGGCGGCTTTCTGGCGGGTGGCAGGGGGCACTTCGGTGCCCCGCAGCAGGTCAGCGTAGCCCAGCATGCTGGTCATGGGGGTCTTCAGCTCGTGGGTAAAGGCGGCAATGAAATCCTCCCGCTCCTGCAGGTGGTTTTGCAGGGCGTGGACCTTGTCCTCCACGGCGGCAGCCATCTCGTCAAAGCTGCGGCTCAGCCCGGCAATTTCGTCGCTGCCGGGCAGGGCGGTACGCCGGTCGTAGGCGCCGGCGGCGATTTCCCGGCTGACCCTGTCCAGCCGCTCCAGCGGCCGGACCATCCGGCGGCAGAGCAGCAGTACCAACAGCGCGGCCACCACCAGCGCCAGGCCCTGACCCAGCAAGGCGTCCCGCAGCCGCAGGGTACGATCGGCAAAAAGGCTGGCAAGACTTTGCGCGCTGATAAAGGTCAGGCATTGTTCGGGAAGGATCAGCAGTCCGCTGCAAAGCAGATAGCGGGTGCCGTCGGTGCCGGTGACAATGCGGCATTGCAGGGCGCCGTTGTCCGGCATATTCCGGGTCAGTTCGCTCTGGGCCAGGGTGGCGGGCATGGTGGACGCCAGCGACTGTCCCTTTTCATCGTAGACGGCCAGCAGTGCGGTGCTGCCCTGCCGGGCCATTCCGCCCAGATAGCTCCAGGCGCGGCTGCCCAGGGGTGTTTCGGTGTCGGTGCGCAGACCGTTCTGGAAGTCCTGGGACTCCCGCTGCCATTCTGCCTGCGCGGTCCGGCGCAGGTCTGAGAGTGCGCGGTCAAACTGGCGCTCCTGCGTCCAGACGGTGCTCAGGCTCAGCACCAGAGCCAGTACGCCCAACAGCGCCAGCGTCAGTTTGTAGCCGAATTTCATGGCGTGTTTTCCTCCTTTTCCAAGCGGTATCCGACCCGGAACTCTGTGCAGATTTCCTTTTTCCAGCCAAGTTTCTTGCGCAGCCGGGTGATGCACAGGTCCAGCGGCCGGGTATCATCCCCACCGTCGTCGCCCCACAGCCGCTCGTAGAGCACCTCCCGGTAAAGCGTCAGGCCGCGGTTGCGCATCAGCAATTCCAGCAGCTCAAATTCCCGGGGCGACAGGTGAACGGGCTTGCCGTTCTGCAAAACGACGCGGGCAGCGGGGTCCAGGTCCACACCAAAGGCGTGGAGGATCACGTTGGCCCGCCCGGTGCGGCGCAGCACGCTTTCCACCCGGGCCACAAGCTCCAGCGGCTCAAAGGGCTTGGTCAGGTAATCGTCGGCGCCTTCGTGCAGGCCGCGGACCCGGTCGTTCAGCGCGGCTTTGGCGGTCACAAAAATGACCGGCGTGTCCACGCTGCGCAGATACCGCAGCAGTTCGTAGCCGTCCACCTTGGGCAGCATGATATCCAGAATGGCCAGTTCGTAGTCCTGCTCGGCGATGCGGTCGGCGGCGGTCTCACCGTCGTTGACCTGCTCGCAGGTGTAACCGGCGCTGGTCAGGGTCAGTTCGATCAGGTCGGCGATGGGGTGCTCATCTTCCACAATCAGAATGGGGCGCATGCGGGGTCCCTCCTTCGAAGTACTCTCAGTCTACTGTACACTTCTTTCCGAGTTCTATCAACCCGCAAAAAATGCTGTCATTCACAAAATGTTTTCAATTTTCCTATTGACACACCGTATGGTTGTGGTACAATATTAGCAGTCGGATGCAAAGAGTGCTAATTCAAACAAAACGGTGATAATGCCGCGCCGCCACAGAGGTAGACGGGAAAAGAAAGCACTCGGAGGCCTCCGTTGCTAATAGATGAATTTGCGTGTATCTGCACAGTAAGGAGGTACGCACTTATGAACATGAATCAATTGACGCAAAAGACCGTGGAGGCGCTGCAGAGTGCGCAGCGCCTTGCGGTGGAATATTCCAACCAGGCGGTGGAGCAGGAACACGTGCTGGCCGCGCTGGCCCAGCAGCAGGAGGGACTGATCCCCCAGCTGCTCACCAAGCTGGGCGCGGACCCCAACGCCTTTGCCCAGGCTGCCCTGCAGAAGGTGGAGGCGCTGCCCCGGGTGACCGGCTCCGGACGTGACCCCGAAAAGGTCTACATCTCCGGCGACCTGGACCGTGCCCTCAATGCGGCGGAGGAGCAGGCCAAACAGATGAAGGATGAATACATCAGCGTGGAGCATGTATTCCTCGGCATTCTGCAGCGCCCCGGCAAAGCCGCCAGTGAACTGTTCAAGGCTTTCCACATCACGACGGAAAGCTTCATGCAGCAGTTGTCCGCCGTGCGCGGCAACCAGCGGGTGACCAGCGATAACCCGGAATCCACCTACGACGCACTGAAAAAGTACGGTCAGGATCTGGTGGAGATGGCCCGTGCCAACAAGCTGGACCCGGTCATCGGCCGGGATACCGAGATCCGCAATGTCATCCGCATCCTGTCCCGTAAGCGCAAGAACAACCCGGTGCTGATCGGTGAAGCCGGTGTGGGCAAGACCGCCATCGCCGAAGGTCTGGCCCAGCGGATCGTCCGCGGCGATGTGCCGGAAAACCTGAAGGATCGCACGGTGTTCAGCCTGGATATGGGCGCGCTGGTGGCCGGTGCCAAGTACCGCGGCGAGTTTGAGGAACGCCTGAAGTCCGTCCTGAACGAAGTGAAGAAGTCGGAAGGCAAGATCGTCCTCTTTATCGATGAGCTGCATACCATCGTGGGTGCCGGCAAGACGGACGGCGCCATGGACGCCGGCAACCTGCTGAAGCCCATGCTGGCCCGCGGCGAGCTGCACTGCATCGGCGCCACCACGCTGGATGAGTACCGTGAATATATCGAGAAGGACCCTGCCCTGGAGCGTCGTTTCCAGCCGGTCATGGTCAATGAGCCCAGCGTGGAGGACACCATCTCCATCCTGCGTGGCCTGAAGGAACGGTACGAGGTGTTCCACGGCGTGAAAATCCAGGATGGCGCGCTGATTGCGGCGGCCACCCTGTCCGACCGGTATATCACCGACCGTTTCCTGCCCGATAAGGCCATCGACCTGGTGGATGAAGCCTGCGCCATGGTGAAGACCGAACTGGACTCCATGCCCGCCGAACTGGATGAGATGAATCATCGGATCACCCAGCTGCAGATCGAGGAGGCCTCACTGAAGAAGGAGACCGACGAACTGTCCAAGCAGCGCCTGGCGGCTCTGGAAAAAGAGATGGCCGAACTGCGGGACAGCTTCAACAGCAAGAAGGCCCAGTGGGAGAACGAGAAGAACGCCATCAACAAGGTGCAGAGCCTGCGCGCCGAGGTGGAATCCACCAAGGCGGAGATCGAGAAGGCCACCCGCACCGGCGACTATGCCAAGGCCGGCGAACTGCAGTACGGCAAGCTGCCCAACCTGCAGAAGGAACTGGAGGCCGAGGAGAAGCTGGCCAACGAGAAGAAGGAAGCCAGCCTGCTGCGTGACCGCGTGACCGACGAGGAGATCGCCCGGATCGTGGCGCGCTGGACCGGCATTCCGGTGGCCAAACTGGTGGAAGGCGAGCGCGAGAAGCTGCTGCGTCTGCCCGATGTGCTGCATCAGCGGGTCATCGGCCAGGACGAGGCGGTGCAGAAGGTGTCCGACGCCATTCTGCGTTCCCGTGCCGGCATCGCCAACCCCAACCGGCCCATCGGCAGTTTCCTCTTCCTTGGTCCCACGGGTGTCGGCAAGACCGAGCTGGCCAAAGCGCTGGCCCAGGCCCTGTTTGACGATGAGAAGAACATGGTCCGTATCGACATGACCGAGTATATGGAGAAATTCAGTGTCTCTCGTCTGATCGGTGCGCCTCCGGGATATGTGGGGTATGAGGAGGGCGGCCAGCTTACCGAAGCGGTTCGCCGTCATCCCTACAGCGTGGTTCTGTTCGATGAGGTGGAGAAGGCCCATCCCGATGTCTTCAACATTCTGCTGCAGGTGCTGGACGATGGCCGTATCACCGACAGCCAGGGCCGCACGGTGGACTTCAAGAACACCGTCATCATCCTGACTTCCAACCTGGGCTCCGACCTGATTCTGGAAGATCTGGAGAAGAGCCGTGCCAACGGCAGCAATGAGCTGTCCGACGAGGCGAAGAACGGCATCGACCAACTGCTCAAGCGGCAGTTCCGTCCCGAGTTCCTCAACCGTCTGGACGACATCGTCTACTACAAGAGCCTGACCAAGAAGGAAATCGGCTCCATTGTGGATCTGATGCTCACCGACCTGCGCCGCCGTCTGGAAGACAAGCAGCTGCATCTGGATGTGACCGAGGCCGCCAAGAACGCCATCATCGATGGCGGCTACGACCCCATCTACGGTGCCCGTCCGCTGAAACGGTATATCCAGGCCCATGTGGAGACGATGATCGCCAAGGAGATCATCGCCGGTGCCCATTCGGCCGGCGATACCCTGACCGTGGATGCCGACAACACCGGCCGGCTGTATCTGCGGTAATTCCCCGTAACTCTGCGCGCCGCGCGAAGCGTTCTGCTTTGCGCGGCGTGCTTTTGTTTTGTCAAAATCAGTGCTATGGTTTTAGCGGTTCTGCGCATTGACGGCACTTTTGTGCATCCCGTACAATATAAAGAAAAGAGGGAACAGGAGGCGAAGAAAATGCGGAATAATTCTGTTGTACATCCCATCCTGCTGCTGGTTGCCAGCTGCCTGCTTTTGCTGGCGGGATGCGGCACGGCGCCGTCTTCTGCGGCATTGTCGGAGGAAGCCGCCGCACGGACAGCGGAAGAAGCTGTCCCGGAAGCGACCCCGGAAGAGCAGGAGACAGACGACGCCGGGCAGACGGCGGAAACCTCTTTCCCGGACCCGGCGGGGGCCGCCACCTTCAGCTATGCCCAGTACGAGGAGGCCGCACTGCGGGCGCAGCAATACTGGTATGCTGATATGACAACCGGCGAGATGGCCCATCGCTATGCCCTGGTGGACAGCGTGGCGGCGTCGGTGGTGCCCTATGAAAGCTGCATATACAATGACCAACTGTTGAGGATCGTGTCTTATGGAGAAGAGGGAGAACGGGCACTGGACCGCATCTATGCGGGAACCGATCTTCTGGTGGAGGTCCATTTTTATGTGGAATACCAGCCGGAGAGATACTATCAGGGACCCCAATATGGAGACGGTTTGACCGCCGTGTATATTCTGGTGCCCATGGATACCACGCAGCCCTGCGAGGTGATCAGCGGCTGGTACAGTTCCCAAATTGGTGAAAAAATGCCACGCCCGGGTCAGACCCTGATGGCGGAAGGGCTGACAATCTACCAGTCCCGCATGCTGCTGCATCAGTGCCGGGCCATGGCGGCGGCAGGACTGCGGGAGTTTACCTCGCCTTCCGACTGGACCGAGGAGGAACTCTATCGATATCTGTACTACCGGGGCCAGGATTTTGGCATCGAGGCGGATATCTGGCAGAATGCCATGAGCGCAATATCGTATGGAAACCGGATTCTGACCATAGACTTTACCGCAGAAAATGACTGGAGCGGCAACCAGCGGTTCCTGTCGGCAGAGTGGCCGGGTTTCACGGCGGAAAATATCGAAACCTATACAGCTAATCTGGGCAGCGGTGCCGTGCCGGGGTATAACGGACTCCATACCGGCTGGCAGATCGGCTGGGACGGGGATGAGCTGGTGGCCAAACTCAACGGGGACGAGGGATACTCTGCCCAGGAATACCGCTTCCGGCTCTATGATGGCTTCTTTGCCGCCTGGGATGGCCGTACCTACTGCGTGGAGGGACGGCCGCTGGACTGATGTATTGCGACCCCACAGAAAACACAATGGAAAAACCTGCAAAAAAGGCTTGACTTCCCTGTCGACTTTATGCTAAAATATCCCTTGCAGTTAAGCTGTAAGCGGAAGTGCTGGAATCGGCAGACAGGCACGTTTGAGGTGCGTGTGTCCATGACGTGTGGGTTCAAGTCCCATCTTCCGCACCAGATAAAAGAGCGCTGAATCGCAAGGTTCAGCGCTCTTTTTCTTAGTCGGTACACATTACGGTACACACAAGAGTAATCCCCGGGTCCGCAGGGCCCGGGGATTTTTTCCAATGATTCTATCTGTGGCGGCGGCACACCACCGGCAGTGGTTGGTCGGCGGGCTGCCGGGCGCCTGCAAAGAAGACGCAGGGAGCCAGCAGCAGGAAGGGATCCGCTGAGAGCAAGAAGGGCTTGTTCTCCATGAACAGGTAGAGGGTGAAAGCCACCAGGCAGAGCATTTCGGTGGCATGGCGGTGCTTTGCCAGTCGCCACAGAAGCAGCAGGAAAAACACCGCCACCAGAATGGCACCCAGGTAGCCCTTGTTCATCGGAATGGCCAGGAAGGTGTTGTCGATGGCGCTGTGTTCGTCGCCGTCGGTGGGCAGGCCGCCCAGCCAGGAAAGCTCCGAACCCCAGAAAACATTGTGCCAGATCTCGAACCGGCCCGAGAGGAAGATACTCAAAAGAAGCAGCGCCATCCGCTCGTAGGGCCATTCGGGGTTATATACATACCCTGCATACAGGCTGAATCCGGCCAGCACAATGGGCAGGGCCAGGATGAGGGCATACCAGATGCGGTTGTCAAACAGGCGAGGCAGAAAACGCTGCACAGCGAACAGCAGAAGCAGGGCAGCCATGGCACCGGCGGCGCCGCGGCTGCCGGGCACCTTGTAGGTGAACACGAACAGGGCCGCCAGTCCCGCCCAGTCGAACCAGCGCATCCGGTCGTGGCGCAGCCAGGCCCAGGCAAAGAAGACGCCAACCAGCCGTGCACCGAAGCCGTTGTAGTGGCCGTAGCCGAAATCCCAGTTGCGGCAATAGAAGTTGTAGGGCATCAGCGGGGTGACAAAGTGCAGCAGCTGCACAAACAGCAGCCCCGCCACGGCGGCGATCAGGTAGACCCGCAGCGCGCGGTGCAGGTCGATGTCTTTGGCACCAAGACCCACCAGAGCCGCCAGGAAAAACCAGACATCATCGCCGTGCCAGGCGGCAAAGGCGGTGTAGACCAGCACCAGGGCGGCCAGGACCGGCTGCCAGCGCCGCTCGTAGTCTGTCAGCAGGACCACCTTGGCGCCCAGCAGCAGTACGGCGCCGCCGGTCAGTGCCAGACGGGCCAGATGACTGAACCCGGGCAGGGTGGACTGGATATTGGAACTGAACACCTCGGACAGAATGAGAAGCAGGGCCAGCGCCGCGCCGAAAAAGCGCTGTGCCAGGGCCTGCCGCCGTGCCTGACCGGGGTCCAGCAGCGTAAAACGTTGCAGTAACATAGAGGAAATCCTTTCGTTGGAATGGGCCCATTATACCATAAAAAGTGTGTACAGCAAACACTTTCCCGGCACCCGACAGGCAAAGTCATACTCTTTGCGACGGATTTGGTGCAAATTCCACAACTTTCGCAGTTCCCGTTCAAGAAAGATTTTCACGAAATCTTTTGTGTTTTGTCCGCGAATGTGGTACAATCTTTCTAATCACATAAAAGCAGTGGTTCTGTTCAAAGAAATTCAAGAAAACGCAGAAATCAGGAAGTCAGGAGAGTGCATTTATGGCGTATTATTTTTCCGAACCGTCCCGTACCTTTGGTGAATACCTGCTGGTTCCCGGCTATTCTTCGTCCCAGTGTGTGCCGATGGCCGTCAGCCTCAAGACCCCGCTGGTAAAGTACCGCAAAGGGGAAGAAAAATGCCCGCTGGAAATGAACATCCCGATGGTCTCCGCCATCATGCAGTCCGTCTCGGGCGAAAAGCTGGCCATTGCGCTGGCCAAGCAGGGCGGCGTTTCCTTCATTTATGGTTCCCAGACCATCGAGCAGGAAGCCGACATGGTCCGCCGCGTGAAGGCCTACAAGAAGGGCTTTGTCACCTCTGACTCCAACCTGCCGCCGGAGGCTACCCTGGGCGATGTGCTGGACCTCAAGACCCGCACCGGCCACTCCACCGTGGCCATCACCGATGACGGCACTGCCCACGGCAAGCTGCTGGGCATTGTGGCCTCCCGTGACTACCGTCTGTCCCGCATGACCCACGACCTGAAGGTCACCGAGTTCATGACGCCGCTGGACAAGCTGGTCACCGCGCCGGCCACCACCAGCCTGCATGACTGCAACGACATCATCTGGGACAACAAGATCAACTCTCTGCCCCTGGTGGATGAGGAAGGCCGTCTGCAGTATATGGTCTTCCGCAAGGACTACGACTCCCACAAGGAGAACGTCAACGAACTGCTGGACGCCAACAAGAGCTACGTGGTGGGTGCCGGTATCAACACCCGCGACTACGCCGAGCGTGTGCCCGCCCTGATCGACGCCGGTGTGGACGTGCTCTGCATCGACTCCTCCGAGGGCTTCAGCGAGTGGCAGTCCCGCACCATCGACTGGATCCGTGAGCACTACGGCGACAAGGTGAAGGTGGGCGCCGGCAACGTGGTGGACCGCGACGGCTTTATGTTCCTGGCCAAGGCGGGTGCCGACTTTGTCAAGATCGGCATCGGCGGCGGTTCCATCTGCATCACCCGGGAAACCAAGGGTATCGGCCGCGGCCAGGCCACGGCGGTGATCGAGGTGGCCAAGGCCCGGGATGAGTACTACAAGGAAACCGGCATCTATGTGCCGATCTGCTCGGACGGCGGCATCGTGCAGGATTACCACATCACGCTGGCGCTGGCCATGGGCGCTGACTTCGTCATGCTGGGCCGCTATTTTGCCCGCTTCGACGAATCTCCCACGAACAAGCTGCGCGTGGGCGGCAACTACGTCAAGGAATACTGGGGCGAAGGTTCCAACCGTGCCCGCAACTGGCAGCGGTATGACCTGGGCGGCGCCCAGAAGCTGAACTTCGAGGAAGGCGTGGACTCCTACGTACCCTATGCCGGCCCGCTGGCCGACGGTGTGCAGACCACCCTGTACAAGGTGCGGTCCACCATGTGCAACTGTGGTGCGCTGTCCATTCCCGAACTGCAGGAAAAGGCACGCCTGACCGTGGTTTCCTCCACCTCCATCGTGGAAGGCGGCAGCCATGATGTCATTCTGAAGAATAACGTACAGAACAGCTGATTGAACAGGAAGACCTGAACCATCCGAATACGGCTTTTCCGCCAGGGAAGGCCGTATTTTTTTGCTGCTGCGGTCGGGCAGGGGCGGAAGGCGTCAAACAACGCGCTATTGCATTTTTTGACAGCTTTGCTATAATTAAGCCTGATATGGTAAAATGGCGACCCATCGGATGGAGGATGGGAGAACCGGGAACAGAAAAGGAGTAACGCTATGAGAATCGTGGTCGTCGGTCTGGGAAAGGTCGGCCGTGCCCTGACGGCGCAGCTGGCCGGCGAGGGACACGATCTTGTTGTCATTGACCAGAACGGGGAACTCATTGACAATATCGTCAATATCTACGATGTGCGCGGGGTGACCGGCAACGGCGGCTGCTACGGTGTGCAGAAGGAGGCCTTCGAAGAGGGGGCCGACCTGCTGATTGCCACCACTTCCAGCGATGAGATCAACATTCTTTCCTGCCTGGTGGCCAAAAAGATCGGCACCCAGCATACCATTGCCCGCATCCGCAATCCGGAATATGCCAAGCAGCTGCGGTTCATGCGGGGGGAGCTGGGCCTTTCCATGGTGATCAATCCCGAGCAGGCCACGGCGCGGGAGATTGCCCGTGTGCTCCGGTTCCCCAGCGCCATCAAGCGGGAACAGTTCTGCCGGCAGCGCTTTGAGCTGGTGGAGTACCGCATCGGGCAGGACAACCCTCTGGTGGGCATTACCCTGGCGGATCTGTACCATAACATCCGGGTGAAAATTCTGATCTGCGCGGTGGCGCGCGGTCAGGAAACCATCATTCCGTCCGGCTCCTTTGAACTGCGGGCGGGGGACAAGATCTATCTGACCGCCTCGCCGCAGGAGCTGGAGACCTTCTTCCGCAAGCTGAACCTATACAAGGAACGGGCCAACAACATCATGATCGTGGGTGCGGGCCGGATGACCTACTATCTGGTTCGGGAATTGCAGGAAGCCCAGCGGCGGATGACGGTCATCGACAACAATATCCGGCGCTGCCAGGACATGAGCGAAAAATTCCCCGGGGTACTGGTCATCCACGGGGACGGTGCCGACAGTGATCTGCTCCGGGAGGAGCGCATCGATGAGATGGACGCCTTTGTGGCACTGACCGGCATGGACGAGACCAATATCATCCTGGCCATGTACGCCTCCCAGTTCAATTCCTGCAAGGTGGTTGCCAAGATCAACCGCGCGTCCTTTGCCGACCTGGCATCGGCCAACAATCTGGTGGACAGTGTGGTCTCCACGGCGGCGGTCACCAGCGAGGCCATCGCCCGCTACGTGCGCGCCATGCAGAACAGCATTGATTCCGACAACATCAAGACGCTGCACCGCCTGGTGGGCGGCCGTGTGGAAGCGCTGGAATTCAATGTCAGGGCCGGGCTGCCGTTTATCGGCAAGCCTCTGAAGGATCTCCGGTTCCGGGACGGTCTGCTGGTAGCCGGTATTGTGCGCCCCAACGGCCAGACGGTGATCCCCTCCGGCGAGGACGTGCTCTCCGAGGGGGACGACGTGGTCGTGGTCACCACCGACACAACGCTGCGCGCCCTGCGCGATATTGTGAAGTGAGGCGCCGGGCATGAATTATAAAATGGTTGGTTTTGTGCTGGGGCGCATTTTCTGGATTGAGGCAGTGCTGATGCTCTGCCCGATGGCCTGCTCGGCACTGTACGGGGAATGGAACATTGTGCTGGCCTTCCTGTGGCCGGCGCTGGGGCTTACCCTGCTGGGCGTTCTGCTGGGCCTGCGGCAGCCCCGCAACACCACGATCTACGCCCGGGACGGCCTGGTGATCGTGGCGCTGGCCTGGGTACTGATGTCGGTGTTCGGGGCGCTGCCCTTCATGATCTCCGGCGAGATCCCTTCTTTCTTCGATGCTTTTTTTGAGATGGTATCCGGTTTCACCACTACCGGTTCCACCATTCTCACCGATGTGGAGGCCATGAGCAAGGGCCTTCTGTTCTGGCGCAGTTTCGCCCACTGGGTGGGCGGCATGGGCGTGCTGGTGTTTGCCATGGCCATCCTGCCCATGACGGATGGCCGTGCCATGCACCTGATGCGGGCGGAAGTCCCCGGCCCCACGGTGGGCAAGATCTCCAGCAAACTGCGGGACAGCGCCAAGATCCTGTATGAAATCTACTTCGTGCTGACGGTGGTGGAGGTGGTGATCCTGTGCGCCGGCGGCATGCCGCTCTACGATGCACTGATCCATTCCTTCGGCACGGCGGGCACGGGCGGCTTCAGCAACCGGGCGCTCAGTGTGGGCGCCTACCAGAACCCCTTTTTTGAGGTGGTCATCGGCATCTTCATGCTGCTGTTCGGCATCAACTTCAATCTCTACTATTTCATCCTGCTGCGCCATTTCAAGGAGGCCCTCTGCTCCGAGGAGCTGCGGGTTTATCTGGGCATTGTGGCGTTCTCCACCGTGACCATCACCATCAACATTGCCAGCTTGTACGACAATGTGGGCACGGCGCTGCGCACCGCCTTCTTCCAGGTGGCCTCCATCATGACCACCACCGGCTATGCCACCACCGACTTCAACCTCTGGCCCAACTACTCCCGCACGGTGCTGGTGATGCTTATCTTCATCGGCGCCTGTGCCGGTTCCACGGCCGGCGGCCTCAAGGTCTCGCGTGTCATCATTTTTTTCAAGGCGGCCAAACAGGACCTGAACAAGATGCTGCACAGTCATGCCATCACCTCCATACGGTTCGAGGGCAAGGCGCTGGACGAAAAGACGCTGCGCGGCGTGCACAATTATTTCAACATCTATATGCTGCTCTTCTCGGCCTCGGTGCTGCTGGCCTCGCTGGACGGGTTTGACCTGATCACCACCTTTACGGCGGTGGCTACCTGCTTCAACAATGTGGGCCCCGGCCTGGAAATTGTGGGCCCCATGGGCTCCTTTGCGGACTTCTCCGATCCGGTCAAGCTGCTGCTCTCCTTTGATATGCTGGCAGGACGCCTGGAATTGTACCCGATCCTGGCGCTCTTCTCACCCCGGCTCTGGCGCAAGCGTCCCACAAACCCGCTGCACGGATAATACCGAAAGTACACCCCGCTTTTCTCTGAAAAGGCGGGGTTTTATTTTGTCCATCCGGCGCATAGGCTGTAGCAAAACGCCAGGGGAGGGGACCACCATTCGCTACGATCGCCGACAGGAGGACCAGTGCCAGAAACTGCTGGCCTGGAGTGTGCTGGGGCTGCTGCTGACCATACTGGTTGCCGTTCTGCACCTGCTCTACCATCAGGAATTCTCCGAAACATCCATTCCCAACGACTGCTTTGCGGTGGCGGCCGCCACCGGGGAGACCGCGCTGCCCCGGCAGGTGTGTCTGACCTTCGACGACGGCCCCAGCAACCACACCCAGCCCATTCTGGAAATCCTGGCCCGGGAACAGGTACCGGCCACCTTTTTTGTCTGCGCCCAGGAGAACAACCAGGAATATCTGCCGCTGGTGCGCACCATCGTACAGCAGGGACACCAGGTGGCGATGCACAGTGCCAGTCATCGGTATGCCCGGATTTACCGCAGCAGTGAGGCATTCTGGCAGGATATCAAGGAGCTGCGGCAGGCGCTGGAGCCCTACCTGGCGCTGGACACCCTGACCTGGCTGCGCTTTCCGGGCGGCAGCACCAACACTGTGAGCCACAAATACGGCGGAAGCGGCATTATGAAGGAACTGAAAGCGGAAACGGAAGAAAAGGGTTGGCACTGGATCGACTGGAATGTCTGCGGGGAGGATGCAACGGCTGCCCACCCTGACGCGGCACAGATTCTGCGCAACATCCAGGAGGATGCCGAAGGCAAGTCCACCTGTGTGGTACTGCTCCATGATACGAAGGCTACCGCCCAGACGGTGGAGGCACTGCCTGACATCATCACCTGGTTCCGGGAGGCGGGCTATACTTTTTGTACGGTGGAACAGCTGGCGGAATTGCAAAGCGCCGGGGAATAGGGTATAATAGCTGCGAAAGCAGGTGAAGCCCGGCATGCGCAAGAATGAAAGTCAGAAAATCGCCCTCTGCGGTGTGCTGGGGGCGCTCTCGGTGGTGTGCCTGCTGGCGGGGGCAGCCCTGCAGATCGGCACCTATGCGGCGCCGATGCTGGCGTCCTTTCTGCTGATCCCGGTGATGGAGGAGTACGGTGCCCGCTATGCGCTGCTGCTCTACGCAACGACGGCGGTGCTGGGGCTGTTGCTGGTGCCGGAAACCGAACTGGCGCTGTTTTACGCGCTGGTGGTGGGTTATTATCCGGTGCTGCGCCATGCCCTGCGCAGGGTAAAGCCTGTGGTGCTGCGGTGGGCGGTGAAGCTGGCTGTCTTCAATGCCGCCACGGCGCTGGTGTATTTTTTATTGTTTGCCCTGGTGGGGCCGGCCATCCTGCAGGAAATGCTGGCGGACGGACCCGGTATGGCGGCATTGCTGCTGGCCATGGGCAATCTATCCTTCTTTTTGTGCGACCGTGCGCTGGGGGCCGTGACGATCTGCTATCGCCGCGTGCTGCGCAGACGGGTGCGTCGCTTTTTCTGACGGTAGAGCGGACAGGATAATCCGCTGAAAATATAGGAGGACAAGCTATGTGGTACAATGAAGCTGTGGTCTATCAGATTTATCCCCTGGGACTTTGCGGTGCACCGCTGCAAAACGACGGGGATACAGCACAGGCGGAGCAGCACCGGCTGCTGCGGGTGCTGGACTGGGTGGAGCATATCCGGGATCTGGGCGCCACCTGTGTGCTCTTCAATCCGCTGTTTGAGAGCGACGCCCATGGGTACGACACCCGGGACTATACCAAGGTGGACTGCCGCCTGGGCACCAACGAAGACCTCAAAACGGTGGTGGATGCCCTGCATCAGGCGGGCATCCGGGTACTGCTGGACGGTGTCTTCAACCATGTGGGACGCGGCTTCTGGGCGTTCCGGGATGTGCAGCAGAAAAAGTGGGACAGCCCCTACAAGGACTGGTTCCACATCAGCTTTGACGGCAACACCAACTACAACGACGGATTCTGGTACGAAGCCTGGGAGGGCTGCAACGAGCTGGTGAAGCTCAATCTGCAGAACCCGGCGGTGAAGCAGTACCTCTTTGATGTGGTGCGCGGCTGGGTCAACGACTATGACATCGACGGCCTGCGGCTGGACGTGGCCTACTGCCTGGATTTGGGCTTTTTGGCGGAACTGCGCGCTCTGGCCAATGAAGTCAAGCCGGAGTTTGTGCTGGTGGGCGAGACGCTGCACGGCGATTACAACCGCTGGATGAATGACCATGCCTGCCACAGTGTCACCAACTACGAGTGCTACAAGGGACTGTATTCCAGCTTCAACACCGGCAACATGCACGAGATCAGCTACAGCCTGAACCGGCAGTTCGGCTCCGAGCCCTGGTGCCTGTATACCGGCAAGCATCTGCTCAGCTTCGCGGACAACCACGATGTCACCCGCGTGGCCACCATCCTCACCGATAAAGACTGCCTCAAGCCGCTGTACGGTCTGCTGTTCGGCATGCCCGGTGTGCCGGCGGTGTACTACGGCAGCGAGTGGGGGATGGAAGGGGACAAGAAGAACGGCGATCCCACCTTGCGCCCCGCCATCGAGAAGCCGGAAGAAAACGAACTGACCCGGTGGATCTCTCTGCTGGCCCAGGCGCGCACCTCCAGCCCGGCCCTCTGCAACGGCAGCTACCGCAATGTGATGGTGCAGCCCAAGCAGCTGATCTTTGAGCGCCGTACCGACGACGAGCGGGTGCTGGTGGCTATCAACGCCGACAGCGCGCCCTATGTGGCCCACTTTGATGCGGGCTGCGGCATGGCGATGGATCTGATCACCGGTGAGCCCCATGACTTCGGCGGCGGCAGCGAACTGCCCCCCTACAGCTGCGCCTTTTGGAAGATGGAGCGCTGAGCCTCGGAAACAGAACTAACAAAAAATCCCTGCGAAGGATTTTCTTTCGCAGGGATTTTTCTATCGGTGTTTTTACAGGTTGGTATAGCCCATCAGGCTCTTATCCACCACGGCGGCCGTGTCGCGGCCTTCCCGCAGGGCCCAGACGACCAGGCTCTGGCCGCGGCGCATGTCACCGCAGGCAAAGACGCCCGGCACGTTGGTGGCGTAGTGGTCATCGGCCACTACACCGCGGGCCGTCAGGTCCACGCCGAAGGCCTCGGCGGTGTAGGATTCGCAGCCCACAAAGCCGGCGGCAATCAGCACCAGATCGCAGTCCACGGTGAACTCCTCGCCGGTGGGCACCATCTGGCGGCGGCCATCCACAACCTGGCTCTCCAGCTTTTCCAGCAGCGCACCGCAGACCTGGCCGGCTTCGTTCTTATAGAACTCCTTGACGGTGGTCTGGTAAACGCGGGGATCGCTGCCGAACTTGGCGATGGCTTCCTGCTGGCCGTAGTCGGTCTTCAGCACACGGGGCCACTCCGGCCAGTCGTTGCCGGGGGCGCGCTCGGTGGGCGGGCAGGGCATCATTTCCAGCTGCAGGACGCTCTCGCAGCCCTGACGGATGGCGGTGCCCACGCAGTCGTTGCCGGTATCGCCGCCGCCGATGACCAGCACGCGCTTGCCTTCAGCGGTGATGGCCTTGCCGTCCGCAAAGTTGGAATCCAGCAGGCTGCGGGTCACGCTGGTGAGGTAATCCACCGCAAAGTAGATGCCGTTGGCATCCCGGCCCGGGGCGTTGATGTCGCGGGCCTGCTTGGCGCCGCAGCAGAGCACCACAGCGTCGTACTGGGACTTCAGCTCCTCGGCACTGACGTTTTCGCCTACGTTGGCGTTCATGACGAATTCAATGCCCTCGTCCTGCAGGATCTTCACGCGGCGGTCGATGACCCATTTCTCCAGCTTCATGTTGGGAATGCCGTACATCAGCAGGCCGCCCACGCGGTCCTCCCGCTCGTAGATGGTCACCTTATGGCCGCGCTTGTTCAGCAGGTCGGCCACCGAAAGGCCTGCGGGGCCGGCACCCACCACGGCAACCTTCTTGCCGGTGCGGGCCGGGGGCGGTACCGCATGGATGGCACCATTCTCGTAGCCGTATTCCACGATGGCGCGCTCGTTCTCCTTGACGGTGACGGGGTCGCCGGTGGTCATGCCGCAGGTGCAGGCCGCCTCGCACAGGGCGGGGCAGACCCGGCTGGTGAATTCGGGGTAACGGTTGGTGGCAATCAGGCGATGTACCGCCAGATCCCACTTGCCCTGATAGATCAGGTCATTCCACTCGGGAATCAGGTTGTTCAGCGGGCAGCCGCTGTACATGCCGCCCAGCAGCATGCCGCTCTGACAGAAGGGGACGCCGCAATCCATGCAGCGCGCACCCTGTGCCTGCTGTTCTTCTGCCAGCAGGGGCAGATGGAACTCCTTGAAATTCTGAATCCGCTCTTCAGGCGGCAGTTCCAGGCTGTTCTGCCGCTTAATCTCCATAAATCCTGTCGGTTTACCCATTGCAGTCTGCCTCCTTACTTGGCGTTCTTCATCGCGTAGAATGCTTCGATCTGGGCCTGCTCGCTGTCCTCGCCCTTCTCTTCCATCTGGGCGATCAGGCGCAGCATCTTGTCGTAGTCGTGGGGCAGGACCTTCTTGAACTTGGGCAGATACTCCCCGAAGTTGTCAAGAATCTCCTTGCCGCGGGGCGAACCGGTCAGTTCCACATGCTCACGGATCAGGTCCTTCAGCAGCGAAACATCGTACTTGTGCTCCACCGGCTCCAGGCTGACCATGTCCTTGTTGACCCGCTTGTAGAAATCCCAGTCCTCATCCAGCACGTAGGCGATACCGCCGCTCATGCCGGCCGCAAAGTTCTTGCCGGTCTTGCCCAGCACCACCACGGTGCCGCCGGTCATATACTCGCAGCCGTGGTCGCCCACACCTTCCACCACGGCGGTGGCGCCGGAGTTACGCACGCAGAAGCGCTCGCCGGCCACGCCATTGATGAAGGCTTTGCCGCCGGTGGCGCCGTACAGCGCCACGTTGCCGATGACGATGTTCTCGCTGCGGTCAAAGGCGGCCTCCTTGGGCGGGTAGACGATCAGCTTGCCGCCGCTCAGGCCCTTGCCCATATAGTCGTTGGAGTCGCCCACCAGTTCCAGCGTCAGGCCCTTGGGCAGGAAGGCGCCGAAGCTCTGGCCGCCGTAGCCATGGCAGAGCACATGGAAGGTATCATCCGGCAGGGTGTTGCCGAACTTGGCAGTGATCTCGCTGCCGAAGATGGTGCCGAAGGCACGGTCAGTGTTGCCTACATCCAGGGTGACGGTCATGGGCTTGGGCTCCGCCATGTCGAAGGACTTCTTGAACTTCTTCATGAGGACCCGCATGTCGGGGGTCTTCTCCAGGCCGAAGTTGTAGACATCCTTGGGATCGAAGTGGATGTTGGAATCGGGCACCAGCGGGTTGCTGAGCAGGGCGCTCAGATCCAGTTCGCTGGCACGGGAACCGGCGGGAGCTTCCTTGACCTTCAGCAGGTCGGTGCGGCCCACCAGTTCGTCCACGGTACGCACGCCCAGCTTGGCCATGTATTCCCGCAGTTCCTGGGCCATGAAACGCATGAAGTTCATGACGTATTCCGGCTTGCCCTTGAAGTGCTTGCGCAGTTCAGGGTTCTGGGTGCAGATGCCCATGGGGCAGGTATCCAGGTTGCAGACACGCATCATCACACAGCCCATGGCCACCAGGGGACCGGTGCCGAAGCCGAATTCCTCGGCGCCCAGCAGGGCAGCGATGGCCACGTCGCGGCCGCTCATCAGCTTGCTGTCCGCCTCGATGCGAACGCGGCTGCGCAGACCGTTCATGATCAGGCACTGGTGGGCCTCGGCGATACCCAGTTCCCAGGGCAGACCGGCGTTGTGGATGGAGTTGCGGGGGGCAGCGCCCGTGCCGCCGTCGAAGCCGGAAATGAGGATGACCTCGGCACCGGCCTTGGCCACGCCGGCGGCGATGGTGCCGACACCGGCCTCGCTGACCAGCTTGACGTTGATGGCTGCCTTGCGGTTGGCGCACTTCAGGTCGTAGATCAGCTGGGCCAGGTCCTCGATGGAGTAGACATCATGGTGGGGCGGGGGCGAGATCAGGCCCACACCGGTGGTGGAGTTACGGGTCTTGGCAACCCAGGGGTAAACCTTGCCGCCGGGCAGCTGGCCACCCTCGCCGGGCTTGGCGCCCTGGGCCATCTTGATCTGGATCTCGCTGGCGGAGACCAGGTACTTGCTGGTCACGCCGAAGCGGGCGGACGCCACCTGCTTGATGGCGGAGTTGCGTTCGGTGCCGTAGCGGTCCTCGGCCTCGCCGCCCTCGCCGGTGTTGGATTTGCCGCCCAGACGGTTCATGGCAATGGCCATGCATTCATGGGCTTCCTCGGAAAGAGCACCGTAGCTCATGGCCGCGGTCTTGAAACGCTTGACGATGGAGTCCACGCTCTCCACCTCGTCCAGGGGCACGCCTTGCTCGGGGTAGTTGAACTCCAGCAGGCTGCGCAGATGCATGGCGTCGCCGCCCTCGTTGGCGACGGCCTTGGTGTACTGCTTGAAGGTATCGTAGTTGCCGTTCCAGCAGGCCTGCTGCAGCAGATGGATGGTCTGGGGATTGTACAGATGCTGCTCGGCAGCGGGACCGCTGCGGAACTTGTGGGCGCCCAGGCTGGGCAATTCGCGGTTGATATCCAGACCCAGGGGATCGAAAGCCTCCTGATGGCGGGCCTCCAGATCATTCTGGATGTCGTGGATGGTGATACCGCCCACGCGGGAGGTGGTGTTGGTGAAGTATTTGTCCACCACTTCCTTGCTCAGGCCCAGGGCTTCGAAGATCTGGCTGCCGGCGTAGGACTGGATGGTGGAAATGCCCATCTTGGAGGCGATCTTCACGATGCCGGCCAGCACGGCTTTGTTGTAGTCCTGCACGGCGGCGTAGTAGTCCTTGTCCAGCAGGCCCTCGTCGATGAGGTTGCCGATGGTCTGCTGTGCCAGGTAGGGGTTGATGGCGCTGGCGCCGTAGCCCAGCAGGGTGGCAAAGTCGTGCACCAGACGGGGCTCGCCGCTCTCCAGGATCAGCGCCATGGCGGTGCGCTTGCGGGTGCGGACCAGATACTTGCTCACGGCACCCACGGCCAGCAGGCTGGGGATGGCCACATGGTATTCGTCGATCTCGCGGTCGGAGAGGATCAGGATGTTGGCACCGTCACGGTAGGCACGGTCCACATCCACGAACAGACGGTCGATGGCCTTCTCCAGATCGGTATTCTTGTAGTAGCAGATGGACAGCGTCTCCACCTTGAAGCCGGGCACGTTCATGGACTTGATCTTGAGCAGATCGGTCTCGGTCAGGATGGGATTGTCGATCTTGAGCACCTTGCAGTTGTCGGCGTCTTCTTCCAGCAGGTTGCCCTGGGCGCCCACATAGACGGTGGTGGAGGTGACGACCTTCTCACGCAGGGCGTCGATGGGCGGGTTGGTGACCTGGGCGAACATCTGCTTGAAGTACTCGAACAGCAGCGGGCGGGTGTGGCTGAGCACGGCCAGCGGAGTATCGCTGCCCATGGCACCGGCGGGCTCGCCGCCGTTTTTCGCCATGGGAAGGATGATGGTGGACACATCCTCGTACCGGTAGCCGAACGCCTTCTGCAGCTGGACCAGCTGCTCCTTGTCGTAGATGGGTGCGCGCTTGTTGGGCACCTTGAGGGAGGACAGATTGACCAGGTTGCGGTCCAGCCATTCGCCGTAGGGCTGGCGGCTGGCGTAGTCGTCCTTCAGCTTTTCGTCGTCCACCAGTTCGCCCTTCTGGGTATCCACCAGCAGCATCTTGCCGGGGCGCAGACGATCCTTGCGGACGATCTCGTCGGCGGGAATATCCAGCACGCCCACCTCGCTGGAGAGGATCAGGCGGCCGTCCTTGGTGATGTAATAGCGGCTGGGGCGCAGACCGTTGCGGTCCAGCACGGCGCCCATCACGTCGCCGTCGCTGAACAGGATGCTGGCGGGGCCGTCCCAGGGCTCCAGCATGGTGGCGTAGTACTGGTAGAAGTCACGCTTTTTGGAGTCCATGGCCTGGTTGTTGCTCCAGGGCTCGGGGATGGTCACCATCACGGCCAGGGGCAGATCCATGCCGTTCATCACCATGAATTCCAGGGTGTTGTCCAGCATGGCGGAGTCGGAGCCGCCCTGGTTGACGATGGGCAGCACCTTGGTCATGTCGTCCTTCAGGTAGTTGGAGCCGATGGTCTCCTCGCGGGCCAGCATGGTATCCACGTTGCCGCGGATGGTGTTGATCTCGCCGTTGTGGAGGATCAGGCGGTTGGGGTGAGCGCGGTTCCAGCTGGGGGCCGTGTTGGTGGAGAACCGGCTGTGCACCATGCCGATGGCGGATTCGTAATCGGCGTCCTGCAGGTCGGGGTAGAACAGGCGCAGTTCCTTCACCAGGAACATACCTTTATAAACGATGGTCCGGCTGGACAGGCTGCAGACGTAGGTGTCGGGGCTGGACTGCTCGAAGACACGGCGCGCCACATACAGACGGCGGTCAAAGGCAATGCCGGTCTCCAGACGGGCCGGTTTGCCCACGAAGCCCTGCCAGATGCTGGGCATGCAGTCCCGGGCCTTGTGGCCCAGCACTTCGGGGCAGATGGGAACCTCACGCCAGCCCAGGAAGGGGAGCCCCTCCTTCTTGCAGACGATCTCGAACAGTTTTTTGGCCTGGTTGCGGCTCAGTTCATCCTGCGGGAAAAAGAACATGCCAATGCCATATTCCCGTTCCTTGCCCAGCTCGATGCCCAGCTGGGCGGCCGCTTTCTGGAAGAACTTGTCGCTGATCTGGGTCAGAATACCCACGCCGTCGCCGGTTTTGCCCTCGGCGTCCTTGCCGGCGCGGTGCTCCAGATGCTCGACGATCTGCAGTGCGTCCTCAATGGTTTTATGGGTTTTGCGGCCTTTGATATCGACCACAGCGCCAATGCCGCAGTTATCGTGCTCAAAGCGCGGGTCGTACAGGCCGGCAGGGGCTTTGCGTTCGGTAAAGTTTTCCATGCTTCGTTTTCGCTCCTTCCCAAGATTGCCGCCGGTGAAAGCGGTACTAAAAAAGGACGCTCCCCAAGGGTACACTGACCCCACGGAGGAACGTCCTTGTTCTTAGCTGTAACTATACCATAGCCTTTGCCCTTTTACAAGGGGAAAACAAAAGATTGTAAAGAAATTAACGCGAAAAAGCAAATAAATGTGAATCCGGGTACGAATTACTTTCTTTTATTTTGCGGTTGCCTCTTCCCGCTCGTTCTGGACGCGCAGTTCCTTCAGAATGTCCGCCAGAAGCTCTTCCTGGGTGGGCCCTTTCGGCGCGGCGGGGGCCTTGGGGGTCTTTGCATGGCCCAACGCGACCAGGCGGTTCATGATCTTGACGATGCAGAACAGCACGAAGGCCATGATGATGAAATTGATGATGGCCGAGATAAAGGAGCCCACCATCAGCTGACCGTCGCCGAACAGCGGAATGACCACGTTGCTGAAGTCGGTGGAGAAGGCGATGCCCAGCAGCGGGTTGAGGATGTCGTTGGTCAGGGAGGTGACGATTCCCTGGAAGGAGGCGCCGATGATGACACCGACGGCCATGTCCATGACGTTGCCCTTCAGGGCAAAATCTTTGAATTCCTGCAGAAACTTTTTCATAAGTACAGTCCTTTCTCAGAGGGGCCTTGCCCCGGCGGAAAATAACGAAAAATCCGGCGTGGGATCCTCCGCACGCCGGAAACAAACTACAACCGATCAGCCCTGGGGTTTCAGCAGCTTGGCCACCGCATCGGCGGCGCCGTTCAGGAAGTCGCCGGCGTACATTTCCACCATGCCGGCGTCCGCTTCCTTGGACAGCTCGGGATCGATGGGCATCTTGGCCAGCACCGGCAGCTGATACTTGCCGGCGATCTCATCCACATGGCTGTCGCCGAAAACGTTGATGTGCTTGCCGCAGTCGGGGCAGACCGCGTAGCTCATGTTTTCCACAAGACCCAGAATGGGCACATTCATCATCTTGGCCATCTGCACAGCCTTGCCCACAATCATACCCACCAGTTCCTGGGGGCTGGACACGATGATGATGCCGTCCACCGGCAGGGTCTGGAAGACCGTCAGCGGCACGTCACCGGTTCCCGGAGGCATGTCCACGAACAGGAAATCCACATCCCATACCACTTCCTGCCAGAACTGCTTGACGGCACCGGCAATGACGGGGCCGCGCCAGACCACCGGGGCCTCCGGGTCTTCCAGCAGCAGGTTGATGCTCATGATTTCGATGCCGGTGCGGCTGCTCACCGGGTTGATGGATTCGCCGTCGCCGGTGGCCGGACCCTTCACGCCGAACAGGCGGGGGATGGAAGGACCGGTGATGTCGGCATCCAGGATACCGGCCTTGTAGCCCAGACGGCGCATGGCCACGGCCAGCATGGCACTGGTCATGCTCTTGCCGACGCCGCCCTTGCCGGACACAACGCCGATGACCTTACGGATGTGGCTTTTCGGGTGCGGCGGTTCATGCTGGGGGGCGCGATGATCACAATTCGCATTGCAGGTGCTGCAATCGTGGGTACATTCTTCACTCATGATGTTTTGCTCCTTACCAAAAAAATGCGCTCAGGAAAAATGCGCTCAGGCAACCTATAGTATACCAAAAATGTATTGCCAATGCAAGGCTGCGGCAGAGCTACATGGCCTCCACGATGCCCCGCACCAGCTGCTGGAAGACAGCGCCGCGCTGGTTGGCAATTTCAATGACCTCGTCGCCGGACAGCCGCTTGCCCGCCATGCCGGCAGCCATGTTGGTGATGAGGCTTAACCCCAGCACGGGCAGCCCGCAGTGACTGGCGGCGATGGCCTCGGGAACGGTGCTCATGCCCACGGCGTCGGCACCCAGCGTGCGGAAGGCGCGGATTTCGGCGGGCGTTTCAAAGCTGGGGCCCATGTAACCCAGATAGACACCCTTCTGCAGAACCAGATTCTGGGCGGCGGCCACTTTCAGGGCCAGCTCCTGCAGGTCGGGGGCGTAGACGTGGGTCATGTCACAGAACCGGGGGCCGATGCTGTCATCGTTGGCGCCCCGCAGCGGGTTGGCACCCATGAAATTGATGTGATCGGTGATGAGCATGAAGTCTCCCACGTTGAAATCCCAGTTCACGCCGCCGGCGGCGTTGGTCAGAATAAGCGCGCGGCAGCCCAGCGCCTTGAAGACCCGCACGGGCAGGGCTATGGTCTGCATCTCGTGGCCCTCATAGTAGTGGAAGCGGCCCTGCATGCAGAGCACGTTCTTGCCGCCCAGATGTCCGGCCACAAAGCGGCCGGCATGGCCGGGGGCGGTGGAGAGGGGAAAGCCCGGCACATCCCGGTAGGGAATGACCACGGCGTCCTCGATCTCATCGGCCAGACCGCCCAGACCGGAACCCAGCACCAGCGCCAGGTCGGGGGCAAAGGGCAGATGCTCGCGCAGATAGGCGGCAGCGGTATCGACTTCTTTCATGGAAAACCTCCTGTGTGTTGTTGCGTTCATTGTACCACCGGCCGCACCTCATGCGCAAGGCATACTCCGCCATGCGGGCGCATAGGCATGCAGGGGAAGGGGAGGAGGTCTGCCATGACAAGACGCCGCATCTACCTGAAAAATGCAATGCTGCTCACCGCCTCCGGCCTGGTGCTCCGTATGCTGGGCATGGGATTCCGGGTGATCCTCTCGGCCTACCTGGGCGGGGAAGGCATGGGACTGTATCAGCTGATCCTGGCCCTGTACATGGTGTTTGTGGCGCTGGCCACCGCCGGCGTTCCGGTGGCTGCCACCCGGCTGGCAGCCCAGAGCCTGGCGCGGGGGCAGGGCATCGCCGCCACGCTGCGCGGCCTGTGCACAACGGCTCTGGCCCTGGGGACAATGGCCATGGTGGCCCAGGCGGCACTGGCGGGGCCGGCGGCGCGGCTGCTCCTGCATGATGCCCGGGCCGAAACGGCCCTGCGGGTGCTGGCGCCCAGCCTGCCGTTCATGGCGGTGGCAGGTGCGCTGCGCGGCTGCTTTCTGGCGGCCCGGCGGGTGACGCCCAATGTGGTGGCGCAGCTTATCGAACAGCTGGTCCGCATGGCAGTGGCGGTGGCAGGGCTGCGGGTGATGGCCCGGTGGGGCGCCGGGTACGGATGCGCGGCGGTGGTGCTGGGCAACACGGTCTCGGAGGGAGTGTCCTGCTGCCTGATGGTGGTCTTTGCAGTCAGGACGCGGGACTTTGCCCGCCGCAGCGGGGAACCCCTGCACCCCTACACCCGGCGGGAACTGTATGACATCATTCTGCCGGTGACGGGAAGCCGGCTGCTGAGCAGCGGACTGCAGGCGGTGGAGAGCAGCCTGATCCCGCTGACGCTGGCCATCTATACCGGGGATCGTGCGGTGGCCATGACCCAGTACGGAAATTTCAAGGGGATGGCACTGCCGCTTCTGTTTTTCCCCTTTTCGGTGCTGTCGGCGCTGTCCGGGCTGATGATGCCGGAGATCACCCGTGCCCACACCCGGGGCGACGGGCGGGGAACCCGGCGGATGATCGGCATGGTGCTGAAACTGACGGGCACCATCTCACTGGCGGCGGGGGTGGGATTTGTGCTGTTTGGTCCGCAGCTGGCGCAGCTGGTATACCGGGATGCGGAAGTGGGACGGTATGTGCAGGTGCTGGGATTTGTGGCGCCCTTTATGTATCTGGAGAGCATGGTGGACGGCGTGCTGAAGGGGCTGGGGGAGCAGATGGCCACCTTCCGTTACTCAATGGTGGATTCCCTGTTCCGCATTGCCGCCATTGCGATCCTGCTGCCCCGGTACGGTATCCTGGCCTTTCTGGGCATCATGATTGCCTCCAACCTGCTGACCTTTGCCCTCAACACACGACGGATGCTGCAGGTTGCAGCCGCTGCATAGAAAAACGCTCCGCCTGCCGCGCGGAGCGTTTTGCTTTATTTATAGGGTCTGGCCGCTGACAAGGCCATTCCACAGGCGGTAGTAGATGCCCTTCCTGGCCAGCAGTTCGGCGTGGCTGCCTTCCTCCTCGATGCCGTCTTTGCCCAGGACCAGGATGCGGTCGGCGTTCTGGATGGTGGTCAGGCGGTGGGCGATGGTCAGCGTGGTGCGGCCCTTGGCCAGTTTGTCCAGACTTTGGCCCACCAGGATTTCACTCTCGTTGTCCAGGGCACTGGTGGCCTCATCCAGCAGCAGGATGGGCGGGTTCTTCAGGAAGACCCGCGCAATGGCGATGCGCTGCTTCTGACCGCCGCTGAGTTTGACGCCCCGTTCGCCCACGTAGGTGTCATACCCGTCTTTCAGCGCCCGCACAAAGCCGTCGGCACCGGCCAGACGGGCGGCCTGTTCGATTTCTGCACGGGTGGCGCCGGGCTTGCCATAGGCAATGTTCTCCGCCACGGTGCCGCTGAACAGATAGACATCCTGCTGCACAACGCCGATGGCGTCCCGCAGACTGTGCAGCGTGACATGGCGGATGTCCTGCCCGTCGATGAGGATCTCACCGCCGGTGACATCGTAGAACCGCGGGATCAGGTTGCATAGGGTGGTTTTGCCGCCGCCGGAAGGCCCCACCAGGGCCAGGCTTTCCCCGGGCCGGATGCGCAGATTCACGTGGCGCAGTACCTGGTTGTGGTCGTCGGGGTACTCAAAGCTCACATCCCGGAATTCGATGCCGCCCTCCCGCACGGTCAGCGGCCGGGCGTCGGGGGCATCGGCGATGGCTACGGGGGTGTCCATGATTTCCAGGAAGCGCTCGATGCCGGTCATGCCCCGCTGGAACTGCTCGGCAAATTCCACGATGCGCCGGATGGTGGCAATCAGGGTGGAAACGTAGAGCACATAGGCCACCAGATCGCCGGCGCTGATGGCCCCGTATACCAGCGCCAGGCCGCCAGCCAGAATGACGACCAGATACATCAGGCCGTCGAACAGACGTGTGGAAGTGTTGAAGGCGGCCATGGCGTGGTAGGTAAGGGTCTTGATGTTCTCAAAGGTTCGGTTGCCCTCGGCAAACTTTTCCCGCTCCTGGGCCTCGGCGGCAAAGGCCTTGACCACCCGCTGCCCCAGCAGGCTGTCCTCGATGGTGGCGTTGAGTTCCCCGATCTGGAAGCGCTGCTGCCGGAACCGGGCCCGCAGTTTCAGGTTCAAATAGACCGATACCACGCCCATCAGCGGAACGCAGGCAAACACCACCAGCGTCAGGGGAATGCTGGCCTGGCAGAGGATGAGGAAAGAGGCAACGATCTTGATGAAGGCGATGAAGAACTCCTCGGGGCAGTGGTGGGCAAATTCGGTAACGTCGAACAGATCGTTGGTGATGCGCCCCATGATCTGCCCCACCTTGGTGTTGTTGTAATAGGTGTGGTCCAGCCGCAGCAGGTGGTCAAAAGCGTCGCGGCGCATATCGGTTTCGATATGAACGCCCATGATATGCCCGGTGCCGGACATGAAATAACTGGCGGCGCCGTCAATGAGCCGCAGCACAAAATACAGCAGGGCCAGTTTCAGAACAGCCTGTACGGTCAAGGCCGCACCCTGGCCGGAGGCGGCGTTGGTCAGCACGCCCATGATCTTGGGCAGCACGATATCACACAGAGTGGTCAGGGCCGCGCAGAACAGGTCAAACAGCAGAATGCCTTTGTATTTCATCAGATAGGGCAGAAAACGGCGCAGCAGTACGCCGCTGCCGCCCTGCTTTTGACGGGTAGAATCCATGAAAAAAGCCTCACTTTTTATGTTACATAGAAAGACCGCCCACGCGGGGGAGCGGTCCCTGAAAATGGTGTTGCCGTTATGGGGTATGGCCCTTAGCCCTCCACGACCGTTTCAGGCGCAGTTTCTTCCACAGCCTGTTCCGCCGGTTGTGACTCGGTGCTGGCCGGGGGAACGGGCTCGGTTGGCGGAGTTTGTTCCGGTGCCGGCCCTGACTCGGCGGGCGGCGCCGGAGTTGGGGTCTGGATTCCCGGCGTGGGGGCTGGCGTTACTGGATCTGGTGCCTCCGGCGTGGGATCTGGCGTGGAAGGCTCCGGAGCCGGTGTGGGAGGAACAGGTGTCGGTGCTGGTGTGGGCGCAGCCTGCAGCAATGTGCCGCAGCGGGAACAGACCACACTGCCGTCTCCATGGGTGACAGGCTGATGCCCCAGGGCACCATTGCCATAAGTGGTGGTCTGCGCGCCGCAGGAACACTGCATGACAATGACCTCGGCGTCGGTGCAGGTGGCAGGGATATCGTTCACTACGATATTATAGTTATGCGTGTGGGCGATGGTTTCACTTTTGGTCTGGCCACAGCGGCGGCAGGTGTAGACGATCTGGTCGCCCTGCTGGCTGCCGCCGTTCCAGTCATGGCCGAGGGCGGGAATGTCTTTCTCGATGATCTCGCCGCAGATGCTGCACTTGTATTTGGCGCTGCCGGCATTCAGGCAGGTGGCCGCCACCACGCTGTCGCTGATCTCCACAAACTGGTGTTCATGGGCGTCCGCCTGGAAATGGGCGGTCAGCACCACGCCGCCGGCGTTGGCGTCCGCAGGCATGGTATACTGAATGGTGGCGCTGCTGTAGCTGCCCCCGGTGCTGGATGTCCATCCGGCAAAGACAAACCCCTCCTTGGGCACGGCGGTCACGGCGCTGGCGGTGCCGCCCTTCTTGACCAGCTGGCTGGTGGACCCGGACAGGGAGCCGCCGTTGGTGGCCACGAATTCCAGCGGCACTTTGGCGCCCCGCACGGCGATGGGATCCTGGGTGATCAGATTGGCGGGCACACCGTCGGGGGTGGGGATGGTGCCCAGCGGCTGGGGACGGCGGTCCTCCGTCACATAGGCGTGGGTGCGCACATAGTCGAAATAGGCAGTGACCGCCGCCTTGGACAGATGCACGCCGTCCGAAAGGGTGTAGTCGGTTTTGGCCCAGCCGGTGGTGCTGTCCCGCAGGACCTCGGCGCTGTTCAGGAACTTGAAGCCGTTTTCTTCGCACATGGTGACCAGGGCCGCGTTGTAGGCATCCACCTGGGTCATGGTGAGGTTGGTGTTTTCCCGCTGCTTGTCCAGCGGCGGAATGGCGCTGACGATGATGTCACAGTAGGGCCAGGCGGTCTGGATCGCCTGCAGACCCTGTAAGTAGGTGGAAATGAAGCTGGTAGCATCGGTGGACGAACCGCCCAGATTGTTGGTGCCGTAGCAGATGATGATGCGCTTGGGCTTGAGCATGGCCACAGCATCCGGCACGGTGTACATGGCAGAAGAACCCTTGAATTTCTCGCACTTGAGGGTGGTGATGGCGCCCGCCCCCATGCTGACAACGCCGATGTTGTTGTTCAGGGAGGTGAACGCCTGCCCGGTTTCATCGGCATACATCATGTAACGGGCGGTGTTGGAGTCGCCGATGAACAGGGTTTCATCGACGTAGGTGCGCCCGGCATCCTCGGTTTTTCCCAGGACAGTGCCGGCAGCGGCGGTCTCCACCGCCAGATCGGAAGCGCGGGTGAGGGCGGCGTTTTCCGGTGATGCCGTCTCGGCGGTTTCCGCCGTCTCGGCCGTGGCGGCATTCAGGACATCATTGTCCGTTCTGCCGCTCAATGCGACGATCAGAAGGCAGCAAAACACAACGATGGCAACGGCGCAGCCGGCGGCAGTCAGAAGCAGTTTGCGGTTCCAGTGATCCCAGGGGGCAATGGACGGCAATTTCATCCGGAAACACTCCTCACAAAACAATTTTGTTTTCATCATACACCATTTGTGCGGTATGCGCAAACTATTTGAATGAAAAATGAATGCCCGGCGCCATCTTTTTGCCACTCCCGGGCAAAATGGCTGTTTTTTTGGTCATCCCCCTTGACAATTCCACGGGAATGCGGTAGACTATTCAAGTCGGAAAAATTTGGGCCTGTAGCTCAGTTGGGAGAGCGTTCGGTTCGCATCCGAGAGGTCAAGGGTTCGAATCCCTCCAGGTCCACCAACAAAAAGCCGCACTGTTTTATACAGTGCGGCTTTTTCTGTTGTCGGTTCCTGCTGCCAGGACTGTCGAATTTTCCATAAACCGTTCCCATTTTGCGCTTTTTGTGCTATACTGAGACAAATCACACTTTTCTTGCGGTCCGCGTAGGAAAACGTAGGTTTTGTGTGGATTGAATCCTCTCCGGGTTTGCCCTATAGTACCTTAATAAAGGAGGTCTGTACTGGGGCAGGTCTCCTGGGATTTTGGTTTTGTATTGTGGAGAGGATGAAAGATTCATGGAGCAAGCTGGAAAGAAATATCTGGCCGTTTACCGGCGGGACTTTTCGGAACTGGAGGGTCTGCAGAAGGCGGAGCAAGTGACGTATGCATTGCAGCGCGCCGGTCATGCACTGTGTTTTCACGCCAGGCGCAAAACATCCGCAGAGGATATTTCCTGCAGCTTGTGCGGATTGGATGAAGCCTTCGCCAGCCGCGTGCTGTGCTACATCTACGAAAATGCCGTGGCCCCCGAACAGCTCCCGGAAGTGCTGCGGGATCTGTGCGGCACGGCGGTGTAACGCCATGCAGGGGACGTTGGAAAGGAGCATCCATGCTCCGGAAAGAGGAACATCTGCAATGCAGGCGCTGACACAAAAGAAAACGGTGGTGGCGGTTTTCGTGACGGAAGCCCGCATGGAGCGGGACTGTATCCGTCTGTACGCGCGGACTCACCCTGAAGTCCGTGCGGCGGCGGTACTGTCCGGTGGACAGGAACTGCTGCAGCATCTTCGCTGCGGTTTGACACCCCAGGTCCTGGTGCTGGATGTGCTGCTCACCGATATGGGGATCCTTACCCTGATGGAGGAAATCCACGGTCTGCATCTGGATCCCGAACCCACCATATTGCTCACGGTCCCGGTGCCGGAACAGACGGCGGCACGCCGGGCCATGCAGATCTTCGGCGACTGCCAGATTCTTTTGAAACCCTACCGGCTCAAGGAGCTGTTTGACCAGGTTTATCTGCTGGGGGCGGGGGCCGACCGGTATCGGCTGTACCGTGCCCGCGGCTTTTGCAGGCGCTGCCTGCAGCAGATGCGGGCGGACCCAGCCATGAGCGGTTGCGATTATCTGGAGCAGATGGTCCTGTATGCTTTTACGGCGGAGCGGCCCTATCCGGCCGCAGCGCTCTATCAGATGGTGGCCCAGGACTACGACACCCAGGAGGCCAGTGTGGCGGCGGCCGTCATGCGGCTTTCCCGCAAGATGTGGCAGCAGGGGACGCCGCTGTACCGGCAGCTGTGCCTGCGGTGCGGACTGCCGGAGGAAGCTGTCCTGCCCAACGGCAAGCTGCTGAAGGGATTGCTGGAACTGCTCAAACAGGAGATTGTATAGAGCCGGCGGGGCCGGAAAGGGGAGAGGCGGCATGCAGAAGAAGGAACAGGAGCTGGCGATGGCACTGCGCGGCGGTTTGCGCGGACGGTTCCGGCAGTCTTTCCATCTCTTGGAAAATGCGCTGGAAGTGCTGGACGATCAGATGGCCCACTGCGTGACGCCGGACGAGTATGAGACCCTCCGCCCGCTGCTGCGGCAGATCACAGAGCAGCTGGTGCAGCTGCAGCGGCTGGGAGAGCATGCTGCGGATGCGGCCGTTGCGCCGGTGCTGCAGCGGGTCTGCGCGCCGCGCCCCATGGAGCTGCTGGGACAGCTGCGGGAGATGGCCGGGCTGTTCAATGAGATCCTGCTGCAGGAGACGGTGGACGGTTCGGTCACGGTGGAAGCCCCGACGGACCTTCCGGTTCTGCTGACGATGGGGGACGACACCCTGCTCAACGGGCTGCTGGCCAACCTGGTTTCCAACTCCCTGGCGGCGGGCACACCGGCCCGGATCACCTTCTCCTGCACACCGGGGCAGTTCTGCTACCGGGATGACGGCCCGGGACTGCCCGAAGATGCGGTGGCACTGCTGGAGGGCGGTACCTGGAGCGAGCGTCTGCTGGAACAGGGCGGGCTGGGCCTGCCGCTGATCCGTGCGTATGCGGCGGCGATGGGATGGGACCTGACCGTGGAACACGGAAAGGGAACCTGCCTGCGGTTTGTCCTGCCTCCCTGTGCGGTGGATCTGGGCGGCATGGTGCTGGAATCCACCGGGCCGGGTGCCATCCAGCGGGACCGGCGCCGCCGCGCGCTCTGGCAGGAACTGCATCCCGTTCTGCCGCGAAAAGAATAAGGTTTGGGGGCACTGCCTGTGGGGCAGTGCCTTTTTTTTCTGCGGCGCTTTACTTTGCCTGCAATCTATTGTAAAATACTATACAAATAACAATGGTTTACTGTGCCCATCCGGCACAAGACCGGACTAAACAACAGGTGGTGTAATCATTATGGGGATTCAATACAACCGCATCCTGCTGAAAGTCAGCGGGGAGGCACTCTCCGGCCCGAAGGGCACCGGCTTTGACGAGGCAACCATCGCTTCCATCTGCGCCGGCATCAAGAAAGCGTACGAACTGGGTGCGCAGATCGGTATTGTGGTAGGCGGCGGCAACTTCTGGCGCGGCCGTTCCAGCGGCAAGATGGACCGTATGGATGCCGACAAGATCGGTATGCTGGCCACTGTGATGAACGCGCTGGCCGTCAAGGACGCGCTGCGCCAGCAGGGCGTGCCGGCGGTGGTCATGACCAGTTCCTTCATGCCCCAGGTGGCGGAAGTCTTCACCAGTGACAAGGCCATCGCGGCGCTGGAAAGCGGCAAGATCGTCGTCTTCGGCGGCGGTACCGGCAACCCGATCTTCTCCACCGATACCGCTTCGGCGCTGCGTGCGCTGGAGATCGGCGCCGACGCCATGTTCAAGGCGACGATGGTGGACGGCGTGTATGACAAGGACCCCCACAAGTATCCCGACGCGGTGCGCTACGATACGCTGACCTTCACCCGGGTGCTGGATGAGCGGCTGGCCGTGATGGATTCCACGGCGGCCACGCTGTGCCGTGACAACGGCCTGCCCATCCTGGTCTTTGATCTGGGCCAGCCCGACAACATCGCCAAGGCCGTGGAGGGCCAAGCGGTGGGCACCATCGTCAAGGAGTAAGAAAAAATCATAGAATTGTGCCTATACTAATGCAAAACGAAGGAGAAATTGCCATGAGCAGCACGACGAAACCGTTTGAAGAAAAGATGAATGCCAGCGTGGACCATCTGGCCCGGGAGCTGGCGGCGATCCGCGCTGGCCGTGCCAACCCGGCCGTTCTCGACCGTGTCACGGTGGATTACTACGGCAGCCCCACGCCCATCAACCAGATCGCCGCGGTGGCGGTGGCGGAAGCGCGTATTCTGACCATCACCCCCTGGGACCGCCAGATGCTCAAGCCCATTTCCAAGGCCATCCAGACCAGCGATATCGGCATCAACCCCATCGATGACGGCCAGGTGATCCGGCTGATCTTCCCGGCACCCACCGAGGAACGCCGCAAGCAGCTGACCAAGGATGTCCAGAAGCAGGGCGAGGAAGCCAAGGTGGCGGTGCGCAACGTGCGCCGTGATGCCATGGACAAGTTCAAGGCCATGAAGAAGGCCGGCGAACTGACCGAGGATGACCAGAAAAAGCTGGAGGAAGAGACCCAGAAACTGACCGACAAGTACGTCAAGCTGATCGACGAGACTTGTGCTGCCAAGAATAAGGAAATCATGGAAGTCTGATTGTATTGGCACTTCCTCATCGTCTGTGCGGGCATGCCGATGGGCACGCCCGCATAGGCTGTTATGAGTACTGTATTATTCCATCCGTGAAAGGGAACCACCGTATGAAGACCCGCGTCATTACCGCCGCTGTCGGCCTGGTTTTTCTGGCCGTCGTGCTGGCGTTTTTCAACACCATCCTGTTTGATCTGGTGCTCACGGCCGTCTGCCTGATCGCCATCCATGAAGTCTTTTCTGCCATGGGATTCGGCAAGAAGCAATGGTATCTGTATGCCGTGGCGGTGCCGTATACACTGCTGATCATGCTTACGACTACCCCTGCCGCCCGCATACTGGTGTTGCCGGTCAGCTTTCTGGTGGTGCTGTTTTTCAATATCTGCCAGATTGCCCAGGTACATGCGCTGGATTTCGGCAAGCTGACGGGCTATGTCTATTTTTCCGGGGTCATCATCTTCTGCTTCTATTCCCTCATTCACCTCAAACGGATGTTGCCTTTTGAAAATTATCGCTATGACGCCATCTATTTCATTCTGCTGATCCTCTGCTTTGCCTGGGGCGGTGATACCGCCGCCTACTTCGCGGGGCGTGCCTTCGGCAAGCACAAGCTGGCGCCGGTGGTCAGTCCCAACAAGACGGTGGAAGGCGCCATCGGCGGCGTGGCAGGCAGCGTCCTTGCCGGTATGCTGCTGACGGCGGCTTACACGCTGCTGTCCGCCGGGTACAACGTGATCAGCATCCAGATGCGCCCCAAGCATTATGTGGTGCTGCTTTTCATGGGGGCCATCGCCTCGGTGCTGGGCATTCTGGGCGATCTCTTTGCCTCGGCGGTGAAGCGCCAGGTAGGGCTCAAGGATTACGGTACGATCTTCCCGGGCCACGGCGGTATTCTGGACCGCTTCGACAGCGTGATGTTCATCGCGCCGTTCGTGGCGATCGTTGTGCGGTATTTCTTTTATGTTCTGTAAAACAAAGGACGGACAATTATGAGTAAAACCATCACACTGCTGGGTTCCACCGGTTCCATCGGTACCCAGAGTCTGGATGTATGCCGGATGCACGGTTATTCGGTGTTCGGTCTGGCGGCGCGCTCCAGCGTGGATAAACTGCTGGAGCAGATCAGGGAATTCCATCCGCGCTATGTGGCGGTGGTGGACCCTGAGGCCTGCGGCAAACTGGAGACTGAACTGGCCGGCCAGCCGGACGCACCGAAGCTGCTGTCAGGCGCGGAGGGCCTGCGGGAGCTGGCTGCCATGGACGGTCCCGATGTGGTGCTCAACGCAGTGGTCGGCATTGCGGGCCTGGATGCCTCGCTGGCAGCCATCGAGAGCAGCCACGACCTGGCGCTGGCCAACAAGGAAAGCCTGGTCACCGGCGGCCATCTGGTGACCGACGCAGTAAAGCGGAACGGTGTGCACCTGCTGCCGGTGGACAGTGAGCACAGCGCCATTTTCCAGTGCCTGCAGGACGCCCACAGCGCCAAAACGCTGGAGAAAATCCTGCTCACGGCGTCGGGCGGACCCTTCTTCGGCATGACGACGGAGGAACTCCGCGGCAAGACCAAGGAGGATGCCCTGCGCCATCCCAACTGGAACATGGGTGCCAAGATTACCATCGACTCGGCCACCCTGATGAACAAGGGCCTGGAACTCATCGAGGCGGCATGGCTGTTCGGTCTGCCGGAGGATAAGATCCAGATCGTTGTCCAGCGGGAGAGCATCATCCATTCGGCGGTGCAGTTCGCCGACCATTCCATCATTGCCCAGCTGGGCGTGCCGGATATGCGCATCCCCATTCAGTATGCGCTGACCTGGCCGGAACGTCTGCCCAGCCCGGTGCCGGAGCTGGACTTCACGGCGCTGACCAAACTGAGCATTGCCACGGCGGACGAAGAAACCTTCCGCTGTCTGGCTGCCTGCAAGAAGGCCATCCGCAAGGGCGGGCTTGCCCCCTGCGCGGCCAACGGCGCCAACGAAGCAGCGGTGGCCCATTTCCTGCGGGACGAGATCGGCTTCCTGGACATCGGCCGCCTGGTGGAAGGCGTGGTGGACAGCGACAGCTTCGGCGGCGACTACACGCTGGAGGATGTCCATGCATGCGACCGCATGGCCCGCGCTTATGTGGAAGCCCATATTTGAGATTTGAGAGGTGCCTATGACTGCATTGCTGACCGGGCTGGTATCCCTGCTCGTGTTCGGGGTTGTCATTTTGGTGCATGAGCTGGGCCATTTCTGGGCGGCCCGGCATTGCGGCATTCGGGTGGAGGAATTCTCCATCGGATTCGGACCGAAACTGTTTTGCTGGAACCGCGGCGGAACCCGGTACACTTTGCGGCTGATCCCGCTGGGCGGTTACAATCTGTTTTCCACGCCGCCCGACCCGGACGGGGAGGGGGAGGAAATTCCCCCGGTGCGTCCGCCGGAGCGGAAAAAGAGCCTGTTCCCGGTGACGGTGCGCGGCCTGGAATTTGAACAGGCCGGGGCCTGGCAGCGCTTTTTTGTAACGCTGTGGGGCGCCGTGATGAATTTTCTGCTGGGGCTTGTTGTGCTGCTGGTGCTGGTGTTCAGCATGGCCAATCTGGGCGGCACCACGATTGCCCAGTTCGTGGACGGTGCTTCCAGCAGCCAGACGGGGCTGCAGATGGGGGATACCATCGTGAAAGTGGACGGCAAACGGACGCGCACGGCCAACTCGCTGGCGCAGATGTTTGACGGTACAGAAAAATCCCACACCATGACGGTACTCCGCGACGGGGAGATCGTGACGCTGGACGGCGTGACGGTGGCTCCCACCACCGACGCGGACGGCAACATTGTCAGCGGGGTGGATTTCCGGGTGGCGGCAGTTCCCAAGACGCTGCGCAACGTCCTGGTGCAGACCGGGGAATTCTTCCGGTATTACAGTACCGCCATCCTGGGCGGCTTCTGGGAACTTGCCACTGGCCGGGTGGGGGTGGATCAGCTGTCCGGCCCCATCGGTACGGTGTCGGCGGTGAGCCAGGCCGTGCAGTACGGCTGGCGGGATGTGCTCTCCCTGATGGCACTGCTGACCATCAATGTGGGCATATTCAATCTGCTGCCGATCCCCGCACTGGACGGCTGCAAACTGTTGTTTTTGTTGTTTGAGGGTCTGACAGGCCATGCGGTGCCGCAGCGTTTTCAGATTGCGGTCAACACCGCCGGTATGGTCCTGCTGCTGTGGCTGATGCTGCTGGTGACCATGCAGGATATAACCAGAATTTTGTAAGGAGGAGCAGCTATGACGCGCCAACTGAAACGAGAAGTCAAGATCGGAAACGTGACCATCGGCGGTACCCATCCCATCGCCGTGCAGACCATGCTCAACGTGCCGGTAAAAGATATTGCGGGCAATGTGGCCCAGGCCAAGCGGGTGGCGGCGGCAGGCTGCCAGATCGTGCGGGTGACGGTGCCCACGCCGGCGGATGCGGCGGTGGTTTCCGCCATCAAGGAGGCGGTGGACATCCCCGTGGTGGCGGATATTCATTTCGATTACCGCGCCGCGCTGGCTGCGCTGGATGCAGGAGCCGACAAGATCCGCATCAACCCGGGCAACATCGGTGACGATGACCGCGTCAAGGCGGTGGCCGACGCCTGCAACGCTAAAAACGTACCCATCCGCATCGGTGTCAACGGCGGCAGCCTGGAAAAGCATATCCTGGCCAAGTACGGTGCCCCGGTACCGGAGGCCATGGTGGAAAGCGCGCTGTATCATGTGCGCCTGCTGGAAAAACATGACTTTGACAACATTGTCATCTCCATCAAGTCCAGCAATGTGCCGCGCATGATGGCCGCCTATCGGATGCTGTCGGCGCAGACCGACTACCCGCTCCATGTGGGCGTCACCGAAGCGGGCGGCAATCGGATGGGACTTATCAAATCCGGCATGGGCATCGGCGGCCTTCTGCTGGAAGGCATCGGCGATACGCTGCGTGTTTCGCTGACCGAGGACCCCGAAAACGAGGTATACGCAGGCTACGATATCCTGCGGGCGGTGGGCTATGCCGTGGCCGGTCCTGAAATCATCAGCTGCCCCACCTGCGGTCGTACCCAGTATCCCATGATCGAGATCGCCAACGAGGTGGAACAGCGCCTGCGGGATGAGGGCTTCAAAAAGCCGCTGAAGATCGCCATCATGGGCTGCGTGGTCAATGGCCCCGGCGAGGCATCGGACGCCGATATCGGCATTGCCGGCGGCAAGGACGAAGCGCTGCTCTTCATCCGCGGAGAGAAAATCCGCATGCTGAAGGGCGATATCGTCGGTCAGTTCCTGGAGGAGATCCACAAGCTGTAAAACGAGCCGGAAAGGAAACGGCCATGGAGACGCTGATTGAAATTATCGGTACAATGGTCCTGGATCTCCTGCAGGAGATCTGGCCGCCCATCCTGGCCATAGGGAACGGCGCGCTGGTCCTGTTCCTCGGCTTTGTGAGTTATCTTTACTATACCGCCGACCACCCCATCAAGGCGGTGGGCAGTCTGGTTGCGGCTATCCTGTTTCTGGTCGTTTTCATCGCAGGCTTCAAAACCGGCGTCTACAGGCGGCGTACTGCGAAAAAACGGCAAAACGGCCGCCGGAAATAAGAACGGAAGTTTCGCATTCCCAGTTGCAAAGGAGTTACTTTGAAACCACTTGTTACCCAGGTCTGGCCGCAGTTCACGGCGGACCAGCAGTTCTGCAATGCGTTCGGCAGTGTACTGGTCGATCGGGTGGAACTGCACCGTACCAAACGTCAGGTGATCATCTGCCTGCGCAGTGCCGAGCCGTTGGACCAGGCGCTGTGCGGGCGCCTTTGTGCATCCCTGCGGGAAGTCTTTGCGGGGTATGAACTGCATCTGCGCAATTATTTCTCCTACCCGAATATCACGCCGGAAGCGGTCCGGCTGATGATCGAGGAGCTGAAAGAGAAGGGCATGCCGGTCAACGGATTTCTGGACAAGAACGAGCCGGTGGTGTTCGGCGAGGACGGCATCACCGTTCGCGTCAATGCCGGACGCACCATTCTGGAAAGTGTGGAGCTGCCCCGGGTACTGGCGGAACTGATTCAGGAGCGCACAGGCTCGCTGCCCATTGTGCGGCTGGCCGATACCGGCAACGCCCGCACCGAGGAGGAGTTCGAGCAGTACCTGCAGGAGAAGACCCCGGTGGTCAAGTTCGAGGCCAAGGAAACGCCGCCCGACTTCACCATCGAGGGACTGTCGCTGTCCAACAAGCCGGTCAAGGTGTTCTACGGCAAGAACTTCAAACCCACCGAGACCCGCCGCCTCAACGATCTGGGCGACGGCGGCAAGGTGGTGGTGTGGGGCGATGTCTTTGCCACCGAGGTCAAGGGCAGCCGCCGCAAGATCTATTTCACCTCCATCACCGACTATACGGGTTCGGTCAACCTGAAGATCCTGGGCGACGAGGACGCCGACATGTCCAAGTGGGAGGGCCTCAAGCCCGGCACCACGCTGATTGTGCGCGGCAACTATATGTATGACAAGTATGAGCATGACTACGTCATCATGCCCTACGATGTATTGCAGGTGGAGCGGGAACCCCGCCAGGATACCGCCCCCGAGGGGCAGAAGCGGGTGGAACTGCATCTGCACACCAAGTCCAGCTCGATGGACGGCTTCAACGACCCCGGCAAGATCGTGCGTCTGGCCCACCGCATGGGTCATCGCGCCATTGCCATCACCGACCACGGCGTCTGCCAGGGCTATCCTGAAGCCATGCTGGCCACCGATGATATCCACAAGAACGACCCCAATTTCAAGCTGATCTACGGATGTGAAGCCTACTTCGTGGACGATATGATCCCGGCGGTCTACGGCAAGGCCCAGATGCCGCTGTCCGGGTCCTTTGTGGTGTTTGACACCGAGACCACCGGCCTGGATTCCAACGTGGAGGCGCTGACCGAGATCGGCGCCGTCTATGTGGAGAACGGAAAAATCAACGAGGAAAAGAAGTTCTGCACCTTCGTGAATCCCGGCAAGCCCATCCCCCAGAGGGTAGTGGAGCTGACCGGTATCAACGATGCCATGGTGGCCGATGCCCCCACGCCGGAGGAGGCCATCCGTGCCTTCAAGGAGTTCTGCGGCGACCATGTGCTGGTGGCCCACAATGCCCACAGCTTTGATATGCTCTTCATACGCAAGGCAGGGGAGAAGGCGGGCATCAGCTTTGACGAGAACACCTATATCGATACGCTGCCCATGGGCCAGGCGTTGTTCCCGGGACTGCGCAACTACAAGCTGGATACCATCAACAAGCACCTGGAAATTCCGCCCTTCAACCACCACCGCGCCGTGGACGATGCCATGGCACTGGCCCGCATCTTCGAGGTCATGCTCAATGACCTGCAGGAGAAGGACATCCAAACGGTGGAGGCCATCAACACCGGCCTGGGCGGCAACAAAGAAGTGCTGAAGAAGAAATACTACCATCTGATCATTCTGGTGCAGAACCAGGTGGGACTGAAGAACCTTTATCGCATTGTCAGCGCGGCCCACACCCAGTATTTCTTCAAAAAGCCCCGTGTGCCCCGCAGCCTGCTGAACAAATACCGGGAGGGCCTTCTGCTCTCTCCGGCCTGTGAAGCAGGTGAACTTTACAGGGCGATCGTGGCGGGCCAGCCCTACGAACAGCTGCTGCGCATCGCCGATTATTACGATTATCTGGAAGTGCAGCCGCTGGGCAACAATGAATTCATGGTCCGCAACGGTCAGGTGGATTCCATCGAGGCGGTGAAAAACTTCAACCGTACGGTCATCCAGCTGGGCGAGGACCTGCACAAACCGGTGGTGGCCACCGGCGACTCCCATTTCCAGGAGCCGGAGGACTGGATCTACCGGGCGGTGCTGCAGGCCGGCAACGGCTTCAAGGACGCCGACAACCAGGCACCGCTCTACTATCACACCACCACGGAAATGCTGGAGGACTTCAGCTATCTGCCCCAGGACAAGGCCTTTGAGATCGTGGTCACCAATCCCAACAAGATTGCCGCCACCATCGACAACAATCTGCGGGCCATTCCCAAGGGCACCTATCCGCCCAGCATTCCCGGCGCCGAGCAGGAACTGCGGGATGACACCTGGAAGCACGCGGCCCGGGACTACGGTACCCCGCTGCCCGACGTGCTGCAGAAGCGCCTGAAAAAGGAACTGGATTCCATCTGTGGCCACGGCTACGCGGTTCTGTACGTCATTGCCGTGCGTCTGGTGGCCTATTCCAATGCGGGCGGCTACCAGGTGGGCAGCCGTGGCTCGGTGGGCTCGTCCGCCGTGGCCCACTTCTCCGGCATTTCGGAGGTCAACTCCATGCCGCCCCACTATCTGTGCCCCGAATGCAAACACAGCGAGTGGATTGACGACGGCGTCCACATGGACGGTTTCGACCTGCCCGACAAAAACTGCCCGGTCTGCGGGCACAAGATGATCGTGGAAGGCCACGACATTCCGTTTGAAACCTTCCTGGGCTTCTACGGCGACAAGGAACCGGATATCGACCTGAACTTCTCGGGCATGTACCAGTCCCACGTCCACCGCTATACCGAGGAACTCTTCGGCAAGGAAAACGTCTTCAAGGCCGGCACGGTGTCCGGTCTGCAGGACAAGACCGCCTACGGCTACGTCAAGAAGTATCTGGAGGAGCGGGGCAAGACGGTGAACCGTGCCGAGGAAAACCGTCTGGTCATCGGCTGTACCGGCGTCAAGCGTACCACCGGCCAGCATCCCGGCGGCATGGTCGTTGTGCCCGACACCTTCGATATCTACGATTTCTGTGCCATCCAGCACCCGGCGGACGACGTGAAGGGCGGTCTGCTGACCACCCACTTCGAATTCAAATACCTGCACGATACGCTGCTCAAACTGGACGAGCTGGGCCACGATGTGCCCACCTTCTACAAGTACTTCGAGGAGTATTCCGGCATTCCCATCGATTCGGTGCCGATGAACGATGAGAAGGTGTACAGTCTGCTCACCAGCCCGGCGGCGCTGGGCGTCACCGAGGAACAGATCGGCTCCAAAACCGGCACCTTCGGCATCCCCGAGATGGGCACCAACTTCGTGCGGCAGATGCTGCTGGACGCACAGCCCAAGAATTTCTCCGAACTGATCCAGATTTCCGGCCTTTCCCACGGCACCGATGTCTGGACCAACAATGCCGACGAACTGATCCGCTCGGGCACCTGCACCATCGCGGAAGTGATCGGCTGCCGTGACAGCATCATGCTGTACCTGCTGCGCAAAGGGCTGGAGCCCAAGATGGCCTTTGATATCATGGAGGCCGTCCGTAAAGGCAAGGTGGCCAAGGGCGGCTTCCAGCCCGGCTGGGAGGAAGCCATGCGGGAACACGATGTGCCCGACTGGTACATCGAATCCTGCCGTAAGATCAAGTATATGTTCCCCAAGGCCCACGCGGTGGCCTACCTGATGGCGGCCATCCGTCTGATGTGGTTCAAGGTCTACCATCCGGCTATCTTCTACGCGGTGTACTTCACGGTGCGCGGCGCCGATATCGACTACGAGGCAGCCGTGGGCGGCGTGCGGGTGGCCAAGGAACACCTGCGGGAAAACGAGCACATTCCCAAGGAAGAACGCACCGCCAAGGACGACGACGCTCTGGTCAGCCTGCAGCTGGAAAACGAGATGCTGCAGCGCGGCTGTCAGTTCCTGCCCATCGAACTGGGCAAGAGCCACGCCAGCAAATACGTGGTGGAGGACGGCAAGGTCCGCCTGCCGTTCACCTCGCTGCGCGGTCTGGGCGAAGCGGCGGCCGTGGCGCTGGAGGAGGCCACCATCCATGGCCAGGAATATATCTCGGTGGAGGAACTGCAGCAGGCCAGCGGCGTGGCCAGTTCGGTGTTCGACAAGCTCCGCTCGGTGGGCGCGCTGGGAAATCTGCCGGAAACCAGTCAGGTGGACCTGTTCAGCCTGATGTGAGGGGAGCCCATGGGCAAATAAATCTCAAAAAAAGCTTGCACCATCGGCATATCTGTGTTATACTATACCCCGCATGAGAAGTTAAAGGAGTGCTATTCAATGAACTGGTATGAGATCGCTCTCGGCTGCGTTCTGATTGCAGTGTCGCTTTTGATCATCGTTTTCACCCTTGCACAGGAACAGAAGGGCCAGGGCCTCTCTGCCGCGATCATGGGCGAGAACACCCACATGGCGGCCGGCCGTGAGCGCGGCATCGACGCCAAGCTCGCCAAATGGACCAAGGTCTTTGGCGGCGTGTTCTTTGTGGTGGTGCTGGTCATCTGCGTACTCAGCGCCCGCCTGTAATCGGAGAAACAGCAATCACAAAACAAAAGGGTCCGCCAAGCGCGAAGAAGTCTCTGCGCCCCGGCGGGCCGTTTTTTGTGGGAAAGTGGCGGGGAAGTGCGCCCCGCATCGGAAGGGCTGCACCGGACGGTGCGGCGACGTAAATCAAAGGAGTAAATATGACACCGTTACAAAAAAGTATTTTGTCTGCCGTCAAGCGCCGTCCCATGACGCTGCGTGAACTGCAGAACAATCTGCAGGTGGACAATTCCCGCCTGCGCACCACCGTATCGGCCATGGTGGCCACGGGGCATCTGTCGGTGCGCAACGGCACCTATGTGCCGGGCTTTGCCACCTATCAGAACGAGGCCAACCCCAACACGATTCCCTGCACATTGGTCAAGCTGGCGGCCCGCTTCGGCTTTGCCAGCCGCGACGACGGCCAGGGCGATATCTTTATCCCGGGCCGGGCGCTGCACGGTGCCATGCCCCAGGACAAGATCGATGTCCGGCTGTTCGACCATCCCCGTGTGGAGGGCTCCTCCGAGGGCGAGGTCGTGGAGGTCAAGGTGCCCAACAACCGCTTCGCCGGTACGGTCTGCTTGTCTGACGACGGCCGTCTGGCGGTGGAGCCGGACGGCTGCCGGGACGTGAAGTTCCTGCTGGCCAAGCAGGGGAGCGAAGGGGTGCATATCGGCGACAAGGTCGGTATCCTCATCACCCACCGCGGCCAGCGTCACAGCGACCATCGCGCCGCCGTGGTGGAGAAGTTCGGCTCCTCCGACCGCGCGGCGGAGTGTGCCAAGGCGATTCTCTACGGCCGCAATGTGCGCCAGGAGTTCCCTCCCGAGGTGCTGGCGGAGGCCCATGCCTACGACAATGCGGTCATCGACCCGACCGAAGCTGCCCACCGCATGGATCTGCGGGCCATTCCCATTTTCACCATCGATTCCGCGGAAACCAAGGATATCGACGACGCCATCAGCCTGCAGAAGCTGGAGGACGGCGGCTACGAGCTGGGCGTGCACATCGCCGATGTGAGTCACTATGTCCGCCCGGGTTCCGCCCTGGACAACGAGGCCTTTGAGCGTGCCACCAGTATCTACTATGCCGACAAGGTCATCCCCATGCTGCCCACCCAGCTGTCCAACGGCATCTGCTCGCTGAACCCCGAGGAGGACCGGCTGGCATTCTCCTGCCTGATGCGTCTGGACAGCGAGGGTGATATCCACGGCTACCATTTTGTCAAGACGGTGATCCGCAGCCGTGTCAAGGGCGTGTACAAGGAGATCAACGCGCTGATCGAGCCCGAGGAAGGGGCAGACCTGACGGAGCTGAAGGACAAGTACGCTGCGGTGCTGGAGCAGCTGCCCCTGATGGAGGAACTCTACCGCAAGCGTCTGGCCCTGCGCCGCAAGCGTGGCGCCATGGAGATTGAATCCGACGAGGCCAAGCTGGTGATCGATCCTGAGAGCGGCCGCTGTGTGGATATCGTCAAGCGGGGCCGCGGCACGTCGGAATGTATGATTGAGGAGTTCATGCTGCTGGCCAACCAGTGCGCCGCCAATGCGGGCCGCACCAACAAGGTGCCCTTTGTCTACCGCGTCCATGAGGCGCCCGACGCCGAGAAGATGGAAAAGCTGTCAGCCACGCTGCTGGCCTGCGGCCTGAACGCCAAGTTCAAGAACCCCATTCCCACCCAGCTGGAACTGGCGGCGCTGCTGGATGAAACCCGCGGCCAGCCCATCCAGACTCCGGTGCACACCGGCATTCTGCGCAGCATGCAGAAGGCCCGCTATGCCCCCCAGCCGCTGGGCCATTACGGTCTGGTGCTGTCGGACTATGCCCACTTCACCAGCCCCATCCGCCGGTATCCTGACCTGGCCATCCATCGCATCCTCAGCGAGATGCTGCTGGGGGCTTCGGCGGACCGCATCAGCAAGGATTTCAACGAGTTCGCACAGCGCGCCAGCGAGCAGTCCAGCAAGAAGGAAGTGGATGCTGTGCGCATCGAACGGGATGTGGAGGACCTGTACAAGGCCGAGTATATGCACGAGCATCTGGGAGAGGTGTACACCGGCACCGTAGCCGGCATCACGCCCCGCGGCGTCTTTGTGGAACTGGAGAATACCGTGGAAGGCTTTGTGCCGGCGGCGCAGCTCTGCAAGGGCGAGGCGCAGGTGGTGGACGGTGTCAGCATGCTGGATCCGCTGACCGGCCGCAGCTGGATGCTGGGCACTTCCATGAAGATCCGTGTGGCGGCGTCCGATGTGGCGCTGGGCCGTATCGACTTTGAATATATGGTGGAGTAATCTTCCAGGAAAAAAGAGGCCCGCCCGGGCAATCCCGGGCGGGCCTCTTTCTGTATAAACATGATGCAGCACAAACAATAAAAAAACACCCACAGCCGAAGCCAAGGGTGTTTCTTTATGGCGGAAAGAGAGGGATTCGAACCCTCGAGGGCTTTAGGGGCCCTACACGATTTCCAGTCGTGCGCCTTAGACCAGCTCAGCCATCTTTCCATGGCAGTCGTTTGACTGCATGGGCTATTATAGCAATTTATGGGGTGAATGTCAAGTAAAAAATCGAAAAAAGTTTTTTGGCATTTTCACCAAAGAAAATCGTCAAAACAAACAAAAACAGAGGAAACTATTGCAACTATCCGCCAAAACATGTTAAAATTATAACTAAATCCGGCGATTGTTCGGATCGGGAGGAGTGTGCATATCATGTATTCAGTATTTCGCGATCTGGCAATCATCATTCTGAGTGCCAAATTTTTTGCGCTGGTCGCGCGCAAATGCAAGGCACCCCAGGTGGTCGGGGAGATTATTGCGGGGCTTCTCATAGGGCCCTGCCTTTTCAATCTGGTACAGAGCAATGACACCATCTCGGTCTTTGCGGAGATCGGCGTGGTGCTTCTGATGTTTACCACCGGCCTCGGCACCAACCTGAAGGAACTGCTCCGTGCCGGGCCCATTGCCACCCTGATTGCCTGCGTGGGCGTGGCAGTGCCGCTGGCAGGCGGCACACTGTTGTACAGCCTGTTCTACGGCTTTGCGGCACTCGGCACCACGGAATTCTACAGGGCGCTGTTCATCGGCACCATCATGACAGCCACCAGTGTTTCCATCACGGTGGCCACGCTGCAGGAACTGGGGCATCTGAAAAGCTTCCTCGGTACCACCATTGTCAGTGCGGCGGTCATCGATGATGTCATCGGCATTGTGGTGCTGACCTGCGTCATCGGCGCCAGCTCCGGCGAAGGCACCGGTCTGGGCCAGGTGCTGCTGAACACGGTGCTCTTCTTTGTGGTGGCCGTTGTGGTGGGTGTCATCATCCACTATGCCATGCAGTGGCTGGACAAGCGCAATCCCCACACCCAGCGCATCACCATTGTCAGCATTGCTTTCTGCTTCGCGCTGGCCTATGTGGCAGAGCAGTACTTCGGCATTGCCGATATCACCGGTGCCTACATTGCCGGTATTGTGCTGTGCACCATGGCGGATGCCTCCTATGTGGAACGCCGCGTGGATATCAGCAACTATGTGATTTTCGCGCCGGTGTTCTTTGCCAGCATCGGTCTGAAAACCGATGTCTCCGGTCTGACACCGGACATTCTGTTGTTCTGTGTCTGCTTCGTGATTGTGGCGCTGGTCACCAAGATCATCGGCTGCGGTCTGGCGGCCAAGGTCTGCCGCTTCAACTGGGGTGATTCCCTCAAGGTGGGCGTCGGCATGATGACCCGCGGCGAGGTGGCGCTGATTGTGGCGCAGAAAGGCCTGGAAGTCGGCGTGGTCGATCCCGTCTACTTCACGGCGGTCATTCTGATGATCGTGGTTTCCTCGGTGGCCACACCGCTGGTGCTGAAGAATCTCTTTGTGAAGATGCCGCCGCAGCCCCATCCCCATCAGGTACAGGCGTAAAGAAAATCCCGGCCCGTCAGGACCGGGATTTTTGTGCCTTCAGAAGGTTTCTTTGTGCCGTACGAAACCGCCCAGTTCCTGGGTGGTGGAAAGACCCTGAGCCAGGGCCTTGGCGCGCATGGCGGCGTAAAATTCCGCGTAGGTGGCGCTCAGGTAGGGGGACAGAAAGTAGATGCCGATTCCCAGCGTCAGGACGCACAGCAGAGCCCAACCCAGGAAAGAAAGCTCCAGCAGGAAGAAATGGAACTTTTCGCCGTACATCATCTCCCGGCTCAGTTCCATGGCCCGGGAGGTACTCATATAGGGATTCTCGGCCAGCAGGTAGGGAACCAGGGCGTAGCAGTAGGCCCAGTAGATACCGGGGATCAGAAACAGGATCATCCCCGCAAAAATTTTCAGCGAGGTGAGGAAGGAAACCTTCACCACGTTCAGATAGGGCGTATGGAACACGCTGAAAAAGGTACTGATGGGAGAGGGGGTTTGCCGGCTCTCCATAAAATAGCGGTTACTGCCCACCTGCAGCGGCCCCGTCAGGAAGATATTCCAAAGCACACCGCAGATCGCGCCGATGACCGAGACGATGGCCAGCCACGCCAACAGATAGCTTGGCAGGTTTTCCAGATAATAAGCCGTGTTTTCAGGGGAATACAGGAAACTGACGTTGACGGCACCTCCGCCGCCCAGCATAGCGATCAGAAAGCAGCCCCAGAAGGAACGCCAGTATCGCCCGCGCAGTGCTTCCCGGGCATTGGTTTTCAGCATGGAACATGTCCACATGGTGTTTGCACCTCCATTCGTTAAGCACATTATAGCAAATCGGGCCGGGAAAGCAAGTGATTCGAACACAAAAAGACGGTGTTACGTTTTATTTTAAAAAACAAAAATAATTTGGAATTTTTTGAAAAAAGTGCTTGACATTTAGGGGGAGTGCGGCTATAATAATACACGTCGCCCGGGTCAAGCGGCCACGCAAGACACGGAAACGACAGCAAATATGCGGATGTGGCGGAACTGGCAGACGCGCTAGATTCAGGTTCTAGTTCCCTTAAAAGAGTGTGGGTTCAAATCCCTTCATCCGCACCAAATCCCGAACACGAAAGTGTTCGGGATTTTTCTTTGTAAAAGCACGGGCGGCATGGCCGCAGAAAAATATCTGTCGGCACCATACTTGTGCCATCGTGTGAAAATATAGTATACTGGTATTGCCGCGCCGGCCGCTTCCGGGGCGGGGAAAACAAAAACTTATGCAGAAGGATGTAAAATCATGTCCAAAACCCGAAAAATCTATATTGCCAGACTGGTGGGGCGCTGCCTGCTGCTGGGAGTCTGCCTTTGGATGTGCTTTTTCTACCGGCAGGCCTTCTCGGTGCTGGAGGGCATGCATTTCTTCACGGAACTGTCACCGCTGCACTTCCTGTGGTGCGTCTGGGTCACGGATATGGTGTTGCAGATCATCCCCATCCGCAACAAGGTGCCGCTGGGATCCCAGAAGCTGTTTGCCAACCGCTTCCGTCCCATCCGTGAGAAGATCAACTACGAGGCACTGAAAAACTACATCGTCAGCACCACCAAGGCGGCGTACAAGGTGTTCATTCTGTGGTGCGTGCTGGTGGCGGTGCTGGGTGTGCTGTACTATACCGGCGTGATCGACAAGATCGCCCTGTTCATGATCTCGGTTCTGTTTTATGTGTGCGACCTGATCTGTGTGCTGGTCTGGTGCCCCTTCCGGCTGATCATGAAGAACCGCTGCTGCACCACCTGCCGCATCTTCAACTGGGATCACCTGATGATGTTCTCTCCGCTGGTTTTTATCGGCGGGTTCTACGCCACCTCGCTGGCGGCCATGGCGGGAGTGGCCTGGCTGGTGTGGGAACTGTGCGTCATGATGTATCCCGAGCGATTCTGGGATCATTCCAATGTGGCGCTGCAGTGTTCTGAGTGCACAGACAAACTCTGCACCCAGTATTGTCAGAAACTGCGCCCGGGGCGTCAGCCGGAGCGCTGAGGCGCGCCATTCTCCCGGGTACGGGTTCGCCCTGTTTCGAAGTCTTTCGCTAAAGGGTAATAATTTTGTCCCCTCCTGCACAGGATATCCGGCAGGAGGGGATTTCTTATGCCCAAACATCGCATACGGCGTGCCCTGCTGACGGTGGTGCTGCTCCTGGCAATCCTGTCGGGATGCCTAGTGGCGGCGCTGCGGGCGGCGCTGCCCGATACCTTTTACACAACCGACCAGGGCGGTACCTTTCATATCGCTTCCATGCCCTGGGTCACGGTGCGGGAAGTTCCGGCTCAGACGGCACAGGTGGGCCGCACCAACGCCGACACCAGCCGCAATGTGACGCTGGCGCTGTTCGGCACCATACCCATCAAGACGGTGCGCACCGTGGACACAGAAAGCCGCAGCGTGCAGGTATGCGGCACACCCTTTGGCATCAAGATGTTTTCCGACGGGGCGCTGGTGGTGGCGTTTTCCGATCAGTATACGGCCCTGGGCACGGAAAACCCGGCCAAGGAAGCGGGGCTGAAGCTGGGAGATCTGATCGTATCGGCGGCGGGACGCTCCATCCGCAGCAATGAGGAACTGACCCAGGCCATCACCGCCGCGGATGGTAAGCCGATTTCCCTGGTATACCGGCGGGACGGGCAGCAGTATACCACCACGCTGACCCCTGTTGCGGACGCCGCCACGGGGGCGTACCGGGCGGGCATCTGGGTGCGGGACTCCAGTGCAGGCATCGGTACGATGACCTTTCTGGACCCGCTGAACGGTACTTTCGGGGGACTGGGCCATGCCATCAGCGATACCGATACCGGTGCGGATATCACGCTGCTGTCCGGCGAGATTGTGCCCGTCATGATCACAGGGTGCGTAAGCGGAACGGCGGGCAGCCCCGGCGAGCTGCGCGGAGAATTTTCCGCGGCGGCGGCAGGAACCGTCCTGGCCAACGATGCCACCGGCGTATACGGTGCTTATACGGGGGCTGCGGCGGGGCAGAGCTGCCCGGTGGCCCAGCCGCAGCAGATCGCCCTGGGGGATGCGGAAATCTGGACGACCATCTCCGGCAGCACACCCAAGCGCTACCAGGTGCGCATTGAGCGGGTGAATATGACCAGCGGAGACCCCAACCGGAACCTGTTGGTCAAAGTCACCGACCCGGAACTGCTGGCGGCTACCGGAGGGATTGTGCAGGGGATGAGTGGCTCACCCCTGGTACAGAATGGCCGGCTGATCGGTGCAGTCACCCATGTGCTGGTGAATGATCCCACCCGAGGATACGGAATCTTTGCCACCACCATGCTGGAAAAGGCGGACGCCGTTGTACCATGAAAGAAAATGTAAAAACTAGTGGAAATGGAAATATATTCCAGATATAGGAATGGGGGATTTTGCAGAAACGGAGGAAAGAATTATAAAAAATGCCGTATAAACGAAAAAACTGGTGGGAAACTGGAAAAACGGTCGAACGAAAATTGCCTTTTCGGTGAAAAAAACTGGAAAATCCTCTTGCGATAGATGGAAAAATATGGTAAAATTTCCATCGTAAACGAAACCCGGCAGGCGGAACGCCAACGCATAAAGCGCACGCCGTCGCCCAAATGCCTGGGACCCGAGATATGTCTGGAGGATATGATGATGGAAAAGATCAAATTCGTGATGACTGATACCGGCGCACAGGTGTCCGCTTTGTGCCGCCAGGCATTGGAAGCCAAGGGGGTGGCGGTGACAGTATGCGAGAAAAACGGCGACAAGGCGCTGGAGACCCTGCTGAACGTACATCCGCAGGCCGCCTTGCTGGACGCCTTCATGCCGGATCTGGATGCCATCACGGTGAAGCAGCGCTATGAGGCGCAGAATACCAGCGGTACCCGGACCACGTTTTTTGTGACCGGCGCCTTCCAGAGTGAGGAGATGGAACAGGAACTGCTGGATAACGGCTTTTCCTTTTTCTTTGTGAAACCCTTTGACGAGAGTGTGCTGGTGACTCGGGTGCTCAAAGCGGCGGGCGGGACAAGCCGTCCCGCGGTCAGCTCCCAGGATTCCGATGAACTGACCGTCACCGAGATCCTGCATCAGATCGGTGTGCCCGCCCATATCAAGGGATACCAGTTCCTCCGGGATGCCATTCTTCTGACGACGGAGGATCATGGGTACATCAATGCCGTGACCAAGCGGCTGTATCCCGAGATCGCCAAGCGCAACGGCACAACGGCAAGCCGGGTGGAGCGTGCCATCCGCCATGCCATTGAGGTGGCCTGGGACCGGGGCGACGTGGATACCCTGAACAGCTATTTCGGATACACCATTCACAATCTGCGCGGCAAGCCCACCAACAGCGAATTCATTGCGATGATCGCGGACAAGATTCGTCTGGACAAAAAGCGCCGTGCATAAGCAAACATACCAGGCAGGCCTTGGCGGGCGGCCTGGTATTTTGCTGTCCCAAAAGGCGGAAGACAGAAAATGCAGGAACCCGGGGAGAAGGATTGCTGCCGGCTGAACGTGCCGGCGGCAATTTTTTCGCTGTGCACAAAAATTCCTGGGAAATTTAGTGGATTTTTCCCCGGGGAACCTGTATAATAAACTTACTAGTGTATGAAGGGAAGTGTACACCATGGCCGAACAGCGGCTCCCGGAGGTTACTGCCATCCTTGTGGCAGCGGGCGCGTCCCGGCGTATGGGGTTTGATAAACTCAGCTATCGTCTGCCGGATGGACAGACGGTGCTGGAAAAAAGCTGCGCGGCGTTGGCGTCCCACCCGGCGGTGACCCAGCTGGTGCTGGTGGCGGGGGCAAACCGCGCCGCCTGCGAAGAGATCGCTGCCGCCTGCACAAAACCCTGTGTGGTGGTGCAGGGCGGGGCCACCCGTGCCGACAGTGTGCGCAACGGTCTGGCAGCCGCGAAGGGCACATTGGTGGCCATCCACGATGCCGCACGTCCCTTCGTAAGTCAGGCGGTCATCACCGAAGCCCTGCAGGCGGCGGCCCGCACCGGTGCAGCGGCCCCGGCGGTGCCGGTGAAGGATACCATCAAGGTGGTCCGTTCCGACGCGACGGTGGACCATACGCCGGACCGGGCAACGCTGTACGCCGTGCAGACACCCCAATGCTTTGACCGTGCGCTGTATGAACGGGCACTGGCAAGTCTGCGGGAGGATACCGCTTCCCAGGTGACGGATGACTGCAGTCTGTTGGAGCTGGCGGGCATCCCGGTAACGCTGACGGCAGGGGATTACGAAAATTTCAAGATCACCACAAAGGAAGATCTGCAGAAGGAGAAGACAATGCGTATCGGACATGGCTATGATGTGCACCAGCTGGTGGAAGGCCGCAAGCTGATCCTGGGCGGTGTGGAGATCCCTTATGAGAAGGGCCTGCTGGGACATTCCGACGCGGATGTGCTGCTGCACGCCATCATGGATGCGGTGCTGGGGGCCGCTGCGCTGGGGGATATCGGCAAGCATTTCCCGGACACCGACCCTGCCTATAAGGGAGCCGATTCGCTGGCTCTGACTCGTGCGGTGGCCAGGCTGGTGCAGGAGCAGGGATACACGGTGGGCAACATTGATTCCACGATTCTCTGTCAGGCACCCAAGCTGGCCGGACATATTCCGGCTATGCGTGCCCATATCGCGGAGGCTTTCGACATTCCGCTGGACGCGGTGAGCGTAAAGGCCACCACCGAAGAACACATGGGATTTACCGGAGAGGGGCGCGGCATTGCCGCGCACGCCGTCGTGCTGCTGGAGCGCTGAACCTTGCGCCGGCGGCGATTCTGACTACATAGGCGGGGGAAGGGGGCCCGGCAGTTCATGCTGCAAAACCAGTGGATTTCTACCATCGCAAGTACCTTGCGTGCTTTTGATCCGATATCCGACACGCTGGATATCCTGATCATTTCCTTTGCTTTTTACCAGCTGATCCAGTTTGCCCGCAAATCCCGCGCCGGTCAGCTGGTCAAGGGCATTCTGCTCATCGTCATTTTCTACGGTCTGGCGTACATGCTCAATCTGCGGACCGTGACCTGGGTGCTGAACAACGTGCTGACCATAGGCTTTACGGCGGCCGTTGTCATTTTTCAGCCGGAACTGCGCCGCACGCTGGAGCGCATGGGCCAGACGACGGTCTGGGCGGGACGGCTTTTTGGCAACCGCCGCGCGGACCCTTCGCTGCGGGGGGTCTGGCAGAGTGCCGTGGTGGCCATCTGTGATGCGGCGGAGCAGCTCTCCGATACCCGCACCGGCGCCCTGATGGTTCTGGAGCGCAACAACAATCTGGAGGAGATCATCCGCACCGGCACGCCCATGCATGCCGATGTTATCCCGGAGATGCTGGGCACCATCTTTTACGAGGGCACACCGCTGCACGATGGTGCCGTGGTGGTCCGGGACGGTGTGATCGTAGCGGCCGGTTGCGTTCTGCCCCTGTCCAACAACCTGGAGATGGGCAAGGACATGGGAACCCGCCACCGTGCGGGCCTGGGCATGAGCGAAAACTCCGATGCCATCGTTGTCATTGTCAGTGAGGAAACGGGCATCATCTCGATGGCCAAAAACGGCGTGCTGATCCGCCGCCTGGACCGGCAGAATCTCTTCAACCTGCTGCAGGAGGAGGTCGTTCCGCCGGAGGAAACCGCCGAGGCCCGGGTCCCCACGTTGAAGAATCTTCTGCGCAAAGGAGGCGCAAAGAGCCATGCAAAAGCCGACTAACACGGCGCCGCAAGCGGGCGCGGGGCGCACTTCCCCGTGGAATCACCCGGCGTTTTCGCTGTTGCTGGCGCTGTTCTGCGGCATCTTCGCCTGGATGGTGGTCACCATCAGCATTGATCCGCAGAGCAGCTATACCGTGCAGGATGTCCCCATCAACTACGCCAACTCGGCTTCCACCTATACGTCCCAGGGGCTGGATATCGTGGAAAAACCCGATCTGGAAACGGTGGATGTGCGGGTGAGCGGCAACAGCACGATCATCGGCAATATTCAAAATTCCGATATCATGGTGTATCCCAGCTACGCCGGCGTGAGCGGCCCGGGCAAGGTTACGCTGCGCCTGCAGGCGCGGCTGGTGAATACCACGGATTTCCCGGGTGATATCGAGTGCACGGTGGAAAATCCCAAGACCATCGATGTGGTTTTTGATGAAGTCAGCGAAAAGACCCTGCCGGTGACGGTGGATGCCTCCGGCGTTTCCGTCGCGGACGGGTATATGCTCAACAAGTCGGCGGCTGTCCCGGCGGAAGTCACGCTGCGCGGTCCCACCAGCGAACTGGATCAGATCTCCTCGGTGGTGGCGACGGTCAGCAGCGAATCGGCGCTGTCCGATACCACCACAGTGCCGGCGACGCTGGAACTGCGGGATGAGAACGGCCTGACCTTCACACCGCAGTACACTACGATGGAAAGTGAAACGGCCAACGTGACCCTGACGGTCTACCAGGTGCGGGAACTGCCGCTGGTGGTGGATTTCATCGGCATGCCCACCAACTTCGACACCAGCAGCCTGAAGTATTCGCTGAGCCAGAACACGCTGCGCGTGGCCGGCCCGGCCCGCACCGTGAGCGCCCTGGAAGAACTGACGGTCACCGACTTCGACCTGGCCCAGGAATTTGAGCCGGGCCGGGATTACCAGCGGCTGGTGGAACTGCCTTCCGGCATCGTCTCGCTGGACGGCGTCACCAGTGTGACGCTGAGCTTTGACACGGAGGATATGGACTCCAAGACGCTGAACATCTCCAACATCAAGCCCATCAACGTGCCCAGCAACTATGAGCTGGAGGTTTTGTCCGTTCTTGTCTCGGGCGTGAAGCTGTACGGCCCGGCGGATGAAATTGCCGCGCTCTCGGCGGACAGTGTGGTGGCGCAGATCGACTGCCAGAGCGTGAATCTGACGGTGGGGCAGCAGAGCATTCCCGTGACCATCCAGATCCCGTCCTCCACCCGCATCTTCGCCACGGGCAGCTATACCGTCCAGTGCGAGGTCGTCGCCAAATAAAAACGCCCAAAGGAATTTGTCTATGCTTCTGGTCCGCAATATCCGCCTGCCGCTGTCCTGCCCCGACCCCGATGCCGAGGCGACGGCGCAGGCCCTGCACATCCTGCGTCTGACGCCCGCTCGTGCGGCGCAGACGGGGGTGGCCAAACTTTCGGTGGATGCCCGGCACGGCAAACCCGTGCTGGTGTATACCATCGCAGTCACACTCAACGACGAGGGTGAGGAATCGGCTTTGGCCGGGGCCTCGCCCTGTGTCTGTTTCACACGGCCGCCGCAATTTTCCTTTCCGGTGGGCAAAACGCCGCTGTCCCATCGCCCGGTGGTGGTGGGGCTCGGTCCGGCCGGCCTTTTTGCGGCGCTGCTGCTGGCACGCTCCGGCTACCGTCCGGTGGTCCTGGAACGGGGGCCGGACCTGACACGCCGCATTCAGGCGGTGGAACAGTTTGAAAAGACCGGCCAACTGGAGCCCAACGCCAACATCCAGTTCGGCGAAGGCGGCGCCGGAACGTTCTCGGACGGCAAACTGACCACCCGGGTGGGGGATCCGCTGTGCGCCTTTGTGACCCAGGCGTTCCTCGCCCACGGGGCTCCGGCGGACATCGCCTGGCGGCAGAAACCCCATGTGGGGACCGATCTTCTGCGCGGCATCATCCGCAGCATTCGCGGTGAGATTGAATCGCTCGGCGGGGAAGTGCATTTTGACACCGCTCTCACCAGCCTGGAGAGCCGGAGTGGTGTGCTCACCGGAATTGAGACTTCGGCGGGAGCCTTTGCCTGTGACAGTCTGATTCTGGCGGTGGGCCACAGTGCGCGGGATACCTTCGCCATGCTGCACCGGGCGGCACTGCCGCTGGAATGCAAGCCCTTCTCGGTGGGGTTCCGCGCCGAACATCTGCAATCCGAAATCGAGCGCAGCCTTTATCACGGGGCGGCGGGGCATCCGTCCCTGCCCCGGGGAGAATACCAGCTCAGCCAGCATGTGGGCGGCGGGCGCTGTGTTTACACTTTCTGCATGTGCCCGGGCGGTACCGTCTGTGCGGCAGCCAGCGAGGAAGGTGGCGTGGTCACCAACGGCATGAGCCTGCACGCCCGCGACGGCCGCAACGCCAACGCGGCGGTGGTGGTCAGCGTGGACGGCAAGGACTTCGACCAGGACCCCGCCCGGGCGGTTGCCTTTCAGCGCCGTCTGGAGCAGGCGGCCTTCCGGGCCGGCGGCGGTGCCTACCGTGCACCGGCCGAAACGGTGGGCAGCTTCCTCCAGGGGCGGGGCCGGCTGGAACTGGACCGCGTGCAGCCTACCTATCCCCGCGGGGTCACACCGGCGGACTTGGGGGCGCTGCTGCCCGAGGAATTGTCCGGGGCGCTGCGGGAAGGTCTTGCCGCCTTTGGCCGCAAACTGGCGGCTTACCGATCGCCTGACGCGGTGCTGACGGGCCTGGAAACCCGGACCAGCAGCCCGGTGCGGTTGCTGCGCGATGCGGACAGCCTGCAGTGCACGGCGCTGGAGGGACTGTATCCCTGCGGCGAGGGGGCTGGCTACGCGGGCGGCATCATGACTGCAGCGGTGGACGGCGTGCGGTGTGCGGCGGCGCTGATGCAAAGCCACGCACCGGCTGCGCACTGACCGATTGAGGATGTCTATGACCAATCATACTTCAGAAGAGAAAAAAGGACCACAGGAAGGAAAATTCCAGGGCCAACAGACGCCGGACTGGGACGAACTGGTCAACGGTGCCGTGCGGGTCGGCACGGGTCTGGGATCAACGGTACTGTCAGGTCTGTCAGAAGCCCTGGAATGGGTGGGGGAGCGCCTGGAGTCTGCCAGAACTCCCGAACGGGAGCTCCCCTTTGCCCAGTGGAAGCGCCGCCTGGACCGTCGCCTGCAGAACAAACAGCAGAGCGAAGCCATGGCGCTGGCCGTGACGGGCTGGATCTTTGCGGGCGGTTTTGGCATTGCCGCCATTGTGATGTGGGCGCTGTCCGCCGCGGGGCCGGAGGCGCTGGGCATCACCCGGGAACAGTTTCTGGTGTTTCCCATCCTGATGGGCTGTTTCACACCGCTTGCCGTGGGATTTGGCATTATGGGCGGCGTTGGCGTCAGGAAATACCGGTATGTCCGACGGCTTCGGTGCTATTTACGCCTGGCCCGGAACTGGGTATGTGACCTGACCGCGCTGGCGCGGGACAGCGCAGTGCCCCAGGAGCGGGTGCAGAAGGATCTGGCCCAGGCGGTGGCGCAGGGGGATTTCCCGGATGCCGTGCTGGAGCCGGACGGAAAACTGTATCTGGACACCGGGCGTCTGGCGCCGCAGCCGCCCGAACCTGCCCCGCAGGAAGAACGGGCACCCGAAATGGATGATGCCACTGTGCTTCAGCAGGAGGGTGCGGCGTTTCTTGACTATCTGGCCCGTGTGGACGGAAAGCTGGGCGCCGACGCGGCGGAAGAACTGGTGCAGATGCGCAAAAACTGTGCCGCCATTCTGGGCTTTGTGCACAATCATCCCGAGCAGCTTCCCAGAATCCGGCGGTTCCGGGAGTACTACCTGCCCACCACGCAAAAACTTCTGGACACGGCCCAGGGACTGGGAGATACGGATGTACAGCATGCGCAGGAAATCCGCCGCGATATCACCGGCATTCTGCACACGCTGAACCTGGCCTACAGCAAGCTCTACGACACGCTGCTGCAGGATGTGAGCCTGGATGTTTCCACTGAGATTGATACACTGGAAACTATGCTGCGCCAGGATGGGTTGACCCACGATTTTGAATCAGATTTTAAAAATGGCAGTTCGCTGTCCCGGTGACTGCTGTTTTCGGTAAGGAGCGAAGCACGATGAAATATCCTGCCTGGCAGATCAAGACGGCTGAGCCGGGGGCGGAGGAAAAACTGGCCGCTGCCGGCTGCGGCGTACTGCTGCGCCGGGTATTGGCGGCCCGCGGCGTCTGCAATGAGGGGGAGGCCCGTCAGCTGCTGGAACCGGAGGCAGACCTTTCGGACCCGTTCCTGCTGCGGGACATGGACAAGGCGGTGGAGCGCATTGAACGTGCCATAGAAGGGGAGGAGCTCATCGTCATCTACGGCGATTACGACGTGGACGGTATTTCCGCCACAGCCATCCTCTACGAATGTCTTTCCAGTCAGGGGGCCCATGTGCGCTGCAAACTGCCGACCCGCGGCAGCGGTTACGGCCTGACCCGCCCGGCGCTGGAGGCGCTGGCCAAGAAGGGCTTCAAGCTGGTCATCACGGTGGATAACGGTATCTCGGCGGTGGAGGAAGCGGCCTGCGCCCGGGAACTGGGGCTGGACCTTGTGATCACCGACCACCATCTGCCCGGTGATGTACTGCCCGAGGCGGTGGCCGTGGTGGACCCCAAGCGTGCCGATGATGAAAGCCCCTTCAAGAACCTGTGCGGTGCGGGTGTTGCCTTCAAACTCTGTGCCGCCCTGGAAGGGTGTGACCCGGCCGAACTTCTCGAGATGTACGGCGAGTTTGTGGCGTTGGGCACCGTGGCGGATGTGATGCCACTGACCGGGGAAAACCGCGTGCTGGTCCGGGAAGGTCTGGCCCTTCTGCAGGACACCATGCGTCCCGGCCTGCATGCGCTGCTGGAGAGCGGCGGATACGCAGGCAAGCCGGTAACCACCGATACGGTCAGTTACGGTCTGGCGCCGCGGCTCAATGCGGCGGGCCGGATGGACAATGCCGCAGTGGCGCTGAAACTGCTGCTCTGCAGCGACGAGGAGCAGGCCACCGGGATTGCGGCGCGGCTGGCCGAAATCAACACCGAGCGGCAGCAGACCGAGCAGGAGGTTTTTGGAGCTGCCTGCAAGGTGCTGGAGGCGGATCCCGCCAGGCTGCGGGACCGCGTGCTGGTGGTGGCCGGGGAAGACTGGCACCCCGGCGTGATCGGTATTGTGGCGGCGCGCCTGACCGAGCGGTACAGCCGGCCGACGATTGTCATCTCCCTCCACGAGGGGGAGGGACGTGGCAGCGGCCGGGCGCCCGACGGTTTCGATCTGCACAGCGCACTGGCAGCCTGTTCCGAATTGCTGATCCGGTTCGGCGGCCATGCGGCGGCGGCAGGCATCGAGATCGAGGAAGAAAAACTCCCGGCCTTCCGGCAGAATATCAATACTTGGGCGGCCCACCATGCGGCCCGCCCGGCGCCGGCCACCCTGCAGCTGGATGCCGCCGTGGGTCTGGATGAACTTTCCCTGGAAAATGTGCGGGACCTGACCCGGTTGGCGCCCTTCGGACGGGAAAATCCCACCCCGGTGCTGCTGGTACAGCAGGCTGTCATAGACGGTGTATGGGCGATGGGCGCGGAGGGGCGCCATACCCGGGTGCGTCTGCGGCAGGGCAATCACACGCTGTTCGCGTCGCTTTTCGGTACATCGCCCCAGAAATTTGCCTACCCTGTGGGGGCTGCGGTGGATGCGGCGCTGGAAGTTTCCATTTTCACGGGGCGCAGCGGACCGATGGTTTCCGCTCATCTGAAGGGAATCCGGCCGGCCGGACTTGGCAATACACCCAGTGAGCAGGCAGCATGGTTCGAGGCGTTCTGCGCCGGAACCGAACTGGAGCCTACCCGGGCCGAGGCGCTGCTGCCTGACCGCGACGATACGGTAAAGCTATATATGCGTATCCGGAACGGGCAGGTTTTCGCGGAGGATCTGCAGCCCACGTTTGCGGCGCAGGGCGCAGAAAACACCGGTAAGACGCTGGCCAGCCTGGCCGCCTTGCAGGAGCTGGGATTGATTGAGGAGCAGAACGGGCGTTGGCTGCCGGTGCCGGTCAGCGGAAAACAGGACCTGGCTTCGGCGCCGGTGCTGCAAAAGCTGGCCCGACAGGCAGCCAGGGCATAAAATGCAAAAAGGGGGAGAATTGTTATGGGGAACACCGAAGCAATGAAGGAAGTCAAAGCGGCCGAGGAAAGCAAGACGCCCATCACCTACGATGATCTGAAAAAGAACATGGTTGACAGCGGACGCCCCTATGATTTTGAAATGGTGGACCGCGCCTACAACCTGGCGGCCCAGGCCCACGCGGGGCAGCGGCGCCGCAGCGGTGAACCGTATATCTGCCATCCGCTTTCGGTGGCCCAGATTCTGGTGGAACTGGGTATGGACAGCGAGAGCCTTGCGGCGGCTCTGATGCATGATGTGGCCGAGGATACGCCGGTAACGGTGGCCGAGATCAAGCAGAAATTCGGCCCCGAAGTGGCGTTGCTGGTGGACGGCGTCACCAAGCTGACGCAGATCAAGTTCTCCAACGTGGAGGACCGCCAGGCGGAAAACCTGCGCAAGATGCTGCTGGCCATGAGCCAGGACGTGCGCGTTATGATCATCAAGCTGTGCGACCGTCTGCACAATATGCGCACGGGGGACGCCTGGCCCGAGCAGAAACGCCGGGACAAGGCGCTGGAAACCATGGAGGTCTATGCCCCCATTGCCCACCGTCTGGGCATTTCCAACATCAAGGAGGAGCTGGAGGACCGCAGCCTGCACTACCTGGACCCGGTGGGCTACGAGACCATCCGGGACCTTCTGAACAAGCACGGCGACGAATTCCTGCACAAGGTCTGCCATACCATCGCGCGGCATCTTGCGGAGAACGGCATCCCCAAGGCCACCATCCGCCACCGGGTCAAGAGCATCTACGGCATCTACCGCAAGATGTACATGCAGAACAAGGATTTTGAAGAAATCTACGATATCTACGCGGTGCGCATCATTCTGGAAAACGTGCCGGAGTGCTATACGGCGCTGGGCCTGATCCACGATATGTATCATCCGCTGCCCAACCGATTCAAGGACTATATTTCCACCCCCAAACCCAACGGGTACCAGAGCCTGCACACAACGGTCATCGGACGGGAAGCCATCCCCTTTGAGGTGCAGATCCGTACCTGGGACATGGACCGCATGGCGGAATACGGCATTGCCGCCCACTGGAAGTACAAGGCGGGCATCACCGGCAGCTCCAACGACAAGCTGGACGAGCGCCTGGCCTGGGTGCGCCAGCTGCTGGAAAGCCAGCGCTCCAGCGCCGACGCCACCGACCTGCTCAGCGACATCAAGAGCGACCTGCTGCCGGAGGAAGTCTTTGCCTTCACTCCCCGGGGCGACGTGATCAATCTGCCGGCGGGCGCCACCGTCATTGACTTTGCCTATGCCATTCATTCGGCGGTGGGCAACCGGATGGTGGGTGCCAAGGTGAACAACCGCATCGTCTCCATCGACCATAAGGTGCAGACCGGCGAGATCATCGAGATTCTCACCGGGCCGGAAAACCGCGGCCCCAGCCGTGACTGGCTCAACATCGTCAAGACCAGCGAGGCAAAGAACAAGATCCGTAACTGGTTCAAGAAGGAGCGGCGTGAGGAGAACATCGAGGAAGGCCGCAACGCCCTGGACCGGGAACTGCGGCGCAATATGATCGTGCTCTCCGACGAGCAGCGTGCCACCTTCATGGAGAATCTTGCCCGGCGCAACCACTGCAATACGGTGGACGAGATGCTGGCAGCCATCGGATACGGCGGCTTGCAGCTTTCCCGGATGCTCTCCAAAATCAAGGAAGAGTACGCCAAGCTCAAAGAGACCGAACCCAAGCCGATCACGGTGGAGATCAAGCATGTGCATTCCTCCGATGGTGTGGTGGTGGAGGGCATCGACAACTGCCCCATCAAGTTTGCCAAGTGCTGTTCTCCGCTGCCCGGGGATGACATCATCGGCTTTGTCACCCGCGGCTTCGGTGTCTCCATCCATAAGCGGGACTGTGCCAATGTGCGGGAGAGCATGCGCCATCCCGAGAATGCCGACCGCTGGGTCCGCGCCTACTGGGCCGACGACGCCAAGGAAAACTACAAGGCGTCGCTGGAACTCACCTGCATGGACCGCGCCAACCTGGTCTCCGACATTGCGCTGGCTCTGAGCGATATGCGGGTGCCGATCTACTCGCTGATGGCCCGCGCAGCGGAACAGGGCCGCGCCCGGATGAGCGTGACGGTAGGCATTACCAACACCGAACATCTGAACAGTGTGGTGGCACGGCTGAAGAAGGTCAAGGATGTCATCAGCGTGCTCCGCAGCTGATTTAAACTTATAAGGAGTCATTCATTATGCGAGCAGTCATCCAGCGTGTGACCGAAGCATCGGTCACCGTCAACGGCGGTCCTGCGCGGTGCATCGGCTCGGGTCTTGTGATCCTGCTGGGCGTGCGGGAAACCGACGACGAGGCCATCGTCCCGAAACTGGCGGAAAAATGTGCGCATCTGCGTATCTTTGAAGATGAAGACGGCAAACTCAACCGCAGCGCGGTGGAGCTGGGCTATGAGGCGCTGGTGGTTTCCAACTTCACACTGTACGGGAACACGGCCAAGGGAAAACGGCCCAGCTTCAGCCATGCGGCCAAGGCAGATCTGGCCGTTCCGTGCTATGAGCGCTTTCTGGAGGAAATGGGCCGTCAGGGGCTGAAGGCTGTGCAGCACGGCGAGTTTGGCGCCGATATGCAGGTCCGTCTGCTCAACGACGGCCCGGTGACCATTGTCATCGATACCGACGAATGGAAAAAATAGGAGGACCTATGAAAATCCAACACATTCACGGGCTTGCCCCGCTGTATACCAATACCTTTCTGATCATCACGGATGCCGGGCACGGCATCCTGGTGGATGCGGCGGCATCTCCCCAGACCTATCTGGATGTACTGCAGAAGGAGGGCGCACAGCTTACCCACATTCTGCTCACCCACGGCCACTATGACCATGTGGGGGCGGTGGCGGCGCTGCGCAAGGCCACCGGCTGCAAGGTGTATCTGGACCCGGTGGATGCAGCGGGCAGCCAGATGCTTCCGCTGACCAAGGACCTGGTGGACGAAAACTGGCCCGCCGGCGATACACTGCAGATTGACGAACTGACGTTTAAAATTTACCACACGCCGGGGCATACCCCCGGCAGTGTCTGCCTGGTCTGCGGCCAGCTGATGTTCAGCGGCGATACGCTCTTTGCCGGTTCCTGCGGCCGCACCGACCTGCCGGGCGGCAGCATGCAGCAGATGCAGCGCAGCCTCTCCATGCTGGCCGCGCTGCCGCTGTCTGAGGAGACCAAGGTCCTGCCCGGCCATGAGGCGTTTTCCACCATGGGGCAGGAGCGCCGTTCCAACCCCTACCTGAACGGTATGTGGTTCTGATCGGCAAACAACAAGGAGAGACTTTCATTATGCAGATCGTTTTGCGCGGCGCGGCAGCCGGGTATGAGGCGGAACACACCGCCCGCATCTTTTTCCCCGGCGCAGAAAAGGCTGCCGAAATCCCCGAAACCGGGGATTTTGTGCTGGCCGCCAGCCATGAAAAAACTGATTTTGTACTGCTTCGTCAGGGCGACAGTCTTTGCTGGCGCGGCGCTCTGCGCCCGGCAGATGCCGATGGGGAGTATGCGCTGTGTACCCTTTTATATGGACTTTTGAAGCAGCAGACCGGCCAGAACCCGCCCTGGGGCATGATGACCGGTGTGCGGCCGGTGCGCATCATCCATGACCTGCGGGCCATGGGCGCCACGGAGGCGGAGATCGAGGATCGCTTCCTGGGCCATTTTGCCTGCACGCCGGAAAAGTTCGCCCTGGCCCGGGGAATCGCCGACCTGCAGCGCCCGGTGCTGGAGAATGCTGATCCCATGGACTGCAGTGTCTATGCGGGCATTCCGTTCTGCCCCACGCGGTGCAGTTATTGCAGTTTTGTCTCCCGCATGGTGGGAGACAAGGCCACCCGGGCACTGGTACAGCCCTATGTGGACAAACTCTGCGAGGAACTGACGGCCATCCGCCGGACCGCCGACCGCTGCGGTCTGCGCATCCGCACCTTTTATATCGGCGGCGGCACGCCCACCAGCCTTTCGGCTGCACAGCTGGAACAGCTGATGGGACATATTGCCCGCACGTTTGATCTGGCCTCGCTGGAGGAATACACGGTGGAGGCGGGACGCCCCGACTGCACTGATGCGGAAAAGCTGCGTATTATCAAGCAATATGGCGCCACCCGCATCTCCATCAATCCCCAGACCTTCTCGGATGAGGTGCTGCGCAACATCGGCCGCCGCCATACTGCCCAGGACATCCTGGACTGCTTCGCCCAGGCCCGGGCGGCGGGGCATGAGAACATCAACATGGACCTGATTGCCGGTCTGCCCGGTGATACGGTGGAGGGGTTCACGCATAGTCTGAAACAGGCCATTGCGCTGAACCCCGAAAACATCACCGTGCATACCCTGACCCTGAAGCGGGCCTCCAACCTGGTGGTGGAACACCGCGCGGCGGCCTATGACGATGTGGCGGCCATGCTGGCCCAGGGCGACCTGCTGTGGCAGGCCGGGTATCGCCCCTACTACCTCTACCGCCAGAAGGGCACACTGCAGAACCTGGAGAACATCGGCTGGGCCAAACCCGGCAAGGAATGCCTGTACAACATCTACATCATGGAAGAGGTCCATACCATTCTCTCGGCGGGGGCGGCCGGTTCCACCAAACTGGTCATTCCCGGCAAGCGACATGGAAAAATCGAGCGCATCTTCAACTTCAAATATCCCACGGAATACATCGACCGCTTTGACGAGGTGCTGGCCCGCAAGCGGGGCGTGGAGGAGTTCTATGAACGTTACACAACGCAAACGCTTTGTCAGCTGTGAACTGATCGCGCTGGCCGCCGGTCAGCCCCGGGCCTTTGCAGAGATGAGCGAACGGCAGTACCGCGACCGCATCCAGTGGATTGCCGGGGAGATTCTTGCCAGCGGGCGCCATATCGTCATGCTGACGGGGGCTTCGGCCGCCGGCAAGACGACCTCGGCCCACAAACTGGCGGGGGCCATCCAGTCCCTGGGACGCCGCAGCGTGGTATTGAGCCTGGATGATTTCTATGCGGGGGAGGGGCGCTATCCCAAGAACCCTGACGGCAGCGACGACTATGAAAGTCTGCAGTCGCTGGACCTGCCGGTGCTGCGCCGCTGCCTGGCAGAACTGCATCAGCGAGGTGTCTGCCAGGCGCCGGTCTTCGATTTCAAAATCCAGCAGCCCAACGGGGTGCAGACCATTGACTGCCGGGATGGGGTTGTCATCATCGAAGGACTTCATGCGCTGAATCCGGAACTGACAAAAAATCTTCCGCCTGACGCTGTTTTCTGCCTCTATGCCGGCTTGCGGGAAGAGTACGCCGCACCGGATGGCAGCCGCTGTCTGGCCACGCGGGATATCCGGCTGGCCCGCCGGCTGGTGCGGGATTTTCTCTTCCGCGGGCACCGAGCCTCCTTTACGCTGGGGCTCTGGGGACATGTCTGCAACGGGGAGGAACGGTATATCAAGCCATACAAGCCCCGGGCGGATCTGCTGCTGGATACCACACACACCTATGAAGTCTGTCTGTGGCGTAATGTGCTGGACAGCATGCCGCCGGACCCGGCCCTCACGTCGGTCCAGCAGCGGCAGCTGGAAGCCCTCTGCCGCAAGTTCGTCCCGTTCCCGGCATTGGGAACGGAGCTTGTTCCGCAAGACAGCATGCTGCGGGAATTTATCGGTCCGCAGGGCGTGTAAATTCACGGAAAATATACATTTGCGCGTTGCAAAGGCTGCGGGAATCCGCTATAATAGGCGTAAAGAGCGCGGCGGAGCAAGAACCGCGCTTGTCTACAGAAAGAGGTGTTCCCTATGTTTGAACTGGATATTGAAATGCTGAAGGAACAGGGACTGCAGCTGGTGGATTCCGCCAAAAAGACCGCACAGGATCTGGCGGGCAAGGGCAAGAACCAGTTGGATCTTATGAATCAGCAGGCGCGTCTGTCCAGGGCTCAGCGCCAGTTAGGTGCACTCGTCTACAGCCTGCATAAGGCCGGGGAGGAAAATCAGCCCCTGGTGGAAAAATATATCGAAGCGGTTGCCGAGGTGGAGAAGGCCATCGAAGAGATCAAGGCCAACATGAGCCCCGAGGAGTATATGCCTTCCGAGGACGAGGCCCCGGAGGAGGCACCCCAGGAGGAAGCCGCTGCGGAAGAGGAAGAGGAGATCGAGGAGGAGCCGGTGCATCTGCGCGGTGAGACCAAGATCTGCCCGGTCTGCAAGTCGGAAGTGGACGGCGATGCGTTGTTCTGCAACCATTGCGGTGCCCAGCTGTAATCCGCGACTACACGTAACAATAGTGGCTCTGCGGGCGGTGCTGCGGCTGCGGTGCCGCCCGCAAGGCTTGACAAATTCCGGATTGTGAGTACAATATGGCGTACTGCGCTCTGCGCAGGATGCAAGGCAACCTTATGAACAGAGCATTTCCTGAAAAAGAAAGCTATACCGCAGAGGATCTTGTGGCGATCATTGCGCTGCTGCGGGATCCCGAGAACGGATGCCCCTGGGACAAAGTGCAGACCCATCGGTCCATTCGCATGAATTTCCTGGAGGAAGCCTACGAGGCGGTGGATGCCATTGATCTGGCAGACCCGCAGCTGCTGTGCGAGGAACTGGGCGACGTGCTCATGCAGGTGGCCTTCCATGCGCAGATTGAGCAGGAGGCCGGACGCTTTTCCTGGCAGCAGGTCTGCGACGGCGTATGCCGCAAACTCATTGAGCGGCATCCCCATATTTTTGGCGGAGATACAAGCATAAAAGACTGGGATGCGCTCAAAAATAAGGAAAAGGGCCGCCTGACACTGCAGGATGACCTGGCCAGTGTGCCCAGGGCCCTGCCGGCACTGATGCGTGCCGCCAAGCTGCAGAAACGCGCGGCGCGTTACGGCGAGGATGCGTCCCCCGAGGCGCAGCGCGTGGCAGACTATGCCCGGGACCTGCAGTGCGCAACCGGGCCCCAGGCCGCCGAGGAGGCGGCCGGAAAACTCTTGTTTGCCGCTGTTGCTTTGGCGCGGCAGGCGGGCATCGATCCGGAACAGGCGCTGCAGAAGCGCAACGCCGCCTTTGAGGCGGCACCTGAATCTAATGGAGCTGTGAAGCAGGCGCCTGGGAATTCCCCTGCAGCCGCTTTTGGCAGATAAATAACTTTGGAGGTACAAACCATGACGAAAGTTGAATTGATCGCCGCTGTGGCGAACGAAGCCAACCTGACCAAGAAGGACGCCGAGCAGGCTGTCAACACCGCCCTCAACGCCATCACCGAGGCGCTGAAGAATGGCGACAAGGTCACGCTGGTGGGCTTCGGCACGTTCGAGGTCCGTGAGCGCCCGGCCCGCAAAGGCCGCAACCCCCAGACCGGCGCTGAGATCACCATCGAGGCGTCCAAGCTGCCCGCTTTCAAGGCCGGCAAGGCTCTGAAGGACGCTGTGCAGTAAGCCGCATTGTACCTTGTTTGCCCCGTCGCCGTTGGCGATGGGGTATTTTTCGTAGGAGGAAGTTATGCGTTTAGACAAATATCTGAAAGTCAGCCGCCTGATCAAGCGCCGCACGCTGGCCAACGAGGTGGCCGATGCAGGCCGGGTGCTGGTCAACGGCAAGCCGGCCAAGGCCAGTTACGCGGTGAAAACGGGGGATGTGATCGAGATCACCTTCGGCAACCGCCCGGTCAAGGTGCGCGTCCTCTCCACCGAGGAGCCCAAGGGCAAGGACGTGGCCCGGGAATTGTTTGAAGTGATGGATCTGCAGTCATAATTCCGGACCCTGCCGCATATCGTATGGATGTAGACCCAATTGCGGAGGAGGGGACAACCGCTATGGCGGAACTCAGAAAGGAACCGGCGCAGACCCGGGCCGATGCGGTGGAAACACCGCCCCGCGGCCACAGTCTTGCGCTCAAGGACCGGCGGCATCTGGCGCTGACCGGCGTCACGCGGATCATCAGCTGTGACGAGACAGCGGCCGTGCTGGAAACCCCGCTGGGCAACCTGACCATCGGCGGGCAGGAACTGCAGGTCAGTGAACTGTCGGTGCACAGCGGGCAGGTGCAGCTCTCGGGCAAGATCGAGTACATGCAGTATGCCGAAAACCGTCAGTCGGGCGGCGGTCTGCTGGCCCGCCTGTTCCGCTGAGATGGCGGCGGCACCCGCCGCAGCGGCGGTTCTGGGGGATCTTCTGTGGTGCCTGGGGCTGGGATGCCTGCTGGGAGCGGGCCGCCAGCTGCTGGGCCTGGTGCTGGGGGAAGGGCCGGTGCGCTGCTTTTGCTGGGATGTACTGGCTTTCGCGGCTGCGGCTTTCCTGGTATGCGGATTCTCGGCCGGTGTCAGTGCCAGCGGCCTGGCGCGCTGGTACATGGCCCTGGGCATGCTGGCCGGGGCGCTGGCGTGGAACGGCACCGCAAGTCCGGCCATCCGGCAGCTGCTTCATGCCCTGGGGTGGGGGCTGCTGTGGCCTTTCCGCACCCTGGAGCGCCGCTGCCTGGCGCCGATTCACCGGCGGCTGACCCGGGCCATACAGAGGCGCCGGGAAAAGCGCAAACAGAAAAAAGCGGAGAAAAAGCCAAAAAACGGAAAAAAGCAGTTGCAAAAGCCGTCGAAAATAGTATATAATTAACCATACGTAGTGCTGTGCGCCGTATACGCACCAAACCGCGCAATTTGAATGGAAGGGGGGCATCCCGATTATGCACAAGCGTCATGGGCTGCTCCCGCGGTGGCTGCTGGTGGCTGCTTTTCTGGCACTGTGCGGATACCTGTTCGTCAGCCTGATACACTATCAGGTCTCGATCGGATCCAAACAGCAGGAACTGCTCAGCGTCCAGAGCCAGCTCAGCAACCAGCTGACGGAAAACGCGGAACTTTCCAACACACTGGACCAGGGCGATGATGCCATCATCGAGCGGTATGCCCGCGAACAGGGGTATGCCAAACCCAACGAGCGTGTCTTTGTGGATATCAGCGGTAAATAGGTGCGGAACTCAGGATTCAGCGGGGGCGCTTTGCGGCAACCCCTCTGCATAAATCAATCAAAAGAAAAAGGGGTATTTTAGTTTGGCATTACAAGTTGGGGATATCGTCGAGGGCAAGGTAACCGGAATCAAGCCGTTTGGCGCGTTTGTCTCTCTGCCGGAGGGCAAGACCGGTCTTGTCCACATCTCCGAGGTTTCCTACGAGTTCGTGCAGGATCTCTCGGCAGTGCTCGAGGACGGGCAGACGGTCAAGGTGAAGGTGATTTCCATCGCACCGGACGGCAAGATCGCCCTGTCCATCAAGCGCACGCAGCCCGCGCCGGAACGCGGGGCCCGGTCCCAGCAGGGGGGCGGCGCCCGCCCGGCCCATCGCCCCAAGCGTGAGGAAAAACCGCGTGTCTGGCAGCCCAAACCGGCAGCACCTCAGGGCGAGATGAGCTTTGAGGATATGATGGCACGCTACAAATCCCGCAGCGAAGAAAAAATTGCCGATCTGAAGCGTGTGACGGAAAACCATCGCGGTGGTTATTCCCGTCGCCGTGGCTGATTTTAGGCACACTACATGGAACAACACAGCTCTACCCTGACGGTTCCCGCCGCCGGGGTTAGAGTTTTTTTGTAAAAATGTAAAGGGAAAGGAACACTATGCCCACACTGTATACCTTGGTTGCCCCTTGCTTTTTCGGCACCGAATCCACGCTGCATTTCGAGATCAAGCGTCTCGGGGCGCAGAACATTCAGGTTACCGACGGCCGCATCGCCTTTCAGGGCGGGGCGGATCTGATTGCGGCAGCCAACCTGAACCTGCGCACAGCGGAGCGCGTACTGGTGCAGCTGGCTTCCTACCGGGCCATGACCTTCGATGAGCTTTTCGACGGCTGCTACCGCATTCCGTGGGAGGAACTGCTTCCCGCCGATGCGGCTTTCCCGGTCAAGGGTTCCAGCTTGTCCAGCCAGCTTTCCAGCGTGCCGGCCTGCCAGAGCATTGTCAAAAAGGCCATTGTGAAGCGGCTGATGGCCGGCCATAAGACGGGCAGCCTGCCCGAGACCGGCGATGTGTACAAGGTCCGCTTTGCGCTGCGCAAGAATCAGGTGGAGATCTACCTGGATACCTCCGGCGACGGCCTGCACAAGCGCGGCTACCGCAGGAACGCAACACTGGCCCCCATCAAGGAAACGCTGGCGGCTGCCATTGCCGACCTGGGGCGGGTGCGCCGGGACAGCCTGGTGCAGGATCCCTTCTGTGGCTCCGGCACACTGGTCATTGAGGCTGCCCAGAAAGCCCTCAATTTGGCACCCGGTCTGCGCCGCCGTTTTGCAGCGGAGCATTTTTCCTTTGTACCGGCCCAGATCTGGAAGGAACAGCGCCAGAAAGCGCTGGAGGAGGTGCGCCGGGACGCAGCCTTTGAAGGTGTCGGCTACGACATTGACCCGGCAGCCGTGGCACTGGCCAATGCCAATGCGAAGCTGGCCGGCGTGGGGGACCGCTGCCGTTTCGAGGTGGCAGACGTGAAGGATTTTACCCCGGCTTCCAACGCCACTGTACTGACCAATCCGCCTTACGGGGAACGTCTGGGCGACAGCGCCGAGGCGGCCTCCCTGGCCAGAACGCTGGGACAGATGTGGCAACGCCATCCCGGACAGGGGCTGTACGCCATCACGGCCGATGCGGAGTTTGAACAGCATTTTGGCAAGAAAGCGGCCCGCCGCCGCAAAATTTACAACGGCATGATCCCGTGCCAGTTGTATATGTACTTTGAACAGCCCAAGAGGTAAACGTGTATGGAAGATCTGAAACTGGCGATTTTGATCGATGCCGACAATATCTCGCCCAAGTATGTCAAGGTGATCCTCGATGAGGCGGCATCCTTCGGGGTGGCGGCCTGCAAGCGCATCTACGGCGACTGGTCCGATGTGCGGCTGAAAAGCTGGAAGGATGCCCTTTTGAACAATTCCATCATCCCCATCCAGCAGTACAGCTACACCACGGGCAAGAACGCCACCGATTCGGCTATGATCATCGATGCCATGGACCTGCTTTACGGCGGCAATCTGGACGGATTCTGCATCGTCTCGTCGGACAGTGATTTCACCCGTCTGGCCGCCCGTCTGCGGGAGGCGGGCAAGCTGGTCATCGGCATGGGGGAGAGCAAGGCGCTGGGCCCCTTCGTCAAAGCCTGCGATCAGTTCAAATATCTGGACCTGATTCTCGATCACGGCGAGACGGAAACCGCCGATCCCGTTGCCCCGGCGGCGGAGACCGATGCCCGGGCCAATGCGGGGGATGATACGGCCATCAACCGGGAATCCATCGAGCGGATTGTCCACGGCCTGATCGGCGAGATGGACGATGGTACCGGCTGGGTGCGTACCTCCCGGGTGGGCGACCAGCTCATCAAGCGGTACCCCGACTTCGACGTGCGCAACTTCGGCTCCAGGAGCCTGAACAAATTCCTGGCCTCCCTGCCGGAGATGGAGGTGGAGGAACGCATCCTCTCCAACGGCAACCCGATCCAGTTCGTGCGGGTACGTCCGGCCCCCAAAAAGACAACGCCCCGTCGCACCGGCAGCAAAAAAACGCCCCGGCGGGCTGGTTCCAAGAAAAAGTAAAAACAGCGCAGCCAACCGGCTGCGCTGTTTTTGCAGTTCAGATTACCAATCCACCGTTCTGCCCGATGACCTGCCCGGTAATGTACCCGGAGGCCTCGTCGGCCAGAAACACCAGGGTGCGGGCGATTTCTTCGGGCATGCCCAGCCGTCCCACGGGTGTCTCCTCGGCCAGGGCCGCCCGGTCTTCCTCGGAAAATCCGGCCATCATGTCAGTGTCGATGACGCCGGGAGCCACCACATTGACGGTGATACCGCTGGGGCCTTCCTCCTTGGCCAGCGCCTTGCCGAGACCGATCAGCCCTGCCTTGGCGGCACTGTAGGCGACCTCACAGCTGCCGCCGGTCTGCCCCCACATGCTGCTCACCAGCAGGATTCGACCGTATTTGCGGTGGATCATGCCGGGCAGAGCGGCCCGGCAGGCGTAAAAGGCTCCGTCCAGATCCACCGACATGATGCGGCGCCAGTCCTCATCGGAGGTATCGGTGAAGAGTTTCTGCTGGGCAATACCGGCGTTGCAGACCAGGACCTGCAGGCCGCCCAGTTCCTGTTCGGCGCGCCGCACCGCCATGGCGACCTGGGCCGGGTCGGCAGCATCGGCACACAGGGCCAGAAACTGACGGTCGGGAGCGATCTGCCGGGCCTTGGCCAGTATCTGTTCGGCGGCGCTGCCGTGATGGTTCCAGGTGAAGGCCACGTCATAGCCCGCGCGGGCAAAGGCCAGCACCGCGGCGGCGCCGATGCCGCGGCTGCCGCCGGTAATCAGTACACTTTGTTTCATCTTATTTCTTCTTCCGTTTCTCGCGCAGCATGGCAAAAAAATCCTGCAGCAAGGCCTGCGCTTCCTCCTGCAGAAGTCCCTGTTCAATCACAGGATGATGATTGAAGGGGAGTACAAACAGATCGGTCAGACTGCCGCAGCAGCCGGCCTTGGGGTCCCGGGCACCATAGACAACCCGCCGCAGCCGGCTGTTGATGATGGCGCCGCTGCACATGGGACAGGGCTCCAGCGTCACAAAAAGTTCGCACTGCCACAGCCGCCAGCCTCCCAACGCCTTGCAGGCGGCGTCAATGGCCAGCAGTTCGGCGTGGTAGGTGGCGTTCTTGCCGCTTTCCCGCAGGTTGTGTGACCGGGAGACGATTTCGCCATCCTTGGCAACCACGGCCCCCACCGGGACTTCCCCCAGGGCGGCGGCCACCCGGGCCTCCTCCAGGGCTGCCTGCATCAGCTGTTCGTCGGTCATGGATTCCTCCTCAGTGGCTCAGAAAAACGGTGTACAGCAGCAGGAAAATGATGGTCAGGGTGTAGGCAGGGCTGCTGAAGACCTCCAGCACATCCACACCGGGACGAAGCCCGGCCCCGAAACGGAATCCCTGCTGCCGGGCATGGTAGATCAGCCACAGACTGAACAGCGGGAAGAACAGCAGGACAAAAAGTTCCACCCCGAACGACACGCTGGAAGGGGCGTAGAAACGCAGATACAGGCTCAGGAAAGCCAGACAGTTGTTGGTAAAGTGCAGCAGCATGCCGGGCAGGATGCTGCCGGAGCGCTCGGCCAGCCAGCCCAGAAAGATGCCGCAAACCAGAGCGGTCAAGCCCTGGATGGGATCGAGATGCAAAAGGGCAAACAGAAGCGCCGGCCCGAAGATTGCGGCCGCGCTGCCACAGGGACGCAGCAGGCCCTGCAAGGCCCCACGGAAGAACAGCTCTTCCGCGATGGCGGGCATCACGCAGAGCACAAGGAACTGGACGGCCAGTTCCAGCCCGCCGCTGGGAAGGATGCTGGTGGAAACCTCGATGCCCAGCAGGTTTGTCAGCAGGGCACCGGCCAGATTGGCGGCGTTGGCAATGCCCAGAAACACAGGCAGACAGAACGCAGGGCTCCAGGGTGCAGGCAGCGTGATGCGCAGGTCCCGGGAGGTCAGCCGGGTCAGATACAGCATACACCACAGCGGAATGGCTATGGCGCCGATACCGATGAACAGCTGCAGCAGCCCGATGGTGACATCGGAAAAGCCCACCGGCTTGCTGAGGCTGGCCCCCGGCTGAAGAAGGCCCAGCAGCGCACTGACACCGGCATACAACAGTGAACGAACCAACAAATAAAATATCGCGGCGATGGCACACCAACTGGCGGCACCGCGCACTCCCCGTGATCTAGCCATTCCCTCATCCCTTACACATAGGCTTACATTGTATTGTCACAATATACTGCTATCATAACACACTGCCGGGTTGTGCGCAATTCTGACAATAAAAAAAGACCCAACCGGTGTGCGGGCCGGTAAGGTCGTGGAGGGAGAGAGGAGCCAATGGGATTCCTGCAATGTGCGTTGCAGCCATTGACTTTCTGCTACTATCATAGTACAGTATAAACGTGAAGTAAAGTACAATTTTTTCATACGAAAGATGAAAATGATTCACTCGTGGGAGGGGCTTATGACACTGACGGACTGCCAGATTCTGATGATGGTGGCCCAGCTGGGCACCTTTGCCGCGGCGGCGGAGCAGATGCATCTGACGCCGTCCGCCATCAGCCATGCGGTTTCGGGCATGGAGGCAGAGTGTGGGTTCCCGCTGTTTACCCGCACCAAAAGCGGTGTGACGATGACGGCGGCGGGGGAGAGCCTTTTTCCCTCCATCCGCCGGATGCTCAACAGCAGCGAACTGCTGGACCAGTCCATCGCCCAGATCAACGGCATGCATAAAGGGGTGCTGCGGCTGGGGGTATTCAATTCGGCCTGTGTGACCTGGATCCCGCAGCTGGTGCCGCCCTTCCAGAAGGAGTTCCCGGGAATCGACGTGCAGCTCTACCAGGGGTCCTACGCCGACATTGCAGGCTGGCTCAAGAACGGTGTGGTGGAACTGGGGTTCCTCTCCAATTCCAGCGCCAAGGATCTGGATTTCGAGCCGCTGTACGAGGATCCGCTGGTCTGCATCGCGCCGGCGTCCTACAAGCCCAAGCGGCCGGGCTGCGTGTGGGCGGAGGAATTGCAGGGACAGCCCTTTGTCAGCCAGCAGGCGGACCTGGATGCGGACATTCAGAGCTACTTCAAAAAGAATGATCTGCACGTGAACAGCCGGTGCTATATTGTGGACGATCAGTCCATGATCGCCATGGTTTCCTGCGGGCAGGGCCTGGCTATCATGCCGGAACTGATGTTCAAGCGGGGAACCGACCACAGCGGCTGCCAGGTGCTGCGGCTGGAACCGGCGGCGGGGCGCAACATCGGGATTGCCTGTCTGTCACGGCGGGGACTGTCCCCGGCAGCCAGCCGGTTCATCGAGCATGCGCGTGCTTATGCAGGGACGATGAAATGACCGTGGGAGTACACTCCCACAAGGGCTTTTCAAAACCGATCGAAAAGAGTATAATAAGATGTTAAAGAGCCAAAAGGGGGAAGTACCATGCCCGGCGATCTGCATACCCATTCGACCTTTTCCGACGGATCGACGCCGGCCGGAAAGCTGCCATTTCTGGCACGCTGCGCGGGAATGACGCACCTTGCCATCTCCGATCACGATTCCATGCAGGGAATCCGGTATGCCTATGCCCATCCCACCCAGGAGGGCGTGCATCTGATTCCGGCGGTGGAGATGACGGCCTACGACTATGAGCGCGCCCACCGGGTGCATCTTCTGTGCTACTGGCCGGATGACTGTGCACCGCTGGCGGAGTTCTGCGATATGATGGCGGAGCGCCGCAAGGTGGCGGTGCTGCAGAGCTGCCGGGAACTGGAGGAGATCTGCCCGCAGTTCCGCACGGAGGAAGCGCTGGAACTGGCCAGGGACAGCGGTACGCTGTTCAAGGCCCATGTGATGCGGGTGCTGTGGCAGTACGGTCTGGCGGACGGCATGTACAACGACGTGTACCGTTCTCTCTTCGGGCTCAAACCGGTGCGCGGACGCATTCTGCACACGCCGCGGTATGAGCCGGTGGACGATGTCCTGGAACTGATCAAGGCCTGCCGCGGAGTGGTGGTGCTGGCTCATCCCAGTGTATACCACAGCATGGAGCTGGCGCGGGAGCTGATCCGGGCGGGCCGTCTGGACGGCGTGGAGATCGACCACCCGCGGAATACCCCGGACGACAAAGCGGAACTGCTGCGTCTTGCCCGGGAAAACGATCTTCTGATCACCGGCGGCACCGATTACCACGGCCTCAATACCGTCACGCCGCGCCCGGTGGGCGCTTTTGCCACGCGGGACGAGCAGATCGTCCGGCTGGAAACGCTGGCCAAGGCACGTAAAATGTCCAACAAAAAGGCAAAATAACACAAAGGAGCATCTTGTATTATGACGTATGTTTACAACAATAAGGGCACCTGCTCTGTCCGTACCGAAGTGGAACTCAACCCGGATCACACCATTGAAGCCGTCCGTGTGCTGGGCGGCTGCAACGGCAACCTGAAAGGCATCTCCAGCCTGCTCAAAGGCATGAAGGCGGAGGACGCCATCGCCCGCATGGAGGGTACCACCTGCGGCAACAAGCCCACCAGCTGCCCGGACCAGATCGCGCAGGCCCTCAAGGGCGCCCTGGCTTCCCTGTAATCTGCAAAGGAGCCCTGTATGGATTGCTTCCATTATCCGCTGGATACCGAGACGTTGCTGCGCAAAAAGCGCCGCCTGCGCCGGGAACTGCTGGCGCAGAATCCCCATCCGCTGCATAAAAAGATTGCAATTCTCGGCGGGTCCACCACCAATGAGGTGGCGGATCAGCTGGGGCTTTTTTTGCTGCAATACGGCATCGAGGCGGAATTCTATCAGAGTGAATATGCCCAGTACTGGCAGGATGCCATGTTCGGCACCCCGGAACTGGATGCCTTTGCGCCGGATGTGATTTATATCCACACCAACTGGCGCAACCTGACGGCGCTGCCCACCACAGCGGATACGCCCGAGCAGATTGAGGGGATGCTGGAAGACCAGTATACCCATTTTGAGACCATGTGGCAGGCGCTGGAACAGAAGTTCGCCTGCCCGGTCATCCAGAACAACTTCGACCGGCCCAACTACCGGCTGATGGGAAACCGGGATATCTGGGACGTGCATGGCCGTTCCAACTTCATCAGCCGCCTGAACCAAAAGTTCTATGCCTACGCGGCAACCCACGAGCATTTTTATATCAACGACATTGGCTATCTGTCCGCCGACTATGGTCTGACGGCCTGGGGGGATGCATTCTACTGGCACATGTACAAATATGCCATGTGCCTGGATGCCATTCCGTCGCTGGCGAACAGTGTGGCCAACATCATCAAATCGCTGTACGGCCGCAACAAGAAGGCTCTGGTGCTGGATCTGGACAACACCCTCTGGGGCGGCGTGGTCGGCGATGACGGCGTGGACGGTCTGGCCATCGGGCCGGAAGTGCCGGAAGGCCAGGTCTATGCCGAGTTCCAGAGTTACTGCAAGGCTCTCAAATCCATTGGCGTCGTCCTGGCGGTGGATTCCAAGAACGACGAGGCCAACGCCCTGGCGGGGCTCAACCATCCCGACGGGGTGCTGCGGCCCGACGATTTTGTCTCCATCAAGGCCAACTGGGAACCCAAGGACCAGAATCTGAAAGCTATTGCCTCTGAACTGAACCTGGGCGTGGACAGCTTTGTGTTTGCTGACGACAACCCGGCGGAACGCGCCATCGTGGCGGCCCAGGTGCCGGGGGTGGCTGTTCCGGTGCTGGACGGTGCCGAGAACTATATCAAAATGCTGGATCACGGCGGGTATTTTGAGGTGACCGCCCTCTCCCAGGAGGACCTCAAAAAGACGGAACTCTATCACCAGAATGCCCAGCGTGCGGCGGCCCAGGCGGCCTTTGGCGATTACGGCGAGTATCTGGACAGCCTGGAAATGACCGCCATGATTCACGGCTTTGAGCCGCTGTACACCCAGCGCATTGCCCAGCTGACCAACAAGTCCAATCAGTTCAATCTGACGACACTGCGCTGCACCGAGGATGAGATCCGTGCCATGGCGGAGGATCCGAACCGGCTCTGCCTGTGCGGCAAACTGGTGGACAAATTCGGTGACAACGGTATTGTCACGGTGGTGGCCGGTGAACAGCAGGGGGCAGATCTGCATCTGCGCCTCTGGCTGATGAGCTGCCGTGTGCTCAAGCGCGGCATGGAAGACGCCGTGATGGACACGCTGGTGGAGGACGCCCGAAAGCGCGGCGTGACCACCGTGTACGGCTACTATTATCCCACGGCCAAAAACGGCATGGTCCGGGAATTCTATGCCTCTTTCGGGTTTGAAAAAGTCAGCGAAGAGGAAAACGGCAGCACGGTCTGGAAGCTGGATGCGGCATCCTATGAACCGCGCCACCCCCACATGAAGATTGAGCGCTGAGCGAAAGGAGCTAGCATGAAGAGAGCCTTCCTGCGGAAAGGTGCCCTTGGGGCGGCGTTTCTGCTGCTGACCGTGCTTGTTCTGACAGCGGCCCGCTTTTTGCTGGTGGACGATGTGCACTCCTATTCCCGTGTGATGCTGCAGGAACTCTACGGGCAGGCAGGGCAGATCGATACCCTTTTCCTGGGGTCCTCCCACTGTTACCGCAGTGTGGATCCTGCGATGGTGGATGAAGCGCTGGGGACCCACAGCTTCAATGCGGGTTCCTCCCAGCAGCTGCCGGATGGTTCCTACTATATGCTGCGGGAAGCGGCCGAACAGAACCCGCTGAAGACGGTGTATCTGGAAATGTTCTATACGGGCTACAACCAGAGTGCGTCCCGTGATGTTTCGCTGGCCTGCTATCTGCTTACGGATTTCATGCGCTGGAATTCTCCGTGGCGGTACCGCTATCTCTGGGAGATGGGCGGCATGGCGGCCATGGCGGACCTGCTTCTTCCCGCCCGGCACGGCATTGCGTCGCCCGGCAGTATGCTGGCGCTCTGGAAGGCCAAGCTGACCGATGGCTATGAGCCGGGCAACTATGCCTATGTGACCTACCCGGCGGAAGGGGAAGCCTACCGAGGCGACGGATTTGTGTATACCGAAGGCGTCGCCCGGGACGGCTATGCCACGGTTCTCAACGTGGACCCGGAGCATCCGCTCTCGGAATTCGGATGGGAAAATCTGGAACACATTGCAGACTACTGTGAAGAAACGGGCATCCGCCTGGTACTGTTTACCGCGCCGCTGCCAAGCGCCTATCTCAGCAATACCCAGGGGTATCAGTCCTATGTGGATGCGGTGCGCCAGTTTGCACAGGAGCATGGCACACAATACTGGGATTTTTCCCTGTACCGGGATCCCAAGGCAATGGACCTGGGCGGCGGGGATTTCTCTGACGCTCATCATCTGAACGGGAGCGGTGCCGAAAAATTCACTGCGCTTCTGTGCGATGTGATCGCCCGCGATGGGGCGGGGAAAGATGTGTCCGCACTGTTCTGTGATACCGTGGAGGAAAAACTTGCCTCCCATGCAGACAACACCATCTTTATGGCGGATGTCTACAGTAAATCATGAAAAGGAGGTCCTGCCATGCTGGCTGTTTCATCGCCAGGCTTTGTCGTTTTTGCGGGATTGCTGGTAGGGCTCTGGTACCGACTGCAACCGAAAAAACGCTGGGGGCTCATGCTGGCCGCCAGCGCCTTGTTTTATCTGTCCCTGGACTGGCAGGGATATGTGATTCTGCTGCTTTGCTCGCTGCTGGTCTGGCAATGCGCCCTGCGCGCCCGTGAGAAGACGGGATGGTTTGCAGGCGGTCTGCTCTTTGCCTTTGTGCCGCTGCTGGTCCTGAAATATTATATCGAGGGCGCCGGAGGACTGCAGGCTATCTTCGGACTGCGCTTGTGGCAGCCGGCCATTCTGCAGCCGCTGGGGCTGGGGTATTTCACACTGCAGCTTGTGAGCTATCTGGTGGATGTGCGTCGAGGAAAGTTGCCGGCGCAAAAAAGCTTTGCCCGTGTGCTTTGCTTTGCATCTTTTTTCCTGTCCATCACACAGGGACCCTTCAATCGCTATGGGGAGTTGATGCCGCAGATGGAGGCACCCACCCGCTGGTCGGGAGAGCGGGCCTGGCAGGGCGTGATGCGGTGCTTCTGGGGATACTTCAAAAAAGTTGTGGTGGCGGACCGCGCCGCCGTGGTGGTGGCAGCGGCGTTCGGCAATCCCGCGGCCTTTGACCGCACCCAGTTGCTTTTTGCGGCGCTTTTGTATCCCTTTCAGCTCTACGCGGATTTTTCCGGCTACACGGATATCGTGCTGGGTGTGGGGCAGATGCTGGGACTGTCGCTGCCGGAAAATTTCCGCCAGCCGTTCCTGTCCGCCACGGTCAAGGAATTCTGGTCGCGCTGGCATATGAGCCTTTCCCGCTGGCTGAAAGATTACGTGTATATTCCGCTGGGCGGCAGCCGCTGCAGTGCTGCGCGGCGCGATGCCAACCTGGTGCTGACCTTTTTGGTCAGCGGAATTTGGCATGGTGCCGGTTTTACCTATATGCTCTGGGGATTCCTGCACGGTCTGTTCCAGGCCCTGGAGGATCATCTTCCCTGGCGCCGCGCCATCACAAAGGGCCGGGCGCGCCTGGTGGGGATCGCAGGTACATTCTGTATCTTCGCTTTTGCCCTTGTGATCTTCCGCGCCGACAGCCTGACCAATGCGGCCCGGTATTTTTACGGGATTGTGCATAACGGCGGGCATGATGTGTTGAGCAATTACTGGGAACTGGGGCTCACCACCCGGCAGGAGCAGATTTTTCTGTTTGCCGGTGTGCTGATCCTGATTGCATCCGATCTGCTGCAAGAGTTCAGGGTCCCTGTGCTGAAAAAAATCGGCGCTGCTCCGCGTCCCGTGCGCTGGGCTGTGTACGAGGTGGCCATCTTTGCTTTTCTGCTGATGGGCTACTTCCTGGGCGGCGGTGGATTCCTGTACGCGCGCTACTGAAACCAAAACAGCACCCTGCCAAACCGGCAGGGTGCTGTTTTTGGATATGGATGGATCAGCGGTCGGGTTCACAATCCAGGATGGAAGGAATGTTCGCCCAGCGTTCCGCCTGACCGGTGTACATTTCATGAAACCAAGCCACGGCCTCATCCAGGCCCTGCTGGTTGCCCTCAAATTCCCGGCTCTGGATTTTTTCCTCCGCCGTATGTTCGATACTCCACGGACCGGGCCAGACGTAGGCGGTCAGGGATTCGATCTTCTTTTTGCCGCTCTCGTCGGCGGGGTCCGGCTTCTTGCCCGGAACAATGACATAGCGCATACCGTCCTCGGCCCCGGAATAGGAATTCCCGTTGTGAAACCAGTGATAGATCGGAAAAGCGTCCAGCATAGATCAAAACTCCCTTCACCTGCAAACCGGAAAGCGCTGTTTCTACAGGGTATTATATCGGATTTCCCGCCGCTTGACAATAGAACCCACAAAACGCCATTGACAAACCGGCGCCTTTGCGGTACAATAACTAAGTCATGCGGGATTAGCTCATCCGGTAGAGTGACTGCTTCCCAAGCAGTAGGTGGCGAGTTCGAGACTCGTATCCCGCTCCAAAAACGCCTTGCCGTTGGGCAGGGCGTTTTCCTTTGCGCGCGGGGAAACGGGAAAAGTTTCGCTCCCAGAAGAAAAAACTTGACAAACGACGTTTTCTCTGCTAAAATATTTCAGCAATCGTTCAGATGGCTGCTCCATTCGCACAGGATGGTGAATGCTGGTAGCCGCAATTCGAAGATTGTGATGAGCACATATATCAAGTATGGCTCCTGGAATCATGATCGAGAAAGAGGTGAAATAACCATGAAGAAGGGCATCCATCCGAACTATGTGGACTGCACCATTACCTGTGCCTGCGGCAACGTGATCCACACCCGTGACACCAAGCCGGAGATCCACGTCGAAGTTTGCAGCAAGTGCCATCCGTTCTACACCGGCAAGCAGAAGCTGGTCGATACCGGTGGCCGTGTCGAGCGCTTCAAGCGCCGTTATGCCAACCTCGGCAAATAAGTTTGTTTGCACTGTACCCCAGATGGTGACATCTGGGGTATTTTTGGCTGTCTGAAAGGAATTCCCATGTCCGACTACAAGACCATCCGCGGCGTATCCACCTTCACCTACGAGGAAAAACGCAGCCGTTTCATTGCGACGGCCGCCTTTGCCGACACTGAAGAGAAAGCGCTGGCCGTGCTCAACGGTGTGCGTGCGGCCAACCGCACGGCGCGGCATAATGTCTATGCCTATGTGCTGCAGAACGGGCGCACCCGCTATTCCGACGACGGGGAACCGGCCAAGACTGCGGGCACGCCGGTGCTGGAAGCCATCGGCCACGCGGAACTTTCCGATGTGATTGTGGTGGTGACCCGGTACTTCGGCGGCATTCTGCTGGGGACCGGCGGTCTGGTACGGGCCTATACAGCTGCGGCCTCCGGCGCATTGCAGCAGGCGGAACTGGTCAGCATGCGCCTGGTGGTGGACTGCAGCCTTCAGGTTCCCTATGGGCTGTTTGAGCAGGCCCAGCGGATGATCGCGGCATCCGGCGCCAGACTGCAGGAACCGGTCTTTGCGGATGCGGTGACCTTACTGTGGCGGATGCCCTCCGGCGAGGAAACATCCCTGTGTGCATCACTGGCGGAACTGACCCGCGGTGCGGCACAGGTGGAGGTTTCGGCGCCTGCCTATGCGCCTTTTTGAAAAAAATCTGAAAATTCCGGCAAAAATAAAGTCTTTTGCGTGGTTTTATCGTACTTATTTATAGAGACCAAAGAAAGGGGGCGGATCTTTTGACGATTCGAGAAGAAACCGAGGCCATTGAGCGGCAGACGCTCAGCCGGTATGCGATGCTCAGTGAGCACAGTCGTGGCCGCCGTATGGCGGAGGAACCGGACCCGATCCGCCCGTGCTTTCAGCGGGACCGAGACAGAATCCTGCACTGCAAGGCGTTCCGGCGCCTCAAACAGAAGACCCAGGTGTTTCTCTCACCGGAAGGGGACCACTACCGGACCCGGCTGACCCATACCCTGGAGGTCAGCCAGATTGCCCGGACCATTGCACGGGCACTGCGCCTCAACGAGGACCTGACAGAGGCCATCGCACTGGGCCATGATCTGGGACATACTCCCTTTGGTCATGCGGGGGAGCGGGCGCTGAACCGCCTGTGCCCCGATGGGTTTACCCACTACCGGCAGAGCCTGCGGGTGGTGGATTACCTGGAAAAGGACGGCAAAGGGCTCAACCTGAGCTGGGAGGTCCGCAACGGCATTATCACCCATACCACAGGCACCTGGGCCCGCACACCGGAAGGCTGTGTGGTGCGCCGGGCGGATCACATCGCCTTTTTGAACCACGACATTGAGGACGCGGTGGAGGCTGGTGTGCTGGACCCGCGTCAGATTCCGGCGGAAGCGACGGCCATTCTGGGCAATACCAAGTCCCGGCGCATCACCACCATGATCGCTGACCTGGTGGAGCACAGCCAGAACGGGCGGATCAACTTCTCCCCGGAAGTGGAATCTGCCTATGCGGTCCTGAAGGATTTCATGTATTCCACGGTCTATGTGGACCGGGAGGCGAAGCGGGAAGAGAAAAAGGTGGACAAGCTGATCGAGGGACTGTACGAGCGACTGTGCAGCGATCCGGATCTTTTGCCCAATTTCTACCTGCAGATCGCCTACAACGAAGGTGTGGACCGCGCCGCTACCGATTATATCAGCGGCATGAGCGATGAATTTGCCACACGGTTGTTTGTGGAATGGTTCGTGCCCAAAAAGTGGCAGGTTCTGTGACGCCGTTTCAGGCGTAAAGGAGGTGGAGCGGATTGATTCCACAGGAATACATACAGGAGGTTGTGCGCCGCAACGATATTGAGGAAGTTATCGGACAGTATGTGCATCTTCGCCGCCGCGGCAGGACGCTGAGCGGGCTGTGTCCGTTCCACAATGAGAAGACACCCTCCTTCGTGGTGTACCCCGACACCCAGAGCTTTTATTGCTTTGGCTGCGGCGCGGCAGGGGATGTTATAAACTTTGTGCGCAAGTACAATAATCTGGGGTACGTGGAAAGCGTCAAACAGCTGGCGTCCCGGGTGGGAATGCCGCTGCCCGAGGAGGAGGACCGGGAGGCACGCGCCCGGCAGCGGCTGCTGGAGATCAACCGCTGCGCCGCACGGTATTTCTACGAACAGCTCAACGCCAAAACCCCGGAAGCGGCCCAGGCCCGGCGTTACTGGAAGGAAAAGCGCGGGTTGTCCGATGCGGCCATCCGGCGGTTCGGTCTGGGATATGCGCCGGAAGACTTCGGGGGGCTTTTGCATTATCTGCGGCGCCGCGGTTTCCGGGAGGATGAGCTGGAACACTCCGGCCTGATCAAGCGCAGCGCCAAGGGCAATCTGTACGATATCTTCCGCCACCGGGTGATGGTGCCCATCATCGATGTGCGGGGTTCCATCATCGCGTTCGGCGGCCGTGTGCTGGACGATTCCAAGCCCAAGTACATCAACAGCCCCGAAACGCTGGTATACCACAAATCCAGAACCCTGTTTGCGCTGAACGTGGCCAAGAAATCCACCAGCAAGCGCTATATCCTCTGTGAAGGGTACATGGATGTCATCTCGATGCACGAGGCGGGATTCGATACGGCGGTCTGCGCCTGCGGCACCGCCCTGACGCCGGAACAGGTGAAGCTGCTGAGCGAGTATGCCGACGAGGTGATCCTGAGTTACGATTCCGATGAGGCAGGGCAGAAGGCCACCGAGCGCAGCCTGGGACTGTTTGCCAACAGCCCGGTGAAGGTCAGCGTGCTGAGCTACCAGGGGGCCAAGGACCCAGACGAATTCATCAAAAAGTACGGCCGGGAACGTTTCGATATGCTGCTCAACGGCACGGCCAACCCCACCGAATTCCAGCTGAAAAAGGCAAAGGCAAAATATGATCTGCGCAGTGATGACGGCCGGCTCAGCTATATCCGGGAAGCCATTGATATCCTTACGGGGCAGAGCGTCACGCCCACAGCCCGGGATGTCTATGCGGGGCGCCTGGCGGATGAAACCGGGGTGTCCAAACAGGCAATTCTCTCCCAGCTGCAGGGGGCTTTGCGGGCAGCCGACCGGCGCAGTCACCGCAGGGAACAGAAAGAAATGGCCCAGAAGGGGATTGCGGCGGATATCCGCATCCCCTACACCCAGGGCGGTGACGCGGCCCTGGGAGCAGCCAGCGCCAGCCGCCAGCTGGTGGCGGCGCTGCTGCAGGATCCCGATGAGGTGCCCTATGTGAAAACGCGGCTTTCCATGGATACGATCCTGCTGCCCGAAATGCAGCAGGCACTGCAGGCAATCTTCCGCTGTGCGGAGGAAAAGCAGCCGGTCAACCTGACTTCATTGCAGCAGCGGCTGGACGACAAGGCGTTCCAGCAGGTGGCACTGGCCCAGGCACAGAACCACGACCAGAAACTGGCGCGGCAGGATATTGATATGTATCTGGAACGGCTGCAGAATGCCAAGCCCATCAGCGAGCGGGTGGCCGGCACCAGTGATGACCAGTTCCTGAACTTTTTCGCCAACGTCAAAAAAGAAAAGGGGGTACAGGACCCTCCGCCGGAAAACGACGGGTAAATCCTGGACAGAGAGCCTCTCCCCGTGTGGAAACACACCGTTTATCAATAGAAAACCAAAAGGAGAAACGTACTTATGGCAGAGAAAAAAGATCCGATTCGCGGTTTGATCGAAACCGGCCGCCGCAATGGCAAGCTGACCAACACCGAGATCGGTGATGCGATGGAGGAAAGCGGCCACGTTCTGGATGTGGAGCAGATGGAAAAGCTCTACGAGGAACTGGAGAGCAACGGCATTGAAGTGGTGGACGACGATACGTCGGATGCGGGTGTCGCCCTCACTGAGGACAACGTGGACGATTTTGAGGACAGCCTCAACACCGACGGTATCACCATCGATGACCCCGTCAAGGTGTATCTGAAAGAAATCGGCCGGGTGCCTCTGCTGACGCCGGAGGAGGAGATCGATCTGGCCCTGAAGATTCAGGCCGGCGGTCCCGAGGGAGAGAAGGCCAAGCAGCGGCTGAGTGAAGCCAACCTGCGTCTGGTGGTCTCCATCGCCAAGCGGTATGTGGGACGGGGCATGCAGTTCCTGGACCTGATCCAGGAGGGCAACCTGGGCCTGATCAAGGCAGTGGAAAAGTTTGACCACACCAAGGGCTTCAAGTTCTCCACCTACGCCACCTGGTGGATCCGCCAGGCCATCACCCGCGCCATCGCCGACCAGGCCCGCACCATCCGGATCCCTGTGCATATGGTGGAGACCATCAACAAGGTGAAGAAGGTCTCCAGCCAGCTGCTGCATGAGTGCGGCCACGATCCCAGCGCCGAGGAAATCGCCGAGCGCCTGGATATGTCGGTGGACAAGGTCCGCGAGATCATGCGGGTGGCCCAGGAGCCCGTGAGCCTGGAAACGCCCATCGGTGAGGAAGAGGACAGCCATCTGGGCGACTTTATCCCTGATGACGACGCGCCGGTCCCGGCGGAAGCCGCCAGCCAGACGCTGCTCAAGGAGCAGCTGGCCGATGTGCTCAAGACGCTGACCCCCCGTGAGGAAAAGGTGCTGCGTCTCCGCTTCGGCCTGGAGGACGGCCGTCCCCGCACGCTGGAGGAAGTGGGCAAGGAGTTCAACGTGACCCGTGAACGCATCCGCCAGATCGAGGCCAAGGCCCTGCGCAAGCTGCGCCATCCCAGCCGCAGCAAGAAACTGCGTGACTTCCTGGATTGATATTTTGTGAATAACAGTGACAGCCCCGGACGGAAACCCGTCCGGGGCTGTCGTATATGCAGGTATCAGGCAAAAGTCAAGAGTGTGCACGCACAAAAAGACGGGTACAGGGTTGTATAAAATGCCCAAAAGCCCCTGCTGGAACAGTCGGAACGGATTTGTCAAGACGGCGCCGGGGGTGCAAAATCGTCAAAATGCCGAAAATAACCTACACGGACCCGGGCGTATCACAGCACGCGGAAAAGTTGTAAAAAAGCCGGGAAAAGCCTTGACAATAAGGGTTTTACCCTGTATACTAAATCAGTATCACAAAAATGGAATAGAGCGCCCTAAGGGGATTTTGCCAAAATGCAAAATCCTTGAAATTTGTGAAAAATGCCGAATGTGGCTCCTTTCATGAAGGTCTCTTTGGGATGCTTTTGCCAACTTTGTCAATCTATGGAATAGGAGTGGTCGCGTTTTATGGTAAAGGTCAAGCCCGTACAAAACGGCAGAACGACCCGCATGAGTTTTTCCCGTATCAACGAAGTGATTGATATGCCCAATCTCATCGAGATCCAGAAAAACTCTTACAACTGGTTCCTTCGGGAAGGCCTGCACGAGGTCTTCCATGACATTGCCGCGATCGAGGACTACACCGGGAATCTGGTGCTGGAATTCGTCGATTACCGGCTGGACAAGAACCCCAAGTACTCCATTAAAGAATGTAAGGAGCGGGACGCCACCTATGCGGCGCCCCTGTATGTCACGGCCCGGCTGTTCAACAAGCAGACCGGCGAGGTGAAGGAGCAGGAGATCTTCATGGGCGAGTTCCCGCTCATGACCGATTCCGGCACCTTCATCTCCAACGGTGCCGAGCGTGCCATCGTCAGCCAGTTGGTCCGTTCTCCCGGTGTTTTCTACGGCTCCAGCAAGGACCGTACCGGCAAGGACCTGTTTACCGCCACCATGAACCCCAACCGCGGTGCCTGGCTGGAATACGAGACGGACTCCCAGGACGTTTTCTATGTCCGCATCGATAAAAACCGCAAGCTGCCGGTGACCACGCTGATCCGTGCGCTGGGGCTGGGGACCGATGAGCAGATCCGTCAGTTCTTCGGCAACTCCGAGCCCAAGATCAACGCCTCCCTGGAAAAGGACATCACCCATTCCACCGAGGAAGGTCTGCTGGAAGTGTACCGCAAGCTGCGCCCCGGCGAGCCCCCGACGGTGGAGAACTCCCGCAGCCACCTGAATGCGCTGTTCTTTGACCCGCACCGCTACGACCTGGCTCGTTTCGGCCGCTACAAGATGAACAACAAGCTGGCGCTGGCCCGCCGCATTGCCGGCTACAAGGCTGCCGAGGATGTCATCGCCCCCCTGACCGGCGAACTGCTGGTGGCCAAAGGGGAGAAGATCAACACCGCCAAGGCCAACGAGATCGATGCCGCCGGTGTGACCCGCGTTGTCGTGCTGGTGGAGCGCAAGGGCGAGGAGAGCACGCCTGTCATCGTCATCTCCAACGGCTGCGTGGATGCGAAGCCCTTCTTCAGCTTTGATGTGGAGGCCGAGTGCGGTATCAACGAGCGCGCCAACTTTGCCGAGATCCGCAAGATTCTTGATGCCACCTCGGACCCCGAGGAACAGAAGGAACTGCTGCGCCAGAACCATGACGTGCTGATCAGCCGCACCGTCACGGTGGACGATATCTTTGCCTCCATCAACTACCTGATCGGCCTGGATCACGGCATCGGCGTCACCGACGAGATCGACCACCTGGGCAACCGTCGTGTGCGCAGCGTGGGCGAACTGCTGCAGAACCAGTTCCGCATCGGTTTCTCCCGCATGGAGCGCGTCATCCGTGAGCGGATGACCCTGCAGAACCAGGAGAACGGCGAGATCACGCCCCAGAGCCTGGTCAACATCCGCCCGGTGGTGGCCGCCATCAAGGAGTTCATCGGTTCCAGCCCGCTGTCCCAGTTCATGGACCAGAACAACCCCCTGGCCGAGTTGACCCACAAGCGCCGTCTGTCTGCCCTGGGCCCCGGCGGTCTGTCCCGTGACCGCGCAGGCTTTGAAGTCCGCGACGTGCACTACACTCACTACGGTCGTCTGTGCCCCATCGAGACCCCTGAAGGCCCGAACATCGGTCTGATCTCCTACCTGGCCACCTACGCCAAGATCAATAAGTACGGCTTCGTGGAGGCTCCCTACCGCCGCGTGGACAAGGCCACCGGCGTGGTGACCGACGAAGTGGTCTACATGACCGCCGACGTGGAAGACGAATACATTGTGGCGCAGGCCAACGAGCCGCTGGACGAGAACAACCGTTTCGTCCGTTCCCGCGTTTCCGGCCGTCACCGCAATGATATTCAGGAGTTTGAGGCCAGCCAGGTCGACTTCATGGATGTTTCTCCCCGTATGATGGTTTCCGTGGCCACGGCCTGCATCCCGTTCCTGGAGAACGATGACTGTAACCGTGCTCTGATGGGCTCCAACATGCAGCGGCAGGCTGTGCCTCTGATGGTTACCCAGCAGCCCATCGTGGCCACCGGTATGGAATACAAGGCCGCTACCGACTCCGGCGTCTGCATCCTGGCCGCCCATGACGGCACGGTGGAATACGTGGATGCCGAGAAGATCATCGTGCGCTGCGCCGATGGCTCTGCCGACACCTATGAACTGATCAAGTTCATGCGTTCCAACCAGGGCAACTGCAACAACCAGCGTCCCATCGTCCAGGTGGGCGATGTGGTCAAGACCGGCGATGTGCTGGCCGACGGCCCCGCCACCAAGAACGGCGAGATCAGCCTGGGCAAGAATGCGCTGGTCGGCTTCATGACCTGGGAAGGTTACAACTACGAGGACGCCGTCCTGCTCAACGAGAAGCTGGTGCGTGAGGACGTCTACACCTCCATTCATATTGAAGAGTATGAGACCGAGGCCCGCGACACCAAGCTGGGCCCCGAGGAAATCACCCGCGACATTCCCAACGTGGGCGACGATGCCCTGAAGGATCTGGACGATCGCGGCATCATCCGCGTGGGCGCCGAGGTCAAGACCGGCGACATTCTGGTGGGCAAGGTTACCCCCAAGGGTGAGACCGAGCTGACCGCCGAGGAGCGTCTGCTGCGTGCCATCTTCGGTGAAAAAGCCCGCGAAGTCCGCGACACCTCGCTGCGCGTGCCCCACGGTGCCTACGGTATCGTGGTGGATATCAAGGTCTTCACGCCGGAGAACAGCGATGAGCTGCAGCCCGGTGTGCGGATGTGCGTGCGCTGCTACATCGCCCAGAAGCGTAAGATCAGCGTCGGCGACAAGATGGCCGGCCGTCACGGCAACAAGGGTGTTGTCTCCCGCATTCTGCCGCAGGAGGACATGCCCTTCCTGCCCGACGGCACCCCGCTGGATATCGTGCTGAACCCCCTGGGCGTTCCTTCCCGTATGAACATCGGTCAGGTGCTGGAAGTCAACCTGGGCTATGTGGCCAAGGCGCTGGGCTGGAAGGTACAGACCCCTGTCTTCGACGGCGCCCATGAGTCCGACCTGCGTGACTGCTTCGCCGAGGCCCGCGCCAAGTGGCACGGCGAGAATGCCCCCGAGTATCCCACCAAGCTGGACCGCCTGATGGGTGAGAAGGGCCACATCATCGACTTCTCCAAGATCGACCTGACCGACGACGGCAAGACCACCGTCTACGACGGCCGTACCGGCGAGAAGTTCCCCAACAAGGTCACCGTCGGCTATATGTACTACCTCAAGCTGCATCACCTGGTCGACGATAAGATCCATGCCCGTTCCACCGGCCCCTACTCCATGGTCACCCAGCAGCCTCTGGGCGGCAAGGCGCAGTTCGGCGGCCAGCGTTTCGGCGAAATGGAAGTCTGGGCGCTGGAAGCTTACGGCGCCGCGTACACCCTGCAGGAAATCCTGACCATCAAGTCCGACGATGTGGTGGGCCGTGTCAAGACCTACGAGGCCATCGTCAAGGGCGAGCCCATCCCGCGTCCCGGTATCCCCGAGAGCTTCCGCGTCATGCTCAAAGAGCTGCAGAGCTTGGGCCTGGATATCGTCGTGCAGGATAAGGAAGGCAATCCCGTGGATATGCGTCAGGAATTTGACGACGATGACAGCAGCTTCGAAAACAGCGATTACGAAGTGGGCAACAATGTCCTGGTTGAGAGCGAGCTGCAGGACGACTACAGCGTGAAGGACGCCGACGAGGGCTTTGATGACGATCTGGATGAGGACAGCGAGCCCAGTGCCGATGACCTGGCCAAGATCGAGATGGACGATCCCTTCGACGATGAATAATGTGTTGCTGTATCGTGTGTCATACTTGAATTGAGAGGGTTCGCTGAATGGAAAATAAAGAATTCGCTTCGATTAAGATTGGCCTTGCCTCCCCGGATCAGATCCGTGCGTGGAGCTACGGCGAGGTCACCAAACCCGAAACCATCAACTACCGTACCCTGAAGCCGGAGCGCGACGGCCTGTACTGCGAGCGCATTTTTGGACCCACCAAGGACTGGGAGTGCCACTGCGGCAAGTACAAGCGCATCCGTTACAAGGGCAAGATCTGCGAGAAGTGCGGCGTGGAAGTCACCCGCGCCAAGGTCCGCCGTGAGCGCATGGGCCACATCGAGCTGGCGGCGCCCGTATCCCATATCTGGTATTTCAAGGGCATTCCCAGCCGCATCGGCCTGATGTTGGACATCAGCCCCCGGCAGCTGGACAAGGTGCTGTATTTCGCCAACTACATTGTCACCGACCCCGGTTTCACGCCGCTGGAGAAAAAGCAGCTGCTGACCGAGCGCGAGTACAAGGAGATGCGCGAAAAGTACGAGGATACGTTTGAAGCCGGCATGGGCGCTGAGGCGATCCAGAAGCTGCTGGCGGAGATCGATCTGGATAAACTGTCCGCCGAGCTGCGGGAAGAGCTGGAGAAGTCCAACGGCCAGAAGCGTGTGCGTCTGCTCAAGCGCCTGGAGGCTGTGGAGGCTTTCATCGAGAGCAACCAGCGCCCCGAGTGGATGATCCTGACGGTCATCCCCGTGATCCCGCCGGATCTGCGCCCGCTGCTGCAGCTGGACGGCGGCCGCTTTGCCACCTCCGATCTGAATGATCTGTACCGCCGCGTCATCAACCGCAACAACCGCCTGAAGCGCCTGCTGGAACTGGGCGCGCCCGATATCATCGTGCGCAACGAAAAGCGCATGCTGCAGGAGGCTGTGGATGCCCTGATCGACAATGGCCGCCGCGGCCGTCCGGTCACCGGCGCCAATAACCGTGCCCTCAAGAGCCTGTCCGACATGCTGAAGGGCAAGCAGGGCCGCTTCCGTCAGAACCTGCTGGGCAAGCGTGTTGACTACTCCGGCCGTTCGGTTATCGTGGTCGGCCCCGAACTGAAGATGTATCAGTGCGGCCTGCCCAAGGAGATGGCCCTGGAACTCTTCAAGCCCTTCGTCATGAAGGACCTGGTGGAGAAGGAAAAAGCCAACAACATCAAGTCCGCCCGCAAGATGGTGGAGCGTGCCCGCCCCGAGGTCTGGGACTCGCTGGAAACCGTCATCAAGGGCCATCCGGTACTTCTGAACCGTGCACCTACGCTGCACCGTCTGGGCATCCAGGCCTTCGAGCCTGTCCTGGTGGAAGGCCGTGCCATCAAGCTGCACCCGCTGGTCTGCACCCCCTTCAACGCCGACTTCGACGGCGACCAGATGGCTGTCCATCTGCCGCTGTCCAAGGAAGCCCAGCGTGAAGCCAAGATGCTGATGCTGGCCTCCGGCAACCTGCTGAAGCCCTCCGACGGTGAGCCTGTCACGGTGCCCACCCAGGATATGATTCTGGGCAGCTACTACCTGACCCTCGTCAACCCCGACGATAAGGGCCACGGCAAGGTCTTCCGCGATGAGGACGAGGCCATGATGGCTTACTCCGAAGGCCTCATCACGCTGCAGGCGCCCATCAAGGTGCGCCGCACCATGACCTTTGACGGCGTGGAGGAGAGCGCTCTGGTGGATACCACCATGGGTCAGATCATCTTCAATACGCCCATCCCGCAGGACCTGGGCTATGTGGATCGCACCGATCCCGAGCACAAGTTCGACTACGAGATGAACCCCCGCACCCTGAAGATCGCTTCGGGCGGCAAGTCCGACAAGCTGACCAAGAAGGGCCTGCCCGACATCATCAGCCGCTGCCTGACCAAGCACGGCACCAAGGCCTGCGCCATCATGCTGGACGCCATCAAGGCCCAGGGCTACAAATATTCCACCCTGTCCGCCATCACCGTGGCGGTGCCCGATGCCATCATCCCCGAAGAGAAGCCGGCCATTCTGGCGGCTGCCGACAAGAAGATCGAAAAGGTCATGAAGAACTTCAACCGCGGTCTTATTTCGGACGAGGAGCGCTACCGCAGCACCGTTGCTATCTGGCAGGAGGCGACCGAGCAGGTCTCCGAGGCGCTGGGCAACAACCTGCGCCAGAACCATCAGCGCAACCCCATCTATATGATGTCCGATTCCGGTGCCCGTGGTTCTATGGACCAGATCAAACAGCTGGCCGGCATGCGCGGCCTGCTGGCCAACACGGCCGGTAAGACGCTGGAAATGCCCATTCGCGCCAACTACCGTGAAGGTCTGAATATCCTGGAATACTTCATCTCTTCTCGAGGCGCTCGTAAGGGTCTGGCCGATACCGCCCTTCGTACCGCCGACTCCGGTTACCTGACCCGCCGTCTGGTGGATGTTTCCCAGGAAGTCATCATCCGTGAGGAAGACTGCCATGCCACTGAAGGCATCTGGGTCCGTGAGATCAGCGAGGGCAACTCGGTGGTCGAGTCCTTCAAGGAACGTCTGAACGGCCGTTACGCGCTGCATGATGTCTATGATCCCAAGACCGGCGAGCTGCTGGTCAGCAAGGACAAGATGATGGACATGTTCGACGCCGAGAAGATCGCCAACGCCGGCATCACCGAGCTGGAGATCCGTTCGGTCATGACCTGCCGTGCCCATGTGGGTGTCTGCGCCCGCTGCTACGGCTCCAACATGTCCAACGGCGAATGCGTCAAGGTGGGCGAGAGCGTCGGTATCATCGCCGCCGAGTCCATCGGCGAGCCCGGTACCCAGCTGACCATGCGTACTTTCCATACCGGCGGTATCGCATCGGCTGAAGATATCACCCAGGGTCTTCCCCGCGTTGAGGAACTGTTCGAGAGCCGTCGTCCCAAGGCTATGGCCATCATGAGCGAGATCGCCGGTACCGTCCACATCGACGATACCAAGAAGAGCCGCCATGCCGAGATCAACGGTGTGGACGAGAACGGTGCTCCCATCACCAAGAGCTACCTGATCCCCTTCGGTCAGCGCCTCAAGGTCATGGAGGGCGACGAAGTCCAGAAGGGCGCGCTGCTCACCGAGGGCCATGCCTATCCGCAGGATATCCTGGCCATCCTGGGCCCCGTGGCTACCCAGAACTACCTGATCAGCGAAGTGCAGAAGGTTTACCGTCTGCAGGGCGTGGATATCAACGATAAGCACATTGAGGTTATCGTCCGTCAGATGATGCGCAAGGTCCGCATCGAGGACGCTGGCTCCAGCGACTTTATCGTCGGCAGCGTGGTGAATCGCCGCGATGTGATGATCAAGAACGAGGAAATCCAGGAGCGCATCGACGCTGGCGAGACCGACCTGAAGCTGGTGCAGGCCAGCCAGGTGCTGCTGGGTATCACCAAGTCCAGCCTGGCTACCGACTCCTTCCTGTCCGCTGCGTCCTTCCAGGAGACCACCCGTGTCCTGACCGAGGCCGCTATCAAGGGCAAGACCGACCCGCTGGCCGGCCTGAAGGAGAACGTCATCATCGGCAAACTGATTCCTGCCGGTACCGGTCTGCCGGAGGTGGAGAAGGAACTGGAGGAAGCGGAGATCGCCCGCGATGCTGCTGAATCCGCCTACGACCACTAATCCATAAAAGACAAATCCCCGCCGCATTTGCGGCGGGGATTTTTGGGTTTGGTTGACGCTGGTTGGGGAAGCGGCTATAATTGGGTATACTGACACAAACCATGAGAAGGGAAGTGACAACGGTGTTATTCTTACAATATCCGCCCTGCTCCACCTGCCGGAAGGCTCAAAAGTGGCTGGAGGAGCATGGCGTCTCCTATGAAGCACGTCATATCAAGGAGGAAAATCCCACGAAGGAAGAGCTGCAAGCCTGGCATGCGCGCAGCGGGCAGCCCCTCAAACGATTTTTCAACACCAGCGGCCAGGCCTACAAGTCCCTGGGCCTTAAGGATAAACTGCCAGCCATGTCGGAGGAGGAACAGCTGGATCTGCTGGCCTCGGACGGCATGCTGGTCAAGCGCCCGCTGCTGATCGGAGAGGATTTTGTGCTGGTGGGTTTCAAAACCGCTGAATGGGAAGCGGCACTTTGCCAATAAGGAGGATACTATGCCTGAAACAGAAACTTTGAAAGAACGGAGTGAGATGGATCCCCAATACCAGTGGGATCTGTCCTCCATGTACAAGGATGACGCGGCTTGGGAACATGATTTTGCCACCCTGGACGAGCAGGTGCAGGCCATGACGGCGTTTGCCGGTACGCTGAAGGATGCGGTTTCCATTGGCGCCTACCTGGATGCCGGCACCGAGCTGTCCCGCAAACTGTCCAACCTCTACTGCTATGCCTCCATGCGGCGCAGCGAGGATACCCGCGCTGAGGCAGGGCAGAGCATGTACGCTCGCATCACCGCCAAATACGTGCAGGCGATGGCGGCCATCTCCTTTGCCGAGCCGGAGATCCTTTCGCTGCCCGAGGAGACGCTGCAGGCAATTGTGGAGGATGAGCAGCTGGCCGATCACAAATTCACCATGGAGAACCTGCTCCGTCAGAAACCGCATACACTGAGCGCCGCAGAGGAGAAGCTGCTGGCCACCTTTGGGGAAGCGCTGGGCGCTCCGGCTGAAATTGCGGACAACCTGCAGGATGCGGACCTTGTATTTGATTCCGTGCAGGACGGCGCCGGCAACACGGTGGAGGTCACCGGATCCAACTATATCATGCTGCAGATGTCCCAGGACCGCACACTGCGCAAGAATGCCTTTACCAGTTTCTATAAAGGATACCGCCAGCATATCAACACCTTTGCATCGGCCTATGCCGGTGCGGTGAAGGCGGCCACAGCGGAGGCATCGGTCCGCCATTACGAATCCTCCCGTGCCATGTCCATGGCAGGGGAGAACATCCCCGCGGAGGTTTACGATAATCTGATTGCCACGGTGCGCAAGCACATGCCGGCCATGTACCGTTACGTGGCCCTGCGCAAGAAGATCCTAGGCGTGGACGAGCTTCATTATTATGATGTGTACGCACCGCTGGTGGGTGAGGTAAAGGTGCACTACACCTACGAGCAGGCCCAGCAGATGGTGCTGGATGCGGTAGCCCCCCTGGGAAAGGACTACGGCGACCTGGTGCGCAAGGCCTTTGCGGAGCGCTGGATTGATGTTTACCCCAACAAGGGCAAGAGCGGCGGCGCCTATTCCACAGGCACCTACGATTCCAACCCCTATATCCTGACAAACTTTACCGGCACGCTGGACAGTGTCTCCACCATCGCCCACGAGATGGGCCACAGCATGCACACCTGGCACTCCAACCACCATCAGCCGCCGCAGTACGCGGACTATACGCTCTTTGTGGCTGAGGTGGCTTCCACCGTCAACGAAAACCTGCTGATCGAGCAGCTGCTGCAGAAAGAGCAGAATCCGCAGATGCGGCTGTATCTGCTCAACCAGTATCTGGAGAACTTCAAGGGAACGGTCTACCGCCAGACGATGTTTGCCGAGTTTGAGCGTGAGGCCCATGCCATGGCGGAGCGGGGCGAGGCCCTGAATCCGGCGGCGCTGAATGCGCTGTACAAACGCCTGGTGGAGGACTACTTCGGGCCGGAACTGGTGATGGACGAGGAAGTCCAGTACGAATGGGCACGGATTCCCCATTTCTACCGGCCCTTCTATGTTTATAAGTACGCAACCGGCTACTCCACTGCGGTGGCGCTGTCGGAAGCCATCCTGCGGGAAGGGGAGCCTGCGGTGCGTCGTTACCGGGAATTCCTCTCCATGGGCGGAAGTGCCTACCCGCTGGATGAACTGCGCCATGCCGGGGTAGACCTGGCCACGCCGGCTCCGGTGGATGCGGCGCTGGAGAAATTCGAGCGTATCCTGGAAGACGCGGAGGAAAACGCTCGCCCGGATTTGAATTTCGCTTTCAGGCAATAAAAAATCTCCCGCAGGAGTTCCTGCGGGAGATTTTTAAGTACTGCCAGAAATCCGCTCAGGGATGCGGATTCAGAAGTTACTGACCCAGAACCGCGGCAATGTAAGCGGCTTCTTTGGCGGCAACCTGTGCCTGGTAGTTCTTCACGGCGGCGGCGTACGCAGCTTCACGCTGGTCAGCGGCAGCCTGAGCAGCCTTGCCGGCGGCGGCAACGGCAGCCACATCGGCGTCAGCCTTGGCCTGGGCAGCCTTCGCAGCGGCCATCACAGCGGCCACATCGGCATCAGCTTTGGCCTGGGCTTCCTTCGCAGCAGCCATCACGGCGGCGGTGTAGGCAGCTTCCTTGGCGGCGATCTGCTGCTGATAGGCCTTCACAGCACCGGCGTATGCAGCCTCACGCTGATCGGCAGCGGCCTGAGCAGCCTTGCCGGCGGCGATCACAGCGGCCACATCGGCGTCGGCCTTGGCCTGGGCGGCCTTGCCGGCAGCGATTACGGCGAGGCACTCCGCATCCGCTTTGGCCTGCGCCTGCTGCGCAGCAGCCTGAACGGCAGCGGTATAGGCGGCCTCTTTAGCGGCTACCTGTGCCTGGTAGGCTTTGACGGCTGCAATGTAATCACTGTTGGCATCGGCGAATGCCGGAACGGCAAAGGCGGAAACCATGCATACGGAAAGCAGGAACGCGAGCAGTTTTTTCATAATCGATACCTCCTTAATTTTGACGCTCCGATGGGAGCCTCCATGCTTTGATTATAGCAAGCAAAACACCATTGTGCAATAGAAATGTGAAAACTGATCGAAAAAAAATCACCTCGAAAATTGTGCAAGTTATATAAAAAATACGCAAAAGTATGAAAATTTGACGTGAAACACGTCATATATTTGTGAAAACCCTGTGTGAGAAATGTGTAATGTGTAATTGAAAATGTGATGAGAATCGATGCGAAAAACAAGAAAAATACCGGGATTGTGAATGGGGGAAAGGACAAAAGGCCATCCTGTTCTGTGATACGCCGTTTTCAGAAAGTCCCCGCGGCAATTTCCGCCGCAGAGAGGGTTCGATCTGGTTAAAGAGAGAGCAAAGCGGGGAGGCACATGGAAAGAAATATAAAAATCTCTGTTTTGCACGATTTTTCTCGATTTTTTTTGGCAACACTCTTGACAAGCGGACATCTATCCTTTAAAATAACAAATGCGTGAGTTTCCGGGGTGAAGTGCGGTCAAAAGGCCGCAGCAATCCCAAAACAAGCGTGAATACGTGAAGAAAGGAGAAAAGAAATGCCTACTTTTAACCAGCTCGTGCGCAAAGGTCGTGAGGTCCTGGTTCACAAGAGCACTGCGCCTGCTCTTCAGAAGAGCTACAACTCCCAGAAGAAGCAGTACACCAATCTGAACAGCCCTCAGAAGCGTGGTGTCTGCACCGCTGTGCGTACCATGACCCCCAAGAAGCCGAACTCTGCTCTGCGTAAAGTTGCCCGTGTCCGTCTCACGAATGGTATCGAGGTTACCTCCTACATTCCTGGTATCGGCCATAACCTGCAAGAGCATAGCGTCGTTCTGATCCGTGGCGGCCGTGTCAAGGATCTGCCCGGTGTCCGTTACCACATCATCCGTGGTACCCTCGACACCCAGGGTGTTGCGAACCGCAACCAGGCCCGCAGCAAATACGGTGCTAAGCGCCCCAAGGCCGGTGCCAAGAAGTAAGGAAACATCTTTTCGCCATAAAATAGGCCAAGCCTTTTTTGTGGCACAACGGGAGTTTCTATACTTTCGAGTACCGATGATATCATTTATGTGAAGGAGGGAAGAAAGATGCCCAGAAGAGGTAATGTCGCGAAACGCGAAGTTCTGGCCGATCCTATTTACAATTCCAAAGTTGTCACCCGTCTGGTCAACTACATCATGCTGGATGGCAAAAAGGGTGTTGCGCAGGAGATCGTTTACGATGCATTCGACATCGTGAAGGAGAAGACCGGCAACGATCCGCTGGAAATGTTCGAGAAGGCGATGGAGAACATCATGCCCAACCTCGAATGCAAGACCCGTCGTGTAGGCGGCGCCAACTACCAGGTCCCCCTGGAGGTCAGCCCCGCTCGCCGCGAGACCCTCGGCCTGCGCTGGCTGACCCAGTACAGCCGCAGCCGTGGTGAGAAGACCATGTCTGCCCGTCTGGCGGCCGAGATCATCGACGCCACCAACGGTGTCGGCGGTTCTGTGAAGAAGCGCGAGGACACTCACAAGATGGCCGAGGCCAACAAGGCTTTTGCCCACTATCGTTATTGATTCGCTGTCTTAGGAGGTTAAAGCCATGGCGACGCCGAGAGATGTATCTCTGCAAATGACCAGAAACATCGGTATCATGGCCCACATCGACGCAGGTAAGACCACCACCACCGAGCGTATCCTGTACTACACCGGTATCAACCACAAGATCGGTGAGGTGCACGATGGCGCTGCCACGATGGACTGGATGGAACAGGAGCAGGAGCGTGGTATCACCATTACTTCCGCTGCTACCACCTGCTATTGGAGCCATACCGAGACCCAGCACGATCCGGCTCTGTTCAAGAAGAACCGTCATCGTATCAATATCATCGACACCCCGGGCCACGTGGACTTCACCGTTGAGGTCCAGCGTTCCCTGCGCGTCCTGGACGGTTCTGTGACCGTTCTGGCTGCGAAGGGCGGCGTCGAGCCCCAGTCTGAGACCGTTTGGCGTCAGGCTGACGAGTACAAGGTCCCCCGCATGGTGTACGTCAACAAGATGGATACCATGGGTGCCGATTTCTTCCGTTGCGTGCAGATGCTGCATGACCGCCTGCATGCCAACGGTGTGCCCATCCAGCTGCCCATCGGCCAGGAGGATACCTTCAAGGGTATCGTCGACCTGATCGATATGAAGGCTGACGTCTACTACGACGACATGGGCAATGATGTCCGCGTGGAAGATATCCCCGAGGACATGAAGGAGCAGGCTCAGGAGTACCACGACAAGCTGATCGAGGCTGTCGCCGAGACCGATGAGGACCTGATGATGAAGTACCTGGAAGGCGAAGAGCTGACCAAGGAAGAAATCAAGGCTGCGCTGCGTAAGGCGACCATCTCCAACGAGATCGTCCCCGTTACCTGCGGCTCCTCCTACAAGAACCGCGGCGTTCAGAAGCTGCTGGATGCCATCGTCGACTATATGCCGGCGCCTACCGACGTTCCCGCCATCAAGGGTACCAACCCCGAGACCGGTGAGGAAGAGGAGCGCATCTCCTCCGATGATGAGCCGTTCTCCGCTCTGGCGTTCAAGATCATGACCGACCCGTTCGTCGGTAAGCTGTGCTTCTTCCGTGTTTACTCCGGTAAACTGGATGCCGGCACCACCGTGTACAACTCGGTCAAGGATCAGAACGAGCGTATCGGCCGTATCCTGCAGATGCACGCCAACCACCGTAAAGATATCGATACCGTCTACGCGGGTGATATCGCTGCGGCCGTCGGTCTGAAGAACACCACCACCGGTGACACCCTGTGCGACGAGAAGGCTCCCATCGTTCTGGAGAGCATGAACTTCCCCGAGCCGGTTATCCGCGTGGCCATCGAGCCCAAGACCAAGGCCGGTTCCGAGAAGATGGGCATTGCTCTGGCAAAGCTCGCCGAGGAAGACCCGACCTTCAAGACCTGGACCGACGAAGAGACCGGCCAGACCATCATCGCCGGCATGGGCGAGCTCCATCTGGAGATCATCGTCGACCGTCTGCTGCGTGAGTTCAAGGTTGAGGCCAACGTTGGTGCTCCCCAGGTTGCTTACCGCGAAACCATTCGCAAGTCTGCCAACCAGGAGACCAAGTACGCCCGCCAGTCTGGTGGTAAGGGCCAGTACGGTCATGTCAAGATCAAGCTGGAGCCCAACCCGGGCAAGGGTTACGAGTTCGTCAACGGTGTCGTTGGCGGCGCGATCCCCAAGGAATATATCCCCGCTGTCGACAACGGTATCCAGGGCGCTATGAAGGCCGGTATTCTGGCCGGTTATCCCGTCGTGGATGTCAAGGTCACCCTGTGGGATGGTTCTTATCATGAGGTCGACTCCTCTGAAATGGCGTTCTCCATCGCCGGCTCCATGGCTTTCAAGGAGGCCATGAAGAAGTGCGATCCCGTCATCATGGAGCCCATCATGAAGGTTGACGTCATCGTTCCTGATGAGTATATGGGCAACGTCATCGGCGACCTGAACAGCCGCCGTGGCCAGATCCATAATCAGGAATCTCAGGACGGTACCGCTCGCGTTACCGCGATGGTTCCTCTGTCCGAGATGTTCGGTTACGCCACCGACCTGCGCTCCAAGACGCAGGGCCGCGGCCAGTATTCTATGGAGCCGGCTGATTACCAGCAGGTGCCCAAGAACATTGCCGATAAGATCATGAATGAACGTGCACACAAGGCTTAATTTATAAGTTTTACTTGATTTTTTGCACGGAATTTAGTATGATAGCCTTATCCAAGGCAAACTCAAATTGTTTTAACTAAAGGAGGATACTTCCAATGGCTGAAAAGGAAAAATTTGACCGCTCTTTGGAGCACGTCAACATTGGTACCATTGGTCACGTTGACCACGGCAAGACCACTCTGACCGCCGCGATCACCAAGGTTCTGGCTCTGAAGGGCGACGCCGACTTCATGGATTACTCCAGCATCGACAAGGCCCCCGAAGAGAAGGCTCGTGGTATCACGATCAACACCGCTCACGTTGAGTACCACACCGAGAAGCGTCACTACGCCCACGTTGACTGCCCGGGCCATGCTGACTATATCAAGAACATGATCACCGGTGCTGCTCAGATGGACGGCGCTATCCTGGTCGTCGCTGCTACCGATGGTCCCATGCCCCAGACCCGTGAGCACATCCTGCTCGCCCGTCAGGTTGGCGTGCCCAAGATCGTTGTCTTCATGAACAAGTGCGACATGGTCGACGACGACGAGCTGCTCGATCTGGTCGAGATGGAGATCCGTGAGCTGCTGTCCAGCCAGGGCTTCGATGGCGACGATGCTCCCATCATCCGTGGCTCTGCTCTGAAGGCTCTGGAGTCCACCTCCACCGATCCCAACGCCCCCGAGTACAAGTGCATCTGGGAGCTGATGGACGCTGTTGACAGCTACATCCCCACTCCCGACCGTGCTGCTGACAAGCCCTTCCTGATGCCCATCGAGGATGTCATGACCATTTCCGGCCGTGGCACCGTCGCCACTGGTCGTGTCGAGCGTGGTACTGCCCACGTTGGCGATCAGATGGAAATCGTCGGCCTGAAGGAAGAGAAGCTGACCACCACCATCACCGGCCTCGAGATGTTCCGCAAGAGCCTGGAGTACGCTCAGGCTGGCGACAACATCGGCGCCCTGCTGCGTGGTATCGACCGTGACCAGATCGAGCGCGGCCAGGTTCTGGCTGTTCCCGGCTCTGTTCATCCCCACACCACCTTCGACGGTCACGTTTACGTCCTGAAGAAGGAAGAGGGCGGCCGTCATACCCCGTTCTTCAACAACTATCGTCCTCAGTTCTACTTCCGCACCACCGACGTTACCGGCATCATCACCCTGCCCGAGGGCACCGAGATGTGCATGCCCGGCGATAACGTCGATATGCATGTTGAGCTGATCACCCCCGTTGCCATGGAGGAAGGCATGCGCTTCGCTATCCGTGAAGGCGGCCACACCGTTGGTTCCGGCGTTGTTTCCAAGATCGAGAAGTAATTTTTCGCTCTGAACAGCTTACAAGGCAGGCATCTACCGCAAGGCAGATGCCTGCCTTTTTGTATAGTTTCTTACGGCAGGGAAGGGGAACATTTTATGCCCCGGTATCTGTTCAAGAAAGAAACAGTATGATATAATAATTCAGATAAGAGGAAAGATAAAAGAGAAGGGAGCAAATCCATGCAGCAGGAAACCGTCATTGTTCTTGATTTCGGTGGCCAGTACAATCAGCTGATTGCGCGCCGTGTCCGTGAATGCAACGTCTACTGCGAGATCTATTCGTATCGCACGGACCTTGCCAAAATCAAAGCAAAAAATCCGAAAGGCATTATTTTTACCGGTGGCCCCAACAGTGCCTATCTGCCGGATTCTCCGACGATCGACCCGGAAATCTATACCTGGGGCGTGCCCATCCTGGGCATCTGCTATGGCAGCCAGCTGATGATGCACATGCTGGGCGGCCATGTCACCAAGGCGCCCGAGCGGGAATACGGCAAGACGGTGGTGGATCTGGACACTTCCAGCCCGCTGTTTGCCGGTCTGCCGGAGAAAAATGTCTGCTGGATGAGCCATAACGACTATATCGAGAAGGCGGCTCCCGGATTCCGGATTGTGGCCTATACGCCGAACTGCCCGGTGGCCGCGGCGCAGGACGCACAGCGCGGCCTGTACTGTGTACAGTTCCACCCCGAGGTGCTGCATACCGAGAACGGCACGCAGATTCTGCACAATTTTGTGTATAAGGTCTGCGGCTGCGCGGGCACCTGGAAGATGGATTCCTTTGTGGAGCATTCGGTGCGTGCACTGCGCGACAAGATCGGCGACGGCAAGGTACTGTGCGCACTGTCGGGCGGCGTGGACTCCAGCGTCTGCGCAGCCATGCTGGCAAAGGCCATCGGCAAGCAGCTGACCTGCGTCTTTGTGGATCACGGTCTGCTGCGCAAGCATGAGCGGGAGCAGGTCTGCGAGGTCTTCGGCGAAGGCGGACAGTTTGATATCAATTTTGTCTGCGTGGATGCCCGCGACCGGTTCTACAGCAAGCTGGCGGGAGTCACCGCTCCGGAGCGCAAGCGCAAGATCATCGGCGAAGAATTCATCCGTGTCTTCGAGGACGAGGCCAAGAAGATCGGCGCGGTGGATTTCCTGGCTCAGGGCACGATCTATCCCGACGTGGTGGAGAGCGGTTTGGGCGGCGAATCTGCCACCATCAAGAGCCATCACAATGTGGGCGGTCTGCCGGATTTCGTGGATTTCAAGGAGATTGTGGAGCCGCTGCGCGACCTGTTCAAGGATGAAGTCCGTCAGGCCGGCCGCGAGCTGGGGCTGCCGGAATATCTGGTGGCACGTCAGCCCTTCCCGGGCCCGGGCCTTGCCATCCGCATCATCGGCGATGTGACGCCGGAAAAGGTGGCCGTCGTGCAGGACGCCGATGCGATCTGGCGGGAAGAAGTGGACAAACTGCCCATGGAGCAGCGCCCGAGCCAGTATTTTGCCGCGCTGACCAACATGCGCAGTGTTGGCGTTATGGGTGATGAACGCACCTACGATTATGCCATTGCTCTGCGTGCTGTGACCACCACCGACTTCATGACGGCAGAAGTGACGCTGCTGCCCACCGAAACCATCACGACAGCGGCCAACCGTATTGTCAACGAAGTGAAGAACATCAATCGTGTGCTGTTTGATTATACGACCAAACCGCCGGCCACAATCGAGTTCGAATAAGTAAAAAGTGGATATGAGAGCCCGCAAACCAGCATAAATGCAGGCGCGTCTTTCGGACGATCCGATTTCATAATGAAAAAAGTCTAGCTGATTTTGCTGATCGGCTAGACTTTTTTGTTGTTGATAAAAAGGACGGCGGTTTTGTTGTTGGAACGCGGTTCAAATTTTGATTTGAAAAGTTATGATATGCCCAAACGGCAGGCCTTTTTTCTTGTGAGGAGGAGAAGGTTCTTGTATGGAATTCATGAAATCTGAACTGACTTTTTAGGTGTCAAACTCCAGAATACCACATTCATCAAGACAGCGATCAGTAAAACAGCGGCCATTCCGACCCAGAATCCCATATTGATCCCCCAAAAGGATACCGTGCCAAATAGGTTCATCCAAAGCATAGTCCAATTCATGGTAAACACCTCCCATTTTTACAGCAGCTCACCATAGCGCCGCACATAAGCTTTCTTCAGACTGGTGGCCAGCACCATATACAACAGGATACACGGGATCAGGTAAGCAAAGTAGGCAGCGGGCAGGGCTGTAAAGCCAAGCATTGCGCCCAGTGGGGTAAAGGGGATAATCGTAAGGACCGCAATTCCCGTCATGGTCAGCAGGGTCAGCGGGGCAGAGGCTCTGCTCTGGATAAAGGGGAGTTTGGGGGTGCGGATCATGTGAATGACCAGGGTCTGGCTCCACATGGATTCCACAAACCAGCCGGCCTGAAATAGCCCGATATACTTTGCCTGGAGCATGGCAAGTTCTGGGCCGCTGAAATGGGAGGGCAGATCGTTGAACAGAACGCCGCCCGAGACAAAGAGCGGACAGAATACGAAGTACATGAACAGGTAGGTGGTAAAGTCGAAGATGGAGCTGGTGGGGCCGATCCAGATCATGAAGTTGCCCACGCTGGAGGCATCCCACTTCCGGGGCTTCGCAATGAATTCCTCATCCACATTGTCCCAGGGGATGGCTGTACAGGACAAGTCGTAAATGAGATTCAGAAGAATCAGATGCAGGCTCATCATGTACGTGGCATTGGCAACGCCGCGTTTGGGAGCCGGTGTTGTGCCGGTGACAAAGGACTGAAACAACGGCTGTAGGATACCGTAGCCCAGGCCAAAAAAGAAACCGGCAGCCAGCAGATGTACGCCTGTGGAGAGGAACAGATAGCTGATCATCGTCAGAATCAAGATTGCGAGGCTGATATAGACCAGGATGCGATGGCTGCCGGCGTCGATCATTTTCTGTGTAGACAGCTTGGAGGCCAGCATACCAATGACAAGAAAGATATAGAAATAAGGCAGGTATCCGGAGAGGCCTTTCTCCTGGGCGATAATGGAAGAGTAGGCGATGACAGCACCGTAGGGAATCATCAAGAACATCATATTGAACATGAACGGAAGCGCGGGCCCGTAAATGGAATCACGGATGGAGAATTTCTTGCGTGGCACTTTGGGGTAGTGGATACGGCAGCAGGAAACACAGAGAAGCGCCAGAACGGTAATACCGAAAATCGTCAGGAAGGAGGCTTCGCTGCTCATATGGCTTTGGACTTGCAGACCGACGTAGGGACCAACAGCCATGCCGATGGAAACGGTAAAGGCGAATCGGCTGATACCTTCCGTGATTTTGGTTGTGGGCAGCACATCGCCGGCCAGTGTCATGGTGGCGGAACCGCATACGGAATAGACGGCACCCATATACAAACGAATCACAATCAGTGCTGCGAAAATAGGGAAGGCGATGAAGGCCGGAAAGGACAGGCAGAACAGAGCAAGGAACAGCAGATATACACGGTACCGGTTAAAATTATCCAGCAGATATCCGGCAACCGGACGGAAGAGAATGGTGGCCACAGACATGGCGGTCAGAACGATACCAACACGGGAACCGGTGATTCCGATCTCCTGGCAGTAGATAGGAATGATGGGAATGGAGGCGTAGAACGCTGCCAGCACCAAAAGGTTGGTGATGAAGAGAAGAATGAATCTTCGGTTCCAAATTTTTTCGGGTTTTCCCATAAAAAGCAAACTCCTTTTTTGTGTAAAATATAAAATATAGTGGCAATTGCCACTATATTTACAATAGCACGGAATCTGCCTTGCGTCAATATCTGGTTGCAATTGCCACCAAAAAAGACTATAATGCGGATAGAAAGGGGACAGGTTTATGCCGTATATGATGAACAGTCCATTCAAATCCATTTCCATTCTCTACCGTAAATCACACATCTGGCTCAGCAACAGCTGTGCACAATATGATCTCACCGCCGCACAGGCGTTGGTCATTCTCATCGTCTGTGATTTCCAGACGTTGACACAGGACGAGATCACCAAGCGTCTTTCACTGGATAAAAGCGTAATTGCCAAGACGGTCAATAAATTGTTGGAAACAGGGTTCCTGGAGCGCCATACCAACGCCAGGGACAAGCGGACCTATGATATCTGCCCAACGCAGAAGTCCTGGGCGGCCTATCCCGTAATCAAAGAAGAGGTGGATCGCTGCTTTCAACGGATGACGCAGCGCATGACAGAGGAAGAAAGGGCGACGTTTCGGAATTTGCTGTTATTGGCGGAGGAAACCACGCTGGCCCAGGGGGAATGAGTTGGTGCTGCGGCTCTTACTTCAAGCTGCTGCGGGCACTTGACGGCGATGGGAAAGCGTGGTACATTATACATACCAAGAGAATGTATGGGGGCTGGTCCGATGGCGCGCAACAAGTATCCTGAAATCACGGAAGAGCGGATCCTGCAGGCGGCGGAGCGTCTGTTCCTCGAAAAGGGGTATGACAATACCACCATTCAGGATATCGTGGATGCGCTGGGCGATCTGACAAAAGGGGCGGTTTACCACCACTTCAAATCCAAAGAAGACATTATGGAGGCGGTGGGCGATCGGATGTTTGTGCGGAACAATCCGTTTGCGGAAGCTGCAGCCCGCAAGGACCTGAATGGGTTGGAAAAGCTCCGCGCTTCCATTCTGATGAACCAGAGTGATGATGCCCGTATGGAGATGACGGTGCAGAGTATGCCGATTCTGGAAAATCCCCGTTTCCTAGCCAGCATGATTCGGGACAACCAGCAAGAGATCGCACCGTATCTTCGGCGGTTCCTGGAGGAGGGGATCCGCGACGGGTCCATTCACACGGAATATCCCAAGGAACTGTCTGAAGTGATTCTGCTTTTGACAGGGCTTTGGATGGTACCCAGTCTGTATCCGGCTACCGCCGAAGAGATGATGCGAAAATTCCGGTTTATCGGGTTGTTGCTGGAACGGATGGGGGTGCCGCTTGTGGACGAGGCACTTCTGGAAAAACTGGCGCCCTATTTTGCCAGAATAGAGGCGCAGCAAAAAAAACAATAAAGTTGCCTGCGGGCAATTTTATTTTACCTATATACATTCTCTTGGTATGTATATGCGGCGGGGGTGTGCCCGCCTACTTTTTTATCTGAATACATACTACTGGTATGTATTCGCAAATGGAGGAACAGAAATGAAGCAGAGCTTATTTACCCGCAGTTTTATCTTGCTGCTGCTGGGGCAGATGTTTTCCCTCATCGGCAATTACACCTTGAAATTCGCGCTGTCCATGTACGTGTTGGAACTGACGGGATCGGCTGAAATTTTTGGCGCGGTCCTGGCTGTTGCCGTAGTGCCCACCATACTGCTCTCACCATTGGGCGGCATCCTGGCGGATCGGGTGAATCGCCGCTGGCTGATGGCCGGGTTGGATGCCCTTTCGGCGGTTGCTGTTTTCCTCTGCATCTGTTTTCTGCAGGCGGGGGGCGGAGTGGCAGCCATCGCGGGCCTGCAGATCGTGCTGGGAATTCTGGGCGCCTTTGAATCGCCCACCGTGCAGGCCTGCGTGCCCCAGCTGCACCATGGGGATAATCTGCTGCGCGCCAATGCGCTGGTCAATCAAATCCAATCGGTGGCCGGTATGGCAACACCCTTTGCGGGAAGCCTTGCGTATACGGCGTGGGGAATCGAGGCGGTCATGCGGGCGGTCAGCATCTGCTTTTTGCTGACAGCCTTTCTGGAGTGCTGGATTCATCTGCCTGCCGTGCAGCAAAAATCCGGGCAGCCTCCTTTTCAGATCCTGCGCAGTGACCTGCGGCAGAGCGTGCACTTTTTAAGGCGGGAACAACCCGTAGTGCTGCAGCTTTTGCTTCTGGCTGCGGGGATCAACTTCTTTGCATCGGGAAGCATCACGGTGGGACTGCCGTATCTGGTCCGGACAGACTTGGGCCTTTCGGCAGCATGGTACGGGGCGGCGGAAAGTGCGCTGGGGCTGGCGTCCGTTCTGGGCGGGGTACTGGTTACATTGCTGGCTGCCTATCTTCCTCCCAGGAGAATGCCGTGGTTGCTGATACTTTTTGGAGGCGCTCTGCTGCCGTCGGCGGCGGCTTTCGCTGTCCGCGGGCAGGCCGTGGTATGTTATTTTGTGCTGGTGGCGGGGATGGCAGCGGCTTCCCTCGGGGGCAGCGTCTTTTCGGTGCTGGGCCTCTGTGCCATCCAGCAGCGCACACCCTCAGAATTGACCGGCAAGGTGATGGCCTTCGTGATGACCATCGCCCAGTGCACACAGCCGCTGGGGCAGATGCTGTACGGATGGGGATGGGAACGGCTTCCGGCCTGGTGCGTATTGGGGATGACGGGGGCTGCGGTACTGGTCACAGCCTTCCGCTCCTGGAAAATCTTTTGGAATCTTGTCTGAAGAATGCATTCAAATGATCTTTCAGGGTGGAATCTCGCAGGGGAATCTGCTACAATACAGGCAGGAGATGGACAGAGGAGGTCCCGATATGTTGTATCGCATGCACTACGATTCACCGTTGGGCGGCATTCTGCTGCTGGCCTCTGAAAACGCGCTCATGGGACTGTGGCTGCCCGGACAGCATGCGGATCACACATTGCTGAAACAGGCAGAACAACGGGAAAATGCGCCGATTCTTCGGCAGGGGCGCGCGTGGCTGGATCGTTATTTCTGTGGGAGGCGTCCCACGCCCCAGGAAATCCCGCTGGACCCCCGGGGCAGCGAGTTCCGGCGCAGGGTCTGGCAGAGGTTATGCCGCATCCCTTACGGAAAACTGGAAACCTACGGGCAGATTGCCCGGGAAATGGCAGCAGAAAGCGGTGGGAAAATGTCGGCCCAGGCGGTGGGCGGCGCTGTGGGACACAATCCCATTTCGCTGATCATCCCTTGCCACCGGGTGATCGGCGCCCATGGCAATCTGGTGGGGTATGGCGGAGGGCTGGCGCTGAAAAAACGTCTTCTGCAATATGAAGGAATCGACCTTCGCACGCTCCACGACCCCCAATGAACGACTGACAAGCACACTTACTTTACAGGAGAAAATGATGAAAGAAATTGCCATAACCGACTTTGAAAATCTGAAAATCGGGCAGGCGGAGAATGCCGGTGCCGGAACCGGCTGCACAGTGTTGCTGCTGGGAAAGGAAGGAGCCCCCACCGGGCTGGATGTACGCGGTGGCGGTCCTGCTTCCCGGGAGAGCGAACTGCTCAAACCCATGGCGGCCGCCGGTGTGATCCACGCCATCCTGCTTTCCGGCGGCAGTGCCTTCGGACTGGATGCGGCCGGAGGCGTCATGCGCTTTCTGGAGGAGCGGGGCATCGGATTTGATGTGGGGGTTACCCGGGTACCGCTGGTATGCCAGTCCTGCCTGTTTGATCTGACGGTAGCGGACAGCCAAACCAGGCCTGATGCGGCGATGGCGTACGAAGCCTGCCGGAATGCGGAAAAAGGCAATTACCGGGACGGCAATTTTGGCGCAGGTACCGGTGCCACGGTGGGAAAAGCGCTGGGAATGGCCCATTGCATGAAATCGGGCATCGGCAGCTACGCGGTGCAGGCAGGCCCCTTGAAGGTGGGGGCTCTGGCGGCGGTGAACGCCCTGGGCGATGTGTTTGACTGGAAGAATGGGCAGAAAGTGGCAGGACTGCTGGAAGCGGACGGCCATACCTTCCGGGATAGTGAGGAAGCCCTGCTGCAGAAGATTGAAGTGGTGGAAAATAAATTCGTGGGCAATACCACGCTGGGCGTGGTTCTGACCAACGGAAAGTTTGACAAGACCAGACTGTGCAAGATTGCGGGTATGGCACAGGATGGCTATGCCCGGGCCATCCGCCCGGTGCACACGACGGCCGACGGTGACAGCATCTATGCGGTTTCGCTGGGAGATGTGGAGGCCGATCAGGACGTGGTGGGGGCCTTGGGGGCACGGGTCATGGCAGAAGCCATTCTGCGTGCCGTGCGTGCCGCCAGAAGCGCCTACGGTTACCCGGCGGCTTCGGACTTATAAAAAGCAGTTCCTGTCGGTATTCGGCAGGAACTTTTTTGTGCCCCGTTGCCTTATAACGGGTTTCGGGGTATAATAGGAGGACCAAAATAGTAGGAATTTGACAAGTACCGGGAGTTTGAGGGTATGGCCAAACTGGATGAACAGAAAAAGGTTCTGGTGGAGTATTTCCAGCAGGGATGCAAGCCGGAGGGAAAACTCACACTGGGGCTGGAAGTGGAGCATTTTGTCACCCACCCGGGCGGGGAGCCGGTGACCTTTGACGAGATTCAGAGCGTCATGCGGCAGATGCAGCAGCCCTATGATACGTCCATCGTGATTGACGGGGAATATATGGGCTATACGACGGAAACCTACGGCGTTTCCCTGGAACCGGCCTGCCAGGTGGAGATCAGCATCATTCCACAGGGCAATGTGCTGAAAATCATGGATATCTACAACCAGTTTTACCTGCAGCTGAGCATGACGCTGGCAGCCCGCGGACTGCGCGCCTGGACTGTCAGTTACCATCCCACCCGCCGGGCGGAGGAACTGCCGCTGATTCCCAAGCAGCGCTACGAGGCCATGGACCGATATTTCAGAAATACCGGGTCCTGCGGAATTCAAATGATGCGGGCGACGGCCTCCACCCAGCTGTCGGTCGATTATTACAGTGAACGTGATTTTGTGCAAAAAATGCGGGCGGCTTGCCTGCTCACACCGTTTTTTGCCCTGTTAAGCGATAACGCCGTGGAATATCAGGGGCACCGCAACAATGCCTATAGTGTCCGTACCCGGATCTGGCAGGATGTGGACGGCGACCGGTGCGGCGTGCCGCCCCATCTGATGGATCCCGATTTCGGATTTGAACGGTATGCCGAGACGATCCTGACGCGGCCGCTGATTGTGGCGCTGCGCGGCAATCGGACCAAGGCGGTGGGGCGCAAGAGTGCCCAGGAAATTTACGGCAGCCATCTGCTGAAAAAGGAAGTGGAGCATGTTCTGTCCATGTTCTTCTTTGACGCCCGCCTGAAGACCTACGTGGAGATCCGCGGAGCGGATTGCATGCCGCCCAAATTCATTGCGGCCTATGCCCAGCTGGTCAAGACGATTTTCGGCAGTCAGGCGGCTCTGCAGAATGTGCTGCGCCACTATGAAGGGGTCAACACCGGGGACATTGCCAACGCCAAGATGGCTGTCTGCAAGGACGGTTTCAATGCCTGGGTGTATGGCCGGCCCATCGGCAAGGAGCTGGCGTGGCTGCTGCTGCAGGCGCGCAGCCGCACACCCTCCCAGGAGGAGCGGGCGCTGCTGGAGCCCTTCGCCAAACTGATTGTGACCAAAAAAAACATACGGGAAGAAGAACACGAAAATGACTGATTTGCAGACCTTGAACGAAGCGTATCTGGCGGCGGCCGCCTCCGACCCGGAGCGGCTGGCCCGGGAGTTTGATGAAATTACCGAATACATGAAGGCCTCCACTGCCATTCACCACGGAGAGTATGTGCGCACCTGCTATATGCCCAAGCTGTTTACCGAAAAAGTGTTCAGGCGGTTCGCGGAGGATATCCGCACACTGTACGGCATCCTGGGCAAGGTGATGGGAGCGTACTATCGGGACCCTGCGTATCGGGCACTGTTTGGATTTGACAAGGTGGCGGAGGAGCTGATCCTGCGCGCCGACCCTGCGGTGTCGCTGCTGCCGATGGCACGCATTGACTTCTTCTACAATGAGCAGACCGGCGCTTACAAATACTGTGAGTTCAACACCGACGGTACCAGTGCCATGAACGAGGACCGGGAGCTGAATCTGGCTCAGCAGCTCTCCACGGTGTACCGCAATTTCCGGGCTGCCCACACCACCCGGACCTGTGAGCTGTTTGAAAGCTGGGTCAGAACGCTGTGTGCTGTGTATCAGCGTGCCCGCCATACTGACCAGCTCCCTTACGTGGCCATTGTGGATTTCATGGACTGCGGTACCGTCAATGAGTTTGAGGTGTTCCAGGGCTTTTTTGTGGAGCAGGGCGTACCTGCGGAGGTCTGCGACCTGCGGAGCCTGCGTTACAATGCCGAGGAGAAGGTGCTCTATGGCCCCGGCGGGCACAAAATCGATGCCATCTATCGCCGCGCCGTCACCAGCGATATCCTGGAGCGGTATGCGGAATGCGGTCCGCTGCTGGCGGCCGTGCGGGATGATGCGGTGTTGCTGGTGGGGGATTTCCATACCCAGCTGGTTCACAACAAGACGATTTTCCGCATCCTGCACGAGCCGCAGACGCAGACTTTGCTCACTGCGGAGGAGCGGGCGTTTGTGGATGCCCATGTGCCGCTGACCAAGACTTTCGCGGCCTCGGACATTCCCCGTGTGTTGGCCGACAAGGATGCCTGGATTCTGAAACCGCTGGATTCCTATGCTTCGCGCGGCGTGCATGCCGGTGTGGAGTGCACCAATGAGGAGTGGGAAACCATTGTGCGGTCCACACCGCTGGAAGGCTATCTGCTGCAGGAATTCTACCGGCCCTTTGTGACGGAAAACTACGGCATCGGCCCGGACGGTACCTTCGGCAGAAACCGGTATTACAATCTCACCGGTGTGTATGTGTATGACGGTGTGGCACAGGGCATCTATTCCCGCGTGTCGCTGAGCCCCATCATCTCCAGCCAGTACAGCGAAAAGACGCTGCCCACATTGCTGGTGGACGAATAAACCTTCTACAGGGCAGGCATACTACCTCCAAGAAAAAAGGGGGTGGACTGCGTGCGAGAGACATCCTATCATGCGGTAATTACCGAGATGACGGTCCGCGCCCTGTGGGAGACCCAGAATGTGATGGACTGCATTCCCGATGAAATGTGGGACAAGCATTACGGCGGCTCGCCCTTATGGCAGCATCTGTACCATATGCTGCACAGCCTGGATCAGTGGTTTATCAACCCGAAGGCCAATGATTTTGTGGAGCCGCCCATCCATACGCCGGATCTGCAGGAGTTGGATATTTATCCGGCCGCCCATCTGGACCGCAAACAGATGGACGATTATTTCTATACCATCAAGGCGAAACTGTCCCTGTATTTGACTTCACTCCATGATGAAGATCTTCTGCAGCGGCCGGAAAACTGCGAGTGGACGCGGTTTACCCTGATCCTGTCGCAATACCGCCATCTGCACCTGCATTTGGGGATGCTGATGGGGTTCATTGTGTCGGAAATCGGGTTGTGCCCGCGCACACTGGAACCGGGGGATGAGTTCCCACGCCCGCCGTATGATCCTTACCGATAGGGAGAAAAACGTAATGAAAAAAAGCATTTGTCTTGCACCGCTGTGTCTGGCTGTACTGGTGGGCTGCATGTCGGCCAAGGTGGATACCACACCGGTCTGGTCGGAGCACCTGCCGGAAACCGGCGTACAGATGGAACTGAGTAACTGTGAACTGCTGGGGACAGAGGATGTGTATTACACATTGGACCGGGACAGCAGCGATCCCTGGGTTCAGAAGCCGGCTCTGCAGACAAAAGGCATTCCGGTGGTGACGCTGCAGGGCGTCTCCCAGGAAGAGGTGCAGCTGCGTTTTGTGGAAAACATCGATACACTGTATTTGTATTACGACAAGGTACTGCCGCAGCCGGACCTCGATTACATAGCTACCCGGCAGGAGGACGGCAGCCTGCAATACCGGCTGGATACCGTGTACAATTATGAGTTTGTCATCGCCACGCAGGCAGGGACGGACACCATGATCGTGACCTGCCAGCGGGATGGCATCTCGAAAAATCCATAAAAATACCCCGGCGGTTCGCAAAGAACCGTCGGGGTACATTTGTTGCCAAAAGAAAAAATCAGCTTTTGGCAGGCATATCCAGCGTGGTGGTGGGGAAAGCAAAACTGCAGCCGTTTTTGGCCACCAGGTCCATGATCTCCAGATTCAGACGGCTTCTTTCCCGCAGAAAATCACCGTAGGGCAGCGTCGTGAGATAGACACGCACAAGAATATCGATGCTGTAATCGTTGAATTTATCCACCGTGGCGGTCACAGTGCCGGGCTGCACGGTGGGCTGGGCGTTCAGAAACTCCGTAAGGTCACGGCAGACGGTGTCCAGCTGCGCACGGGTGGTGTCATAGGTCAGGCCCAGTGTGAACTGCCACAGCCGGCTGCTGCGCTGGTTGCAGTTCTGGATATATTCCGAACATACCTTGGAATTTTCGATGGTGACAGCCACATTGTCGGTGGTGCGGATGCGGGTGGAACGGAAGGAAATGTCCTCCACGGTGCCCTCGGAGGAACCCAGGATCACGTAGTCCCCGATGCCGAAGGGGTGTTCCAGAACCAGGGTGATGCCGGCGATCAGGTTGGACAGGGTGGACTGGGCGGCCAGGGAAACGGCCAGTCCGGCAACGCCGGCGCCAGTCAGCAGTCCTGTAACCGGTACGCCCAGGTGGTCCAGCATGGCGATGCCCGTGAAGATGGCCACCAGCGCCCGGAAGATGTTCTCGAAGAAGCGGCCCATGGTGTTGTTGGTAGTCAGGTCCAGCTTGTTCTGGGCGCTGCGCAGCAGCAGACGGCACATGGGGGCGGCACGCCAGGCGCCCAGTCCGATGAAAAAGGTCAGCGCCAGGTCCAGAAGCACGCGCAGCACCGCAAGATAGGTGGGGGAATTGAAGGAAAACGGTACCACCACCAGGGCAAGGTACAAAAGCACGGTGCGCAGAATGAAGGCGGTGGGCTGTACATAGCTGTCAAACAGGATATACAGCCATTCGGTAAGATGTCCGTGCAATCGGTTCAGAATCCGGCGGATGATGCGGGTATACAGAAGGGGAAGGACCAACGCGCCCACCAGCAAAAGGACGGCGGGCAGAAGATCCAGCACGAGGCTGAAGGCAAATTCTTGCATAGTGACGCTCCCTATGTTTGCAGATGTTTGACAGAAATATTATACCATACCCTATTGCATTTTGTAAAACCTGTGCTATACTATGCAGGTAGAAAGTCTGTTTCAGGGCGGGGTGCAATTCCCCACCGGCGGTAAACGGTTCATTGGACCGTAAGCCCGCGACCGGCTGCTTGGGCAGCCGCTGATCCGGTGTGATTCCGGGGCCGACGGTATAGTCCGGATGCAAGAAACGGAAAGCTGTTTGCTATGCTTTTTGGCCCTGTTGCTGTACCCATCGGCAACAGGGCTTTTGTTTTGCCGGCAGCAAGCATAACCAGCCTCCCGTCAGTTTGATCAGGAACGAATCAGCTTTCGCAAACCATTTTACGGGAGGAAAATCTCATGACCAAAACACACAACCATGTCCGCGAACTTACGGTGACTGCCATGCTCTGCGCAATCGCCACAGTGCTGATGTTTCTGGACTTCAGCCTGCCCATGTTCATCCCTTCCTTTGTCAAGATGGACGTGTCGGAGCTGCCGGCGCTGCTGGCATCCTTCAGCCTGGGCCCCGTGTATGGCGTTGCCGTCTGCTTTGTGAAGAACCTGCTGAATCTGATCTTCCACGGCTCCACGGGCGGTATCGGGGAACTGTGCAATTTCCTGCTGGGTGCGTTCTTTGTGGGCACGGCCGGCGTAATCTACCGCTTGCACAAAACACGCAAGGGCGCCGTGGCGGGCTGCCTGATCGGAGCCATCGTCATGGCGGTGATCAGCGTGCCGGTGAACTATTTCCTGAGCTATCCGGTTTATGCGGCCATGTTCGGCGGCATCGACGCCATCATTGCCGCCTATCAGGAACTGCGCCCCGGTACCAACGGTCTGCTGGAATGCCTGTTGGTTTTCAATATGCCCTTTACCCTCGTCAAAGGCCTTGTGGATGCCGTTCTCTGCTTCCTGATTTACAAGCCGCTGTCTCCCATTCTGCACGGCCGGCACTGAGAGGGCCCCGCGGTGCAAAAAGAACGCAGAAACGGTGGGAATCCCTCTTGACGTGAGAAAAGCCTTGTGCTATAATGCGTCCTGCAACAGAATAGCAACTTATCAAGAGCGGCAGAGGGAACAGGCCCTGTGAAGCCCGACAACCTACACAAATGTGCAAGGTGCCAATTCCTGCGGGGAACCGAAAGATAAGCGTCAGCGCGCAGTCTTTTGGCTGCGCGTTTTTTGTTCTCGTCAGTTGCGCTTCTGCTTACATTTATAAGGGAGGCTTTTTCGTATGTCCAAAGTTCTTTTCACTTCGGAGTCGGTGACCGAAGGACATCCCGACAAAATCTGCGATCAGATTTCCGATGCCATTCTGGATGAAATCCTGAAGCAGGACCCCGATGCCCGCGTTGCCTGTGAGACCACCTGCTCCACGGGTCTTGTCCACATTATGGGCGAGATCACCACCAGCTGCTATGTGGATATTGCCGAGACGGCCCGGGATGTCATCCGTTCCATCGGGTATGACCGCGCCAAGTATGGGTTTGACTGCGATACCTGCGGTGTCATTGTCAACATCGACGGCCAGAGCCCCGACATTGCGCTGGGCACCAACGATGAGGTGGCCGGCGCCGGCGACCAGGGCATGATGTTCGGATATGCCTGCGACGAGACCCCGGAACTGATGCCGCTGCCCATCAGCCTGGCCCACAAACTGGCCAAGCGGCTCACCGAGGTGCGCAAGAGCGGTCTGCTGGAATACCTGCGTCCGGACGGCAAGAGCCAGGTTACCGTGGAGTACGACGACGGCAAGCCGGTGCGTGTGGACGCGGTGGTTATCTCCAGCCAGCACAGCCCGGAAATCAGCCAGGAACAGCTCCATGCTGACATCAAACGGGAAGTGATTGAAAAGGTGATTCCCGCCGAAATGCTGGACGAGCACACCAAGTACTACATCAATCCCACCGGGCGTTTTGTGGTAGGCGGTCCCCAGGGCGATACCGGCCTGACCGGCCGCAAGATCATTGTGGATACCTACGGCGGTTATGCCCGTCACGGCGGCGGCGCTTTCAGCGGCAAGGACCCCAGCAAGGTGGACCGTTCCGCTGCTTACGCGGCGCGCTGGGTTGCCAAGAATATTGTGGCAGCCGGGCTGGCCAAAAAGTGTGAGGTGGAGCTTGCCTACGCCATCGGCGTGGCGGAGCCGGTTTCCATCATGGTGGACACCTTCGGCACCGGCACGGTGGCGGACAATCAGATTGAGGAAGCCGTCAAGAAGGTGTTTGACCTGCGTCCGGCTGCCATCATCCGCGACCTGGATCTGCGCAAACCCATCTATCGCAACCTGGCTGCCTACGGCCACATGGGCCGGGAAGATCTGGGCGTCAAGTGGGAAAACACCGACCGGGTGGAGGCACTGAAAGCAGCGCTGCACTGATCTGGTATCCTATGGAAATACAACAAAAGCGCAGGGCGTGCCCTGCGCTTTTTTGGTTTGCCAAATACAGGCAGTTGGGGTATAATATAAAGGATATTGTGGAAGTGTGCCGAAGGGAGGTGGGACCATGGCAGATACCGCGCAGCCGCTGCAAAAGCTGGAGGGCGTCGTGGAACACAGAATCTACGAAAATGCCGATACCGGGTACGCAGTCTTTGAAGTCAATGTGGGCGATCAGGACATTGTGGTGGCCGGCAATGTGGGCAGTGTGGACAACGGCATGCAGATCACGGCCTATGGGCATCTGGTCAACCATCCCCATTACGGGCAGCAGTTCCGGGCAGAATCCTGTGAAATGCAGCTGCCGCAGGATACAACGGGGCTGCTCAGCTATCTGTCCAGCGGCGTTTTGCCCTACATCGGTCCCGCTACCGCCAAGAAGATCGTCAAAGCCTTCGGGGAGGATGTGCTGACGGTGATCTCCGAGACACCGCAGCGGCTTTGCGAGATCAAGGGCATCACCCCGGAAAAGGCGGCGGCCATCTCCAACGAATTCCGTCGGATGTACGGTGTGCGGGAAGTGATCGCCTGGTTTGCCCAGTTCGGGCTGTCCTCCCAGAATGCGGTGACGGCCTATCGTGCGTTTGGCCCGCATACCATCGAGGCGCTCAACCAGAATCCCTACTTGCTGTGCGGGGAACCGCTGCAGCTGAAATTTTCGGACGTGGATAAAATTGCCGCGGCCCTGCATGTGGAACTGGCCAGCCGGCTTCGGATTACCGCCGGTATCCTCTATGTGCTGCGCCACAACGCGGGAAACGGGCATACCTGCCTGCCCCGCAACAAGCTGTTGGAAACTACGGCCAAATTCCTGCTGGTCACCCCGGACGATGTGGAGCGTGGCCTGGATGAGCTGTTGCAGTCCGAAGAGGTGGAAACACGCACTTTTGAGGATGTGGAGTATGCGTTCCTGCCGGATTTGCTGGCCGCGGAGGAGGATATTGCCACGCGGCTGGGGATGCTTTCCACCTTTCCGACACAGCCGCCCAGAAACCTGGAGAGCAATATCCGGGCGCTGGAAATTGTCCAGGGGTTTGCCTATGCGCCGCTGCAGCGGGAAGCCATACGGATGGCGCTGTCCAACCGTGTGATGGTCCTTACCGGCGGCCCCGGTACCGGCAAGACCACCACCGTCAATGCCATTCTGAGCCTCTATGAGGGGGAATGTGACCGGGTGGCACTCTGTGCACCCACCGGCCGTGCGGCCAAGCGTCTCAGCGAATTGACCCACCATACAGCCTCCACCATTCACCGCCTTCTGGAGGTGGATTACAGCAGCGGTGCCGTCCGCTTCATTCACAACAAGAAAAATCTTTTGAAATACGATGTCATCATTCTCGACGAGATGAGTATGGTGGATGTCAAGTTGTTTCAGTCGCTGCTGGCCGCGGCGCGGGATCATTGCCGCATCATCATGGTGGGCGATGCCGACCAGCTGCCCAGCGTGGGCCCCGGCAACATTCTGGGAGAGATCCTTTCTGCCGGCGTGGTGCCCACGGTGCGGCTGACTGAAATTTTCCGCCAGGCACAGAAAAGCCTGATCGTACAGAACGCCCACCGCATTGTGCAGGGGGAACTGCCGCGAAAGGGCGAAGCCAAGGATGACTTTTTCATTATGGAAAAGAACGGCCAGGCCTGCCAGAAACTGATCTGCGATCTGGTGGCAGAACGTCTGCCCAGGGCATACGGGTTTGATCCGATCCGGGATATCCAGGTGCTCTGCCCGGCCAAAAAAGGCGTTACCGGCAGTGTGGAACTCAACCGCTGCCTTCAGGAAGTTCTGAACCCCCCTTCTGCGAAAAAACCGCAGCTGGGCGGCGAAAAGGGCGCAAAGATCCTGCGTCTTGGCGATAAGGTCATGCAGATCAAAAACGATTACGATATCACGTTTGAGCGCGCCGGTGCCGAGGCAGGCGTCGGCGCGTACAACGGAGACCTGGGGATCATCACCGAGGTGGATACCGAGGCCCGCTCGGTCACCGTCATGATGGATGACCGGAAGTATGTGTATTCGGCCGATCAGCTGAGTGAACTGGAGCCGGCCTATGCCGTGACGATCCACAAGAGCCAGGGCTCCGAGTTCCCGGCCATCATTGTGCCGGTGTCCGACGTGCCGCCGCGGCTGCGGTACCGCAATCTGCTGTATACCGGAGTTACACGTGCCAGAAAGCTGTGCATCCTCACCGGCAGTCACTGGATTGTGGAACAGATGGTGCGCAATGTGCGCCAGAATCTGCGGTACAGCTGTCTGCGGTATCTGCTGAAGGATGCTGTGACGCCCACAGCGGAAAAACAATGAGGGCGCTGGACTGGCGCTGCGCGGCGGAACAGGCTGCGGCCTGGCTGTACCCGCGGCGTTGCCCCTTTTGCAATGAACTGCTGGGTGCCGATGCTGTGCAGGGAACGTTCTGTCCCGCCTGCAAGGCGGAAGAAGAGCGCCTTTCCCACCGTCCGCCGCGCCTGCCCGCCACGGAACACCACTTTTATGCACTGCAAAGCGCCCTGGCGGCTTACTATTACAGCGGCACCGTGCGGGAGGCCATTCTTTTGTGCAAGCGGGGATTTCATCCCTGGTATGCAAGGGAGCTGGCAGACCGCATGGCGGTGCGGATCTGGGGCGCCACGCCGGCATCCTGCCCGGGGCGGCGGCCGCAGAATGAGCTGTTCCGGGATATGCCGCTCTACCACTGCATTGTGCCGGTGCCGCCCCATCAGCCGCAGCCCGGCCTGCCGGGACTGCCGTTGCTGCTGGCACGGCGGTTGGGTATACTATGGGGGATCCCGGTGGAAACACCGCTCTATACCGTGCGGGGCACGGCGGCGCAGAAGGGGCTTAGCCGCACGGATCGCATGGAAAATGCCAGAAAAGCCTACGCCTGCCGGAAAAGTGCAGACCTGAGCGGAAAGCGGGTGCTGCTGGTGGACGACATCATCACCACCGGGGCCACGGTCTCGGCATGTGCACTGGCTCTGCTCAAAGCAGGTGCTGTGGATGTGACGGCGGCTGCCATTGCCGCGGATGAAGAATTGCCGAAAGAAAAACGAACCTCTACGGAGAAATGACCATGAAGCAACAGGATATCGGCATTGATCTGGGCACGACCTCGATCATTATAGCAACCGAACAACAGGGTGTGGTGTTTACCCAGCCCACCATTGGGGCTGTGGATACCCGCAGCAACACCATCCTGGCGGTGGGGGACGAAGCCCTGCGGATGGTGGGGCGGGCCCCTGCGCATATTGATCTGATCCGTCCGCTGCGTGACGGTGTGATTCAGGACCACCGGATGACCAACGAACTGATCGTGCGGTTCGTGAATGAAGTCTGCCGCTCCCGTTTTTTCAAACCGCGGATCGCAGTCTGCGTGCCGGCGGCCATCACCGGCGTGGAAGCGGATGCCGTGGTGGAGTCGGTCATGGCTGCCGGCGCGCGGCAGGTCTTCCTGGTGGATGAGCCGGTCGCTGCCGCGCTGGGCGCCGGCCTGCAGATCCGGCAGCCCCACGGCTGTATGGTGGTGGATATCGGCGGCGGTTCCACCGACATTGCGGTCATCAGTATGGGCGGACGGGTGCGCGCTGCCAGCATTCCGGTGGCGGGCAATGCCTTTGACCGCTGCATTGCCCAGTTTGTCCAGGAAAAGTATCAGATTGCCATCGGCCCGCTGACGGCGGAGGCCCTGAAAAAACAGGTGGCCTGCTGTACCAAGAGCGAATTCGAGGGTGTCATGGAAGTACGCGGCCATTCCTGGGAGACCAATCTCCCGGCACGGCGTCTGATCTATACCCATGATCTCTACGAACCGGTTCAGGAGCTGGCCACGCGGATCGTGGCCGCCGCCCGGGCGGTGTTGGAAAGCACCCCGCCGGAACTGGCGGCAGATGTGTCCTCCACGGGCGTGCTGCTCACCGGCGGCGGTTCTCTGCTGCGCGGACTGGCCAGTTACCTGGCCGGGGAACTGCATGTGGATGTGGCCATTGCTCCCGATCCCATCAACTGCGTGGCACGGGGAACTGCCATCAGCCTCAGCGAAGGAAAATACCTGACAGCCGGTTTCCGGGATGCTACCCCCAAAGCGTGGAAAAAGACGCTGCAGAATATCCGCGACCCCTTTGCGGCCGACTGATTGATTCTATACACAGAAGGGAAAACAAGTCATGCCTGAGCTTACCCAGGAGTATATCGCCCTGCGCGACCAGTATATTGAAAGCAAATTCACCCGCCTGAACCCGGTTCAGCGGCAGGCCGTCTTCACCACCGAAGGCCCGCTGCTGATTCTGGCCGGCGCCGGTTCCGGCAAGACCACGGTGCTGGTCAACCGGATCGCCAACATCATCCGTTTCGGCTGCGCACACGGCAGCAAGGAGCTGGCCCGTACCGTGACCGAACAGGATCTGGAAGAACTGCGGAAGGCCGTCCAGTCGGGACGGGACCTTCCCCGGGAGACTGCCTATCTGGCGGTGCGTCCGGCGCGCCCCTGGAATGTGCTGGCCATCACCTTCACCAACAAGGCGGCGGGGGAACTGAAAGAACGACTGCGCGCCATGCTGGGCGAGACGATGGGCGGTGACGTGAACGCATCCACCTTCCATTCAGCCTGCGTGCGGATCCTGCGCCGGGATGCCGAGCGCATCGGCTTCCCCAAGAGTTTTACCATCTATGACACGGATGATCAGCAGCGCGTCCTGAAGCAGATCTACAAGGACAAGATGATTGATGACAAGTTCCTGCCCATCAAGTCGGCGGTGGCACAGATCAGTTCCTACAAGGATAAGCTGATGTCGGCGGAGGATGTGGCGGCGGAAACGCCCCGGGACACCAAGGCGGCACTGATCTCCCAGATTTATACGGCCTACGCGGGCCGCCTGAAAACCGCAGGGGCCATGGATTTTGACGATCTGATCTTCCATACCGTGCGCCTGCTTCAGACGGACACCGAGGCCCGGGAGTACTACCAGAACAAATTCCGCTACGTTGTGGTGGACGAGTACCAGGATACCAGCGTGGCGCAGTTCCATCTGGTGCGTCTGCTGGCGGGCGGTACCAACAATGTCTGTGTGGTGGGCGACGATGACCAGTCCATCTACAAGTTCCGCGGCGCCACTATTGAAAACATCCTGAACTTCGAACAGGTTTTCACCGGCGCCAAGACCATCCGCCTGGAGCAGAACTACCGCTCCACCTCCAATATCCTCAATGCGGCCAACAGTGTGATCAAGAACAACACCGGCCGCAAGGGCAAAACGTTGTGGACGGAAAACGGAGAAGGGGACAAGGTCCATCATTATACGGCGTCCAGCGAACAGGATGAAGCCAGCCATATTGCCGATGTCATCGGCGAACATCTGCGGGAAGGTGCCCACCTGCGGGATCATGCGGTACTCTACCGTATGAATGCCCAGTCCAACCCCATTGAAACCTATTTCGCCCGGGCGGGTATTCCGTACCGCATTGTGGGCGGTCAGCGCTTCTTTGACCGCAAGGAAGTCAAGGATATCAACTCCTACCTGGCGGTGATCGTCAACCCGCGGGATGACGTGCGTCTGCGCCGTATCATCAACGAACCGGCGCGCAAGATCGGTGCCTCCACGGTGGACAAGGTGGGGGAACTGGCTGCCCGGAAGGGCGTGCCCATGCTGCAGGTCATCGCCGACGCGCGGCAGTATCCGGAACTGATGCGGGCAGCGGCCGCCCTGGAAAAATTCTATGAAATGTACCGGGAACTGTGCGATCTCTCGGTGACGATGCCCCTGGATGAATTCGCCGGGGAAGTCATCAAAAAGACCGGCTATGAAGCCATGCTGAAGGCACAGAAGGAGGAGGGCGAGACCCGACTGGAAAACCTGGGCCAGCTGGTCAGCTCGGTCAAGACCTACGCTGACCAGAACGGGGAGGACGCCACTCTTTCGGGGTTCCTGGAGGAAGTGGCCCTGATCTCCGATCTGGACAGCTACGACGAGGATGCCGACAGCGTGACGATGATGACCATCCATTCCGCCAAAGGTCTGGAATTTCCCTATGTGTTTGTGGTGGGCATGGAGGACGGAATCTTCCCCGGAGACATGGCCCGCTACAACGAGGAGGATATGGAGGAAGAGCGCCGTCTGTGCTATGTGGCCATTACGCGCGCCAAGAAAGAACTGTATCTTTCTACCTCCCGCAGCCGGCTGATTTTCGGTCAGACCCGCCGTAATCCGCCTTCCTGCTTCCTCAGCGAAATCGATCCGGGGCTTATGGAGGAAACCCAGAGCCCGGAACTTGCCTATTCGGCGGGGGGCTTCGGCGCCGGATACGGCACCTACAGCAATCATGTCCCCGGCGGGCGCAGCGGCTATTCCGGTGCCTCCCGAGGCTATCTGAACAGCGAGTATAACGCGCGTCCCCGCGGCGGCTTTGGCGCCGGTTACAGCAGTGGGTTTGCCAGCGGCGGACATGAAAGCCCCCACTACAATGGTGGCCGCCATACGGTACAGACGGCAGGCTTCGGCGCCGGATACGGCAGCAACCATCACAGCGGTGCACCGGCCACCCCGGCGGGTGCGGGTACCTCAACGCTGGCCGGCATGCAGAAGACTGCCCCCAAAAAGCAGGCGGTCCAGTATGCAGCGGGGGATCTTGTGGAGCATCGCGTGTTCGGACGCGGCAAGGTGCTCAAGGCAACGCCCATTGCGGGAGACTGCATCGTGGAGATTCAGTTTGACCGCGTGGGCGTGAAGAAGACGATGGCCAACTATGCGCCGCTGAAGAAAATCGGCGGGGATGAATGACAAAGGGGAGAAAAATCCATGGTGGTTCAACTGATTGCCCATACCAACGACCCTGAAAAGACGGTGGCGGCGGCTGCCAAGCTTTGCTATTCGGATGCCCATATCGAAACACTGCTGGACGGCCTGACGCCGGACAAGACGGCAGCCTTCTTACAGAAGTTGACCGACCTGGGACATGCCAGTCCCATTGAACATGCCAGCTTTACCTTCGGCATCGAGGGGGTCTCCCGCACGTTCCTTGCGCAGGTGACCCGGCACCGTATCGCCAGCTTCAGCGTGCAGAGCCAGCGCTATGTGCGGCTGGAGGATTTCCGCTATGTCATTCCGCCGGAAATTGAGGCGATTCCCGAGGCCAAGGCGCAGTTCATCGATGCCATGAACGCCGACGCCCAAAAGTATCTGGAGCTGGTGCGGTCTCTGGAAGATGCCCACACCCGGCGTCTTATGGCACAGGGCATGGAGGAGAAGGCAGCCCGGGCCAAGGCCTCCAAGCAGGCCAATGAGGACGCACGGTTTGTGCTGCCCAACGCCTGCGAGACCAAGATGGTCATGACGATGAACTGCCGCAGTCTGCAGAATTTCTTCAATCTGCGCTGCTGCAACCGTGCCCAGTGGGAGATCCGGGCGGTGGCCGACGAGATGCTGCGCCTGGTGTTGCCTCTGGCCCCGCATATCTTTGCGACGGCGGGTCCGCGCTGCCTGACGGGTCCCTGCCCGGAAGGCCGTATGTGCTGCGGCCAGCAGGCAGAGGTGCGGGAAAAATACGAGAAACTGAAGCAGGAGGCGGTCTGCCATGGGTAAGCTCATTATTTTTGAGGGATTGGACGGATCCGGCAAAGGCACACAGACAAAACTGACTGCCCGGAAACTCCGGGACCGGGGCATCGATCTGCGCCAGATCACCTTTCCCAACTATGAAAGTGATTCCTCGGCACTGGTCAAGATGTATCTCTCGGGCCAGTTCGGGGACAAGCCCGATGATGTGAACGCCTATGCGGCGTCCAGTTTCTATGCAGTGGATCGTTTTGCCAGTTATAAGACCGACTGGGGTGAGTTCTATCGCTCCGGCGGGCTGGTGCTCTCGGACCGGTACACCACCTCCAATGCGGTCCATCAGTGCGCCAAATTGCCGCCGATGCACTGGGACGGATTCCTCAACTGGCTGTTCGATTTTGAGTATAAAAAAATCGGGATCCCGGTGCCGGATGCTGTGGTGTATCTGGCGGTGGATCCGGAAGTGTCCCAGAAACTGATGGATGAACGCTATCACGGGGACGAGAGCAAAAAAGATATCCAGGAAAAGGACCGGGAATATATTGCCCGCAGCCGGGCGGTAGCGGAGTACTGTGCTAAACGATTCGGATGGACCCGTATCGAATGCTCCACCGGGAAAGAGGGCAAGGACATCCGTTCGGTGGAGGATATCAACGCCGAGATACTTGCGAAAATCCAGCCGATCCTGTAAAATGAGGGAAGGCGGAAAGGGGACGTGCCTATGGTGCGAACAGCAGAGCCGGGCGATCTGGAAAGCCTGATG